>JASHSS010000386.1 GCA_030038565.1 Bryobacteraceae bacterium
AAAGTCAACTTCGGCGGACGCGGCGGCGGCGGCTTCCGCTTCGTCAGCGGTGAGCAGACCCCGCTCCTGCTGGCCGCGCGCGCCAACAAGCTGGAAACCATGAAAGCCCTCATCGCGGGCGGCGCGGACCCCAAGATCAAGGCACAGGACGGCACCACTCTTCTGATGGCCGCCGCGGGCAGCGGACATCTCGAGACGGTCCAATACGCCTTCCAGTTCGATCAGGACGTGAACGCCAAAAGCACCACCGGCGCCACCGTGATCCACTCCTCGGTGACCGGAACCCTGGGACCCGCTACCCAGGCCCAGATCTGCGAGGTGATCCAATTCCTCGCCGATAAGGGCGCGCCCCTCGACGAGAAGGACGCCCGCGGCCGCACGCCCATCGCCGTGGCGGATGTCCTCCCCATCGACAAGGCCGTCGATCTGCTCACCGCCCTGATCCTCAAGAGCGGCAACAAACCCAAGATCCCCTCCGCGCGGTAAGCCGGAACTTCAGGCCTGCCCGGCGCATCCCACCCGGCATGGCCCTGTTTTCCACCGGCCCGCCATCCCAAACGCCGCGCCGCGCGTTCCTCTTTATGCCGTTTGCCCTGGCTGGCCTGCTGGCCCTCTCTTTCCGCCGCCGGCGCCTCTTGCCGGATGCCGCCCGGGATGGCGCCGGGGCCAAAGTCAAACTCGTCATTTTCTCCGCGGACCAGCAGCCTGCCGGTACCATCGAGGTGGGCAAAATCGTCAAGACCGAGGCCGAGTGGCGGCGCGAGTTGTCCCCCCAGGAATTCGCCGTCACCCGTCAAGAGGGCACCGAAATGGCCTTCTCCGGCGAGTATTGGGATAACCACGCCGCCGGTTTGTATCGCTGCGTGGGTTGCGGAAACGCCTTGTTCCGCTCCGCCGAGAAGTTCGATTCGGGCACCGGATGGCCCAGTTTCTGGGCGCCCGCGGCCCAGGAGAACATCCGCACCCAGACCGACCCAAGCCTCTTCATGGAGCGGGTCGAAGTCCTGTGCCGCAAGTGCGACGCCCATCTCGGCCATGTCTTCGACGATGGCCCGCCGCCCACCGGCCTGCGTTATTGCATCAATTCCGTCGCGCTGCGCTTCCTGCCCAAGCCGTGAGTCAAAGGCCGCTAATAAGTCCCTACGGCTCCTTGACCACTTGCGCCGTGTTCGCCTCGCCCAGCTTTTCGACCTGTTCCAGTTGCACCCGCACCTCGGGAGCTTCGGCCGAGTGCGGAGCCAGTTTCAAAAAGTTCCGCAACTCGTCGGCCGCGCCCAGGTAGTCGTGGCGCTGCGCCAGGATCACCCCCAGCAACTGGCTGGCCTTGGGAAATTCGTGGCGCGTATCCAGTTTCTCGGTCTGGCGCGCTTCCAGTTCCGCGGTCCCCAGGTTGCCCAGGTTGTAATTGGCGATGGCGTTGAAGAAGTGCTCCAGCGGGTAGCTGAACGAATCCAACTTGAGCACCTCCGCCGAGACATCCGCCAGCTTCTGCCAATTCTGCGCGCTCATCTCCAGCAGGGAGAGCTGCAGGTACGCAGGTACATACTTCGGATCGGCTTTAACGGCGGCTTCAAACGATTTGTGGGCGTCTTCGTCGGAGCCGTGTCCGGCCTGGAGAATTCCGATCTGGCACAATGCCATGGCGAATTTCGGATAGAGCTGCACGGCCTTGTTGTAATGCTTCAAAGCTTCGGCGAGCTTGTTTTTGCGGGCCGCCTCCAGCCCCTTCTCGAACTCCCTCCGCGCGTCTTTCGGAACCGCCAGCATGCTGGCGCTCACCGTGCCGCCGCCCTCCGGTCCGGTCAGCCGGTGCAGCAGGAGCACCCCTATGTCGGGATTGTCCATCGGCCGCCGGTCCACCAGGCTGATCGTCTGCGAACGATAGCCCGCCAGTTTCGCCCCCAGATCGCAGGCCGCGAGGCCCATCCCCGAAGACATGCCCCCGGGCGTCTGCCCGATGCCGGTGCTTCCCGCGGTGGTGGTGGATCCCGTCGCCGGCGCGCGCGTGCCGTATCCCCCGTTGCCATTCGATCCGCTATCGCTGGCATCCCCTATGCTGGCGATCTGTCCCTGGTTTGCCTGTCCGTAGGCGTTCCCGAACTGGATGTTGACCGAAAAATATCCCTTGGGGTCGGTAAAGCCCTCGTCGTGTCTCACCGATCCGCACACCCGCTCGATGATCGTCCCCAGCGGCGCCGGCGTTCCGTCCTCCAGCATCACCCGTCCGCTGATGTAAATCGGCGCCTGCGGTCCCTGAGTTGTCGTGCCGGTCGGGGTCGTGGTCGTGTTGGTATTGGTGGGAGTCGTAGTGCCGGGAAGGGATGTCCCCGGTCCGGTCGTGCCTGTCGTTCCGCCACGCGAGGGCGAACTGGGCACGCCGCCGCCCCCTTTCACTTGTCCCCAGGCAGCCTGCGTCAACCCGCCGGCCGCTATCAGGGTAATCGCCAGCCAATTCTTCGGCAGCGGCATACCACCTCCGTCGCTGTCGCCATTATGGCATACGGCCGCGCCCATGTCTGTAAACTCGGTCGCGCTGGGCGGCGCAGGCCCACAGCTCGCGGTGGCGCCGCGCAAAGCCGCCACTGTCCACGGACAAATTGCCGCCGGGTCCTCAGGACCCCGCCCTGCGGCGCCGCTCTCCCGGTCCGCCCGCACGGCTCTGTTAGAATGACACGCAGGTATCTATGACAAGATCGATGCTCCTGTGGAGCGCTCCCCTTTGCCTGTTGCTTACCGGTTGCTCGGAGGCCCCCGAAACCACCCCCAAAGAGCCGGAAAAAGCTCTCGAGCCGGCCACCGGCCAGAGCGGGCTGTACAAGATGTATCAAGTGGCCCGCTCATGGGCCCCCGATGCCAAGGTTCTCAAGATGAACAGTATGCCGTTGAGCGAGGTCCCCAACGTTCCGCCCGGTAAGGCCGCCGCGTGGCAGGCCACCTTCACCTCCGACGCCCGGGGCCAGTCGCGCAGCTACACCTACTCCATCGTCGAAGATCTGCCCAACAACCTGCATAAGGGCGTTTTCGCCGGTTCGGAAGAGGCCTGGAGCGGAGGGCAGGGCGCCAACCAGCCGTTTCTGATCGCCGCCGTTAAGGTGGACACCGACGCCGCCTATAAAACCGCCCTCGGCCAGGCGGGCGATTACGACAAGAAAAATCCCGGCAAACCGATTACCCTGCTGCTCGAAAAGGACCCGCAATTTCCCGACCCCGTCTGGCGCGTGGTCTGGGGCGAATCTGTGGGCACATCCAACTTCTCGATCTTCGTGGACGCCTCCACCGGGGCGTTCCAGGAGAAAATGCGATAGGCGGCCAATAGTCACAGGCCGGGCACGCTCATGCACCCTCCTTCACGGGAACAGCCGGACGGGATGCCCAGAACCAGGCCACGCAGGCACATCAGCCAGCAGCGGCCCAAGACCCTCCTGCTGATCGCCCTGGTCGTCCTGCTGGCCGTTGCCTTGGTCCCCGCGTCGCGGTTCGCGTACCGCTTTACGCGCCAGGGTCTGAACAGCATTCCGAAAAAGGCCCCGCCGGCGGCGAAATCCCCCGACCCGGCCTTGATCGCCTTCTTGAACCGGACGGTCGAGCAGGCCGGGAAAAACCTGCACCCCCAGGACCTGGTCCTCGGCACGGCCACTCTGCATGAACGCGGGGGCAAGGTCTTTCTCTCCGGGACCATCCAAAACCATTCTTCGCGCGCTTATACGCGCGTCCACCTGATTTTCGACACCGTCGACCGCCGGCATAACCCGTCCGGCGTGCTGGAAGGGGACGTCAGCGGGGTACAACCCGGGCAGGAGACCCCCTTTGAACTCGGTCCCCTGAGTCCCGAGGCGCGCAGTTACCTGGTGCGCTCCATCAGGCCGGTCGAGTAGGTGGCGCGCGCCATAATCGAATCTATGAAGTGCTCCCTGTTTCTCACTCGACCGGTGCTGGCAGCCGTGGTGCTGCTGGCGCCTGTGCTCGCGCCGGCAGTCGCGCCGGCGGCCGGTCCGGTGCGCCTGATTTTCGACACGGACATGGGCAACGACGTGGATGACGCGCTCGCCCTGGCTATGATCCACGCCTTCGAAAGCCGCGGCGAGGCCCGGTTGCTGGCCGTGACGGTGAGCAAGGACAGCCGTTCGGCCGCGCCCTTCGTCGATCTGGTCAACACCTTTTACGGGCGCCCTTCCATCCCCGTGGGCGCCGTGAAGCACGGCCAGACCCCCAACGACACCCCCATGATCCGCATCCCCTCCGAACGCCGCACGGCCAAGGGGGCCTTCGTGTATCCCCACAAACTAACGGACGGCGCCGACGCGCCCGATGCCGTGCTGCTGTTGCGACGGACACTGGCGGCCGAGACCGATGCCGCCGTCACCATTGTGCAGGTGGGCTTCAGCACCAACCTTGCGCGCCTTCTGGACTCCGCCGCGGATTCCGCCAGCCCGTTACCCGGCGCCCAACTGGTAGCCCGCAAGGTCCGCCTGCTCAGCGTCATGGCCGGCCATTTCCCGGTGGGGAAGCCCGAGTTCAACGTGGCTACCGATATTCCTTCCGCGCGCCAGGTGTTCGCCCGGTGGCCCTCGCCGATCGTCTTCAGCGGTTTCGAAATCGGAGAGGCTCTGCGCTTCCCCGCCACTTGTATCGAGCACGATTTTTCCTGGGTCCCCGACCATCCCGTGGCGGAGGCCTATCGCACCTACATGCGCATGCCCTACGACCGCCCCAGTTGGGATTTGACCGCCGTGCTCTACGCCGTCCGTCCCGATCGCGGCTATTTCGCTCTCTCGCCCGAAGGCCATGTGACGGTGGACGATCGCGGCCAGACCGCCTTCGCCCCCGCGTCCGGCGCCGGCCGCCGCTATTTGATCCTCGAGGAGGACCAGAAAGCCCGCATCCTCGAGGCGCTGATGCTGCTTGCCAGCCAACCGCGAGATAGCAGCCCTAAATAAACCCCCTTTCCCGTATTTCTTGGTTTTTTTCTT
>JASHSS010000033.1 GCA_030038565.1 Bryobacteraceae bacterium
TTTCCCGCCAGGAGGTTTTCCATCTGCACACGCTTGCCCGGCGGAATCCGGACGGCGCCGCCCAGCAGCGGACGTCCGAGCTCCGCCCCGCCGATGACCGATGCGGTGGGTACGACCGTCAGAATGTCTCCGTCCCAGTGGTAGCGCTCGACCTCTGGCCAGGCAATGAACCGGCCGCGCCCGTTCGAAGCGTCCGACGGAAACTGGATTCCGTTTTCATAGACGGCGGGTCTCCAATACCAGAAGAACCGCGCCATGAAGACCAGCGCCATGCCGAGCATTCCCCAGTTTGGGGCCCTTTGAAGCCACCTGCCTCGATCGCCACCAGGGCAGCGACGGCCAAACCGAAGATCAACCATAGGTTGCGGTCTCGGGTGTTTTCCGCCGAAACCCTGAAAAGCAGCGCTCCCCGTTCGGACATCCTCGATTCCTTTCCCCGCTAAACCGGGATTTGAATTCTGGATCTCAGGCTCCGATTATTGTACTCCCGAGTGCGGCGTTATGAGTTCGGCGGGGTGATAGGAATGACGGGGTGCTGGACGGATGGGTCCCGCGGCCGCAGCCGCCTTTCGAGGGATCCAATCGCCAGCATCGGGGGAATCAGAGCGGTGGGCAGCGCCAGGAGGATGGGGACCGCCGCCGCCGCGCGCCACCAGGGGCTCGCAATCCGGCCCCACCCCAGCAGGCTCAGCACGCCCCAGACCGCGAAGACCACGCACAGCGTGAGGATGCGGGCAAACACCGCCGCCACCGCCACCAGTCCCTGGACAAACCCGAGACAGGGGTTGAACTGGAAGGGCACCGCCAACGGCGAATACCGGGCGGCCTCGCGGGCGGGCCGCGCGGGAAACATGCAGGCCATGATGCCGGCGATACGCCGCCGCGCGGACGCGATAAGCACTACGTTATTATGGGTAGAATCACCCTATGATTCAAGACGTGCTGACCGAAGGTCTTACTTTCGACGATGTCTTGCTCGAACCGGCCTGGAGCGCCGTACTGCCCGCCGAGGTCGAGACCCGCACTTGCCTGACGCGGCAAATCGGCCTAAACATCCCCATCGTTTCGGCCGCCATGGACACGGTGACCGAGTCGCACCTGGCCATCGCGCTGGCCCAACAGGGCGGCATCGGCTTCATTCACCGCAACATGCCGGTGGCGCGGCAGGCGGAAGAAGTGGATCGCGTGAAACGCAGCGAGAGCGGCATGATCGTGGACCCCATCACCATCGGGCCGGACGAGTCCATCGCCGACGCACAGCGCCTGATGAACCGCTATCGCATCTCGGGCGTCCCCGTCACCAGGGACGGCAGGCTGGTAGGCATCCTCACCAACCGCGATCTGCGCTTCGAGACCCGCCTGGACCTGCCGATTTCGGAGGTCATGACCAAGGAGAACCTGATCACCGTCCCGGTGGGCACCACCCTCGAACAGGCCGAAGCCATCCTGCACCGGCATCGCGTGGAAAAACTCCTGGTGGTGGACGATCAGTTCAACCTCAAGGGCCTCATCACGGTCAAGGATATCCAGAAGAAGTTGAAGTATCCCAATGCGGCCAAGGACAGCCAGGGCCGCTTGCGGGTGGGCGCGGCCATCGGCGCCACGGGCGACTTTTTGGAGCGCGCGCAGGAGCTTGTGGCGCGCAAGGTGGACGTGCTGGCGATCGACACGGCCCACGGCCACACCGAGCGCGTGATGCAGGCGGTGAAGGCCATCAAGTGCAAGCTGCCGGAGGTGCAACTGGTGACCGGCAACGTGGCCACGTATGAAGGCGCCCGCGAGCTGATTTCGCTGGGAGTGGACGGCATCAAGGTGGGGATCGGACCGGGATCGATCTGCACCACGCGGGTGGTCTCGGGCGCGGGCGTGCCGCAGGTCACGGCCATTTCGGAGTGCTCGCGCGCGGCGCGGGATGCCGGCGTGCCGCTGATCGCCGATGGCGGCATCAAGTATTCGGGCGACATCACCAAGGCCATCGCGGCGGGCGCGGACACGGTCATGATCGGCAGCCTGCTTGCGGGCACCGACGAAAGCCCCGGCGAGACCATTCTGTTCCAGGGCCGCACGTTTAAAACCTATCGCGGCATGGGATCGATGGGCGCGATGGCACAGGGCTCGGGCGACCGCTACGCGCAGGACCCCAATGGCAAGCTGGTGCCGGAAGGCATCGAAGGGCGCGTGGCGGCCAAGGGGCCTCTGGCGGAGTTGGTCTACCAGCTGGTCGGCGGCCTGCGCGCGGGCATGGGTTATTGCGGCGCCCACGATATCGGCGAACTGCAGGAAAAGTCGCGCTTCCTGCGGATCTCGCCGGCCGGCCTGCGAGAAAGCCACGTCCACGACGTGATCATCACCAAGGAAGCGCCGAATTACAGGGTGGAGTAAAACTTTCCAGACTCGGCGGCCGCGATTCTGGCGCCCTGTGGGTGCCCTCGGTCCCGGGTGCATCCGCCGGGCGGAGTTGAGTGGCCCGTCGCGGCAAGCGGCCGGACGGCGAAATCCCGTCCAGCCAATCGCCACGCCAACTCCATGACGCGCTGCGCTCGACGCCGGGGGCGAGGGCCGCCGAGGCGGCGTGGCGATCCCGGGCCGGTTCGGCCGGTGCAGGCAGCGGCAAGGGTGAACGCTCATTGCCCGGAGTGGGGGTGATCGGCCCTATTCGTGGGGACGGGATAGCCCCAAGGGGCTGGAAACTCGGGCCGCGGGCCGCGCGTCGGGCCCGGTAATGCGGCTTACGCTACTTCTGTCGAGTGCCCTGTTTCTGACGGTGTGCGGGCTTGGCCAAGACATCGCCCTGAGGATTCCGCCGCTCAAAACTTCATTCGAAGCGGGAGGGCAAAGCATTCCGGTCACCGCTTGGGGAACGGTTTCGGTCCCGTCCCCGGATGTTTACCGGCTGGCCTTCACGGCCGACCTGGCCGGGCTTCAGGACAGCATCACGCCGCTTCTGCGCGCGGAACTGAATCGTTCGGATAAATGCGGTGAGCGTCTCTCGGTGGACCACGCGGTGCTGGCGCCATCGGATGCGGCGGCCCTCCTCACCGTCAATCTGCACTATGAGCGCTGGGGCTGCGCCAAAGTGTTCGGCAAGGAGGCGGTGAAGAGGCTGGTGGGCGGAAATGGCGTGGTGGTGGTGGCGCTCACACCTTCGGCAGGGCCGGACGGAATCGGCATGGCCTCGGAAGTGAAGAAAATCGATGCCGATGGCTCTCTGGGCGAGGTGCTCCGCTCTGGCTCCCTGGGCGCTTCGGTGAAGGAGAAGATCGCCGCCAGCATCCGGAATGCGATCCGCAAGTGTCTGGATTTGAAAGCCGCCTTGCCGCCGCGCATCGCGAGCGCCGCGACATTCGAGAGCGTCCGGTTTTCGGGCGGCCCGGAAGGCCGGCTATGGATTTCGGTGGGCGCGGCTCTGCACCTTGCCCCCGGCGAGTTTCAAGCGCTTGCCCGCGACGTGCAATCCCGTTGAAAGCCGGTCCGGAGGACGTCGCGCGGCGCATCCCATCGGGGACATCACGGGCGGTCCGGGCAACAGTTCGCCGAAGCTGGTAATATCCATTCATCTTGCCCAATTTTCCGAAACCCGGTATTGACGATCTGCTCGTCCGGTCGGCGCTCGATCCTGATCTTCGCCGCCGCTTTTTGGAATCGCCGGAGGCTGTCTTCCCGGAGTTCGACCTTTCCGAAGAGCAGAAGGATATCCTGCGCAAGCGGGACGACCGGATGTTGGAGTTGTTGGGGACGGCGCTTGAACGACAGCGGACGGGGTCTCTTCCGGCCGCGCCGGAAACGCCGGAGACGCCGCCAGTCGCGGTCCGCGCGGAGGGTCACATGCTGCCGGATCTTCGGATGGCGGTGACGGTAGTGCCGTGCATGCTTGCGAAAGAGGGCGAAACCCGCGGCTTGACTTTTGCCGCCTGGGTGAATCCGCTGAAGGAAGGCGTGGATCCCGCCACTTTGCCTCCGCCCAGGGGCGCCCAACTGCCCGGACAGCCGTTGACGCCATTGCACGCGGTCCTTCACATCTCCGCCCAACAGCTTCCCAACCCCGGCGGAATGCCGAAAGTAGGGCTGACTGCCTCTCTTCTTCGGGCCACCAACATGTTCCTCCAGCCCGATCCTCAACTGGCGGGCAGGCCGGAGGGCTCTGCGGAATCCGGCGCCCCCGACATTTGGATCGTAGGCTTGGGAGTGCAAACTGCCACCCAGGTGACCGGCGAGGTGGAGCAAGCCATCCGCGCATCGCGGGAGGTACTCTACGTGGATACCGGCGTTGCGACAAAATCGTTTCTCTCGGAGTTGTGTCCGCGGGTGACCGCCCTTTATGACGCGAGCTACCGCGAGGAACATTCGCGAACGGGCGCTTATGAGCACATGGCCGAACAGGTGATTGAGGCGGCCATCGATCATCCGCCGGTCACCTTCGCCCTCCACGGCCATCCGCTGGTCGCTGCCCAGCCGCCGTTCCGGCTGATGGAACTGGCCCGGGCCCGCGGTCTAAGAGTGCGCGTTTTGCCGGGGGTCTCGGCGATCGACACGATCATGGCGGACTTGCGCCTCGATCCGGTCGTCCACGGCATCCAGATGTACGAAGCCACCGACCTGCTGTTGCGGCGGCGTCCGCTCCAACCGGATGTACCAGCCTTAATATGGCAGATCGGACCGCTGGAGACCTGCCTGCACACGATGCGCGTGTCGCGCCCGAAGCGCTTCGACCGGTTCATCGCCCACCTCCGGCTGTTCTATCCACCCAGTCACGAAGTGGTGGCGATTTACTGTTCGCCGCATGTGTTGATGCCCCCGGCGATCCTGCGTTTCGCGCTGGAGGACATGGGAAGCAAGGCGCCTGAGATTCATAGCGGCTTTAGCCTGTACATCCCGCCGGTCAGCGCCCGTCCGATTCACGATCACGACTTGCTCGAGAAGTTATACAGCATCGATCATCTGCGCAGTATTACCGGCAGTGATTCCAGTGTCCCGGACCCTTCTGAAGAGCCTGCAACCGCAAAGCCTGCGGCCCCGCCGCAAGATGGTTCCTTGCACGAGACATAGCTAAACGCGGCGAGCTAAAGCAATCCGGCTTGACAAGCGAACCGAGCGGCCCGATAATCGTTTATCGATATATCGTTATTCGTTATGCCTAAACGAAAGCTCGATCCGTTGCCCTCAGCGGCCTTTAACATCCTTCTGGCCCTGGCGGGTGAGGATCTTCATGGTTACGCCATCATGCGGCAAGTGGAGCGGCAGACGCGTGGACGTGTGCGATTGGGGCCAGGGACGTTGTACGGGTCGCTCCGAACACTGCTGGAAGCGAGCCTCATCGAAGAACTCGATGGCAACTCCGGCCCGGACAGTTCAGAGCGCCGCCGTTATTATCGCCTGACGCCCGCAGGTCTGAGGCTGGTTCGATCGGAGGTGGAAGGGATCGCCCAGACGCTCCGGGTAGCACGGGCAAAGCGTATATTGCGAGGGGCCGATGTGTGAAAAGCTCTACGCATTCCTGCTAAAGCTTTATCCGGACCATTTCCGCCGGACATACGGCGACGAAGCGCTGCTCCTGGTCCGCGATCGCGCCCGTAGTGAAAACGGACTTCTTTCCGGTCTTCGTCTTTGGCTGGATCTGTTGTTGGATCTCGCAATATCTCTGCCCCGCGAATACTGCAACGGGCCGACAACCCCAACCGTGGCGGCAGAGTCCCTCGACGGCGAAGGTTCGTTTCAGCTTCTGGCCGAGCGATCGGTGAATCCGGCTCTGCTTTGTTGCGGAGGTACGTTATCGGTAGTGTTGTTTTGGATATGCGTCTTTGTAGTGGCACACAGCGGGGGATTCCCGGCATTGTTTCCGGCTCCGCTTTCGCCCGATGGGATCGCCGAGAGCACTCCGGCTCATTCCGTCTCCGCCGGCGCCTACAGCGTCTGCATGACCGCGAAACGGGACATTCCGGCCAATTCGGTACAGCCGCTGGTTGCGTTTCACTTTGCGCGTCCCGGCGCCTCCGGGGTCGCGCTAATCGATGGAGAAGTCGTGAAGGTATTCAAGAACGAACAGAGTTTGTCGATCCGTGCGCATGTACTCGCAGGGGATCACCAACTCGCCTTACATCTGGATAGACCCGCTGAGAATACCTTTATATCCAGTAACGGCGATTTCGTATCTTGCCAGGCAAAATAGGAGAAGCCGTATCATGAGGGACTGTGGCGGCGTTTTGCGGTTGTGGGCCGCGGCTACTCTTTTGTACGCGGGGATGGCTGGAGGGTCCCCGGCCGGCCTGGCTCAAGTCTCCGCGGCGCCTGCTGCCGCCGGAGGCGCCGGCCAAAAACATCCCAGGTTTGAGGTGATTTCGATCAAGCGACACACCGCGGAGAGCGGGCCGCTACGGCCTGGGCCCACTCAGGACGGGTTCCGTTCCATCGGTCTACCCCTGTTCGACATTTTTCAGTGGGCGTATGCGCTT
>JASHSS010000387.1 GCA_030038565.1 Bryobacteraceae bacterium
CGATCCAGTTGGGAAACCATGCTCCTTCGACGGCGTGGATCACTACTCCAGCTTCGGCCTCCACGGCGAAGGTACCCCAGTATCCGACGTAGTTTCGCCACGCGCGGCCGGCTCCTTCCGGTGTAGCCTCCCTCGGGTCGGCATTCGTCAGCGGATCCAGCCCGGAAGCCACCACTTGCGCCGACATCTGCCCGTTATCCAGATACAGAATCCGGCCGCGCGGATGATCGCCCAGCGGCTTCTCCACCGCTCCTGAAGCCAGCCGCAATTCGTAGGAGAGCAGTGTCCAGGCGCCGATGAAGGGAGCGGAATCCTCAGTTTTACCAGTCATAGGACAAAGCTACTGCTTTCCGGCGGCCCCTGGCAACGGCGAACCTGTCCTCCCGACGCCCCGGCCGGAGACTTCGCTCGGGCTGGCAGCGCCGCGTCTCGCCGGCCGCCCGGTAACTTCCGCTGGCCCGCCGGATTCGGGAGCGGCCTCCGCCGCGCGCACCGCGCACTCCACGGCCCCGGCCGCACCCTGTGTTGCGCGCCAAGGGCTTCGCGATCGATGCCGTCGCAACCGGGCGGTTCGATGCCCGCGCCAATCGTCGTTGGGCCGCGCGGAATTTCGCCAGGCGCCCGAACGCTTCGCCCTCTGGCGTTCGCCGGCGCGGCGCAACACAGGCGAGCGGGTGCGCGCGTACCCGCGGAGCAACCTGGCGCCACGACCGCTTCTATTTCACTACGCCCGGGATCCCCAGGCCGGCCCATCCCGATCGCAAAGCCTTGGAACTTCTATTGGCGTACTTGGCCTGCACGCCGGTGGCGATTGGTTCCGGCCCGCACTGGTTGCGTAACTCGTTGGGGTCGCCTGCCGGCCCCGGGACCAATGTGTTGTCGATGCAGGGGATGGCGCTTAGATATTCGTAGATGGCGGTGATGTCATAGTCGGTCATGTGCGAAAACGTTGGCCATGGCATGATCTGGAGAAGGTTACCGTTCGGGATATTGTCGAAATTGGTTCCGGGGACCACGCCGGTAGGAATGCAAGCCGGCGTTTCACCTGCGTTAATTTCCTGGATTTGGGTTGGTGTGCAGTTCGGATGGACCTGATCGTAGTCATGGCCGTTCCTGATGATGTCGATAAACTGTGTCAGCGTGTGGCCGCCTTCCGCCTGCCCCGTATAGTCCGGTGTCAAATTTCGCGTGATGATGGCTGGACCGCCGTACCCCTTAGGCCCGGTTGGAGTCCCGACTGAGCCGAAGCTCGTGCCCCCATTCAGGTACACACTCGGATCGATCTTCTGCGGCTGGCCAAAGTAGGGATTGCCGCCCGCCAGGTAGGGGTAAAGGAAGAGTGAAGCCGGCGTGCCGCTGCTGTGGCAGCCATTGCAATCGCCAACAGCGTTGACCAGGTAGCTGCCGAGACCCACCAGATTGGGGTCCTTTCCGGCCAGGTTCAGCGGAACGGGTGCGATCGCAAATCCTTGCTGGACGAGTTGCTGGATCGACTCGCTGTTGTTCTGCGCTTCGAGGGGAAGCGGGCGGCTCAAGATGGCCACAACCCCGATTACACCCGCAGCTACAAGAGCGGCGGCTTTAGCGAACTGTACTGATCCCATCTGCATGTCTCTTTTCCTTTCTTCTCTTTGTTGACAGGTGTCCGGTTCTGTAACAGAAATACGAAGGAGAAAACTACCGCAACCTTCACCCAGAATTCCGATTTAGGCTTTCGGATGCAGGGATTATACTCCTGAACGCTGTCGCGGGGAAGATTTTTTCGCATCGCAGTAAGTGCAATGGTACTGTTGGCCAAGTGGCTGCGCTGCCGTTTCAGTTGAAGGCAACCCGAGGCATGCCGCGCTATTTCCGGCTGCTGCCGGCCGGGAGGGCGACCCGGACTACGGCCTTCTCCCGGCCTCCGCCCGCCGCTGGCCGGCCGGCAGACTCCTCCGCAACCGGTGCGTGCCGCGGCTACTCCGGCTTGCTTCCTGCGCTTAAGATTTCCCCGCCCAGCGACTCCAGATACTTGCGGCGCCCCTTGTGCGCCGGCCCCTCGCCCGCCCGCAAATTGTCCAGGCACGCAGCCCGCATCCGGTCCGTGAACCTTTCCGCGATGCTCGTCTGTCCCTTGGCGGCGCTGGTGAACAACGCCGGATTGCGCTCGTACGAAATCCGCGCGCCCGCCCACATCCCGCGGACCTCCGGCCGCTTGCCCGCGATCTTCTGCTCGGTATCCTTCGCGAATTGATCTGCGGCGGCATAGGCATCCGGAGTGAACCAAAGCAGCTTCGTCAACTCGCACGGTTCGCCGCCGGCCCGTGCAACGCGGACCGCCAGCAGAGCGGCGGCCACCGCATCCACATCGCTCTCGTAATCGGACCACGGGTACGGTGGCTGGTATTGCTGCGACCAATCGGTCCAAAGGTCATCCGCCGCCTTCTGGTGTCCGAGCCGGCGCAGCATCGCCGAGTTGAGCTTGATCCGGAGAGAATGCGGCGGATACTGGGCCTCCTGCGCCGCGTTCACCGTCGCCCGGTCGGCCGCCAGGGTGTCGGCGAGCGACGAGCAGAAGGACGGACCCACGCTGATACAGCCGAACATGTCGGCGAACATCTCTTCCGACCAAGCCTCCCACTGAGCGCGGCGCTGTGCATCCGCCACCACGGCCATGCCTTCCACGAGGCGCGCCTGGAGACCGCCGTCCGCAACGACGGCGTGGCCGACTTCGTGCGCGATGGTCAGGCCCGCGGGAAGAAAACCTGCCTGAAACCACGGCACGCCGATCACCGGGAAGGGAAGCCGCGCCACCGCCTTTGCGAAATCCGGCTGCCTGGTCAACAGCGCCTGCGGCACGGAGTCCACCTGGTACTCCCGGTTTCTCTCCTTCACGAAGGGACTCCAGTCCGCGTTCAGGTAAACCAGAGGCGGCTCCTTGGCCTCCGGGCCATCGCCGAAGATGGCGTCGCGAAACGGCTTGTAGCAGGCCCAGGCGAACTCGTCGGCGATCCGCAGGAACCTCTGGAACTGGGTTTCCAGACGCTGGCCCAGCTTGGGCCGGTAGAAATCCCAAACCTGGTACCCGGAAAGAATCATGTTCTCGATCCCAACCGCCTTCGGCAGCACCGCGCCTTGCTCCACCGCGGCTTTCAACTCCGCCGCGATTCCCTGGCGCAGGCCGGCTAACACGGCTTCGATCGCGTCCAACTGGCTCGAGTGGACCCGAAAGCCGCTCTGCCCGCGGCGCTCCTTCAACCAGTCGTCCACCTCTGCGCCGAAAGCCGCGGCCTTCTGCGCCAGTTCCTCCGACTTGCGGTCCGCGACGCTCATATGGTCAGAGCGGAAGATCCGGATCCCATGCGTACACAACCGCCCCCGCGTACGTCCCCTTGAGTCTCCCGGCGAACTCCCCGGCCGGGCGGCGTTCGCCGATGGCGGACAGCAGGCTGTCCAGATATGCCGCGGGATCGGGCGCCAGGCCCGCGGCGATTACCGCCTCCACCGGCGACTCCTCGAACAGATGGAGGGCGAAGAGGTTGCGCCAGACCAGTTGCTGCGCCCAGAACTGCTCCCGCGGGGGCAGGGGCGGGTCCAGGATCACCACCGGCCTGGGAGCGTCCGGGTTCGACCGGCGGAGAAATGCGGGCGACAGGCCGGGTATCTCCGGGTTGGGTACCATTATTTGCAACAGGCCGTTCAACTCGCTGATCGGAAGGCAGACATGCACCAGGGCGAATTGCATGGCAATCTTCTCCAGGTGCTCCGGGCGGAGATACCGCGGATCGTACGTTTCGAACGGAATGCGCCGGTCGTAATAGTAGCTCTCCACCGAGATAGCGGCGCTCCCGTAGCTCGTCTTCTCGAAACGCTCCTCCTCCTGACTCAGCTTGATCAGGGCAACCGGTGGCAGCGGCCGGCTGGCCAGCAGCCGCCGCCTCGTTTCCGGTCCGTTCCAGCCGTCCACCAGCGCATTCTGTTGGCGTTCGGCGGCCTCGATCAGCGAGACGCTCTTCGGATCGGGGCCGCCCGGCAACGGAATGGCGAGGCCCAGCCCCCGCATCCACCGCGAGAACGACTGCCAACGCGCGGTCGTCGGATCTACCCCGCGCGCCCCGCGGTACACGAAACGGAAAGGCCCCAGGCTGGCCCACTCCCAGGGAAGCGCCGCCAGCTTGTCGCCTGAGCTGAAGGCGATTCGCAAGTCCACGCCTTGGCGCTCCTTTACGGCGTTTTCCAGCGCAATCGGAATCAACTCCTTCAGTTGCCTGCTCAGCTCGTTGCGGTCGCGCAGCGATTGGTACACCGCGTTCCAGTCGGACGCTTCGATCCGATCGAACAACGTCAACCGTCGCATGTCGTAGGTGCCCATCATGGGGCTTCCGCCGGAAGGCCGGAACTCCACCTGCATCAGACCCGGCTGCGGCGTGAACAGGTCGAGCTGGTGATCCGGCGGCGGGCCGGCGCCGGTATTCGGTTGGCCTGGGCGGGAAATGCCTTCGTCGGACGAAGGCCGCGGCGGTAATTTCAGGTCGAAGGGAATTCCCAGTGCGCTCGCCGCATTCATGGCCTGCGCCTGCAGCCCTTGCGCCGCTTCATAGTTCCCTTTCGCTTGCTCCAGCACCGCCCGCGCCGCCTGGTAGCGCATGGCGTATTGGCTGGCGCTGCGCGGCTCCCGGCTGAGGACCGAGCCGGCCAGGTCCAACTCGTTCCTCTTGGTCCACCACTCGGCCAGCTCCACTCCCGCGATCGCGGCAAACTCCGGCCACCGCCCGCCCAAGTCGGCCGCCCGCGCCGCGTAGTCCTTAAGATCTCCATCGTCGAGGATGGCGTCCAGGCGCAGCAGTCCGGTGATGATGCGGCGGCGCAGAGGAACCTGCTCGGGCCGCGCGCCCGGACTGGCAGGCGTGACAGACTTGAGCGCATCTTTGAGCATCCCGGCAGCGCTGTTGCGGTCGCCCACAAAACGCAGCGCCTCGGCCAGCAGCAGCGCCTGCCCCACGAAATCCGGTTCGCCGGAGTGTGGCGCCGGAAAAGTCTGCTGAAAGCGGCGCGATACTCCGGTGGTGACCGGCGGCTGGCCCTGAAAGAGTTCAAACGGACCGAGCAGCGTCATGCGCGCACCGGCGGGCTGCACCTGCGCGAGAATCCCGAGCAGGCGGTCGAACTCGCTTCGCGGCTCCAGTTCCAGCGCGAGGGCGGTCGCCAGCCCCCTCGCCTGCTGCCGCGGTCCCGCCTTGGACCAGGCATCCCGCAGGTTGCGCCATCGGCCGGCGGCCTGTTCCCGGTGCCCCGTACGCACATCCAGCTCCAACATCAGCAGCTCGCCGCGGATCGCGTAATCCCCCAGGTCCCTCAGGTTGGAAAGCAGCGACCGCGAGCGGCGGTAATCGCGGCAGTCGCGGAGGATAAGCTGGATTTGCTCGAAGCGCGCCTGCGTGGCTGCACCCGGTTCGGTGACCGAGGTGGAGGTCCAATATTGCTCGAGAAGGCGCGAGGCGTTGTTAAAATCTCCCAGCATACCCAGCGCCAGCCCCCGCAGCCGAATGTCGAAGGGGGCCTGTTCCACCGCCACCAGCTCCGGGCGATGCCCATCCAGGAGCAGTTGACCGCGCAGCTTTACCAGCAGGTCCGGCATACGCCTGCCGGCGGCGGCTTCCAGATCTCGCAGCCGTTTGTTACCGGCCGACCAGTTGGCGCACGAACGGTCCAGCTCAATCACCGTAGCCGCCACGTTGCGCAGGTCGCGGTCGGAAAGGGCCTTCAGTTCGTCCGGCCCCAGCGCTTTGGCGTATTCCTCTCGGGCGGCCGCCAGGTCGTCGCGTTCATACGCCAACCGCCCCAGCCGGCTTTGAATCTGCCACCGGGGAATCAGCGCCGCAATCCCGGCGGATTCCTTTTCCGCCTCGCGAAAAGCCTTCTCGGCGGCATCCCGGTCTCCCTGCTTCTGCTGAATGTTACCCCGCAGGAACAGCAGCGGCCCGCGATACGCCCGCACATCTTTGGAAGCCAAAGCCCGATCCACAGTCTCCAGGGCCTTGGGTCCGTTCGAGCGTGCCGTCACCGCGGCCTCCACCAGCGCGCGGCGCCCGTCGTCCTTCAGCGCAAACCCCTGCTGCCGCTCCATGGCCGCGACCCTGGCCAGCCGGCCGGAGGCCTGATCCAGAAGCTTCGCCCCGCCGGAGACGGCCGCTTCGCGCGCGTCCAGCGCCGCCAATTCCAGCAGCGCCTTCGCAATCGTCTCGCCATCGATAATTTTGCCCGTCTTGGCATGCGGCAGCGGTTGATGGTTCTCATCCCGAAAATCGCCCGAGAGCAGCAGGTCCGCCAGCTTGCGGCGGGCCTCGGGATCCTCTGCGGACGGCTGTTCCAGGCACTCTTCCCAGTACGTCACCGCCTGGCTGCCGGCGAATTGGAACTGGTGGTACACCGCCTCGCACATCATGTCGGCCCAGGCGTCGCCTTCCGCCGCCTTCTCGAAATACTTCACCGCCTCCCGATGGATGTCCCAGTAGACCGGCTGCTCCTGGAGCAGGTATCGCATGGGCGTGACCACTTCCGGTTGCAAGCGCGGCTCCTTCTTTCCCATCGTGATCCAGTTAGCCGATCCCGCGTAGCGCAGCAACGCGGGCCAGTCCCTCGCCGTGTCGAACGGCGCCGTGCAGCGGCTCCAGGGACGCCGCGTGCCGACGATTTCCGCGCCTTTCGGCAGGTTCTGGCCGGGGGCATCCACCTGGGCCGGCTTGGCCGCCGTCATGGCGCGCTGGAGCTGGTCTGCCAGCACGCCTTCTACAAATCGCCTGGTCAATTGCCGCGGCACGACGGCATAGCGCAACAGCCACCGCAGCGGGCATTGCGATTCGGGAATGCGCTCGATCACCCGCAGCACCAGGTAAGTCACCTCGACCCGCCGCAGTTCCGCCACATCCGCCGCCGTAAACGCGTTGCCCTTGCCCACCAGGTCGGCAAAAAGCGAGAGCTTGAAAGGATTGCCCCCTCCCAGTTCGGGAAACTTCTCGAAAGGCATCGCCGGGTGGAGTTCCCGAGTCACCGTGAGATACTCCCAGCATTGCGCGCGATTCCACGGCTCGATGGTCAGGACGCTGGACTGCGGCTCGGGGTTGTCTTTCACCGGCGCCGCGCCCTCGTCGGTGACGGGATCGCGCCAGGTAAACAGGTCCTGCCGCCCGGAAATGATCACTTTGAAGTTGGAACATTGCGCGTGAATCCGCGCCAGGTCCGACACCAGGTCCGGAACCGCGTCCGTGTGGTGGACGAGTAACTCCTCGAAGGTGTCAAGCACCACCAATACCGGCTCGCTGCCCACCGCCGAGATGAAGTCATTGACGGCTTCCGTCCGGCGCGTTTCATCGAAGGAAGGCAAGGATACCGCCGCGTCGCGGCTCACCGGCCGTTGCAGCAAGGGCGCGTAGCTCCGCCGCGACAGCAGGAAGTTCTGGAAATAGGTGTGCGGCAACTGGCGGTTCAACTGCTCCGCCAGGGGAATCAACAGCAGCCACGGCGCCGCCGCCAGCGCTGGCACGTGCACGAAGTCCAGGTCGATGCGGGCCACCGGAATCCGCGTCGCACTGGGGCCTTGCTCAGGCACGCAGTAACGGGCGATCAGCCACCGCAGGTAGGCCGTCTTTCCGCCGCCGCCGGCCGCGAACAAACGCAACAGCCACTTGCCCGGGTCCCGAAAGAACTTCTCGAAATCCCGAGTGGCGTCCGGAAGCTCCAGGAAGCGCGCCGTCCGCAGCCATTCGTCGGCAAACAGCGAGCGGCTGCGGAAGTACTGCTCCCGCTCGTTGAGCGCGGACGTCAGGGCGCCTCCGCGCAGGTCGCCGCGATTGCGCAGGATGCGCAGCAACGTGTCGCATTCGGCGAGATCGAACTGCGCGTCGGCCGCCGCATAGAGATCGCGGAATTGGCCCACTGCTTTGTCCGGGTCGGCGAAGATCTGGTGGGTAAACACATCGAGCGGAGACTTCCGCGCTTCGAAGTACGTCACCAGATCCTGGCTGAACTGCCGCAATGCCGGAATCTCGCTGCGCCATCGTTCGATCTGCCGCATCCGCTCCGCATCGCGAACCAGGAACGCCCCCGGTTGGCCCGCCGCCTCCTCCATTTCCGGGCGCCCGCTGAATTCCTCGAACGAGGGCGCCTTTCCGTCCGGCAGGTTCCGGGCTAGCGGCCCGCCGTAGAGTTCCGCGTCCAGCCAGCGCAGCAAGGCCGCGCGCCGCAGCAGTTCGTTGCCGACGGTGTCCTTTTGGCGCTCCGCCTGCTCCCGCCGGGCTTCCTCCTGGAGAAGCGCGAGCAGCCGCGACGCCCGCGGCGGTTCTACGGCTCCTGCGTCTCCCATTCCTTCCTCTTGGCCATGCAGACTCCCCCAATTTCCTTGCAGCGCTGGCGCAGCTTGGGGCCGCTCAGTTGGCCGTCGTACTCCGGATCGAAGTCGACCATCAGCTTGCGGACCCAGGCGAGCGCTCTGTCCCTCTTGTCGCCGAGTGGATATTCGAGCGGCAGAAGATCCAGGACGATCTCGGCGAACTCTTCCTTCGGGAAAAATCCCAGATCCACCTTCGAATAGCCCGCCGGCATCGTCTCCAGGTTGTACTCCTTGATCTGATCGCTTCCCAGCCCCAACACCACGCGGATGTTCGAGCCTCCCGGCGGAACCACCAGGCTGTCCAGCCAGTGGCTTTGCAGCACGCCGAAATAACCCTCCGTCAAACCCTGATCTCCGGCCACAAAATTGTCGAGAACGATCACCAGGGGCTGCGCGCCGGCCTCCTCTTGCAGCACCGCGTGCAGCGCCGCCATTCCCTTGACATGCGGTTCGATGATTGCCATCGGCTGCTCGACCAGGTACCTGGTGCGCGCGACGTCTTCCTTCTCCGTGCCCGTAAACGAATCCGTGGGCGGGTCCGCCACGCCCTGCGCGAGCGCGTTCAAGCGCCAGTTCAAGAGAGCCTGCGCCCTCGCTCCCAAGCCCCGCAGGACACTCTCCGGCTGGTTCCGGAACCCGGCGATGCCGTCGCGAATCGCCCTCACTACGTCCAGCCAGTTTCGGCAGCCCCCGATCGCCACGTAGCGGGTCTCCATCTTGCGCCGCCGCCAGGCGTCGATGCACCATTGCAGAAGCCAGGTCTTGCCGATATCTTTTGGCCCCACCACCACCACCACCGGTTGGCGATGCTCCAGGAGATCCACCAGCCTGCGCCGCTGCTCGTCCCGATCCACGAAAGTCTTCAGCGAAGCGGCGAAATCGGGACAATCGGTCAGCTCGGCCCGGTAGCGCAGGATCTCCTCCACCGGACGAGTGACGATCAGTTTGGGCAGGTACGGATCGAGACTGTCTTCCTGCTGGATCGCCGCCACCGCCCCGCGCCCCGCCGCGAGCGCCGCGTCGATCTCCGAGCCGGCGGCGATGCCCTTATAGAATTCGGCGGCGCAGGCCCCGGCCAGCCCGCCCTGAACGTCGGCCTGCATGGCGATCACCGCGACCGCCCCGTACTGCAAAAATTTGTCCACCGCGGTCCATTGTTTTTGCCGAGCGGCGGGGTCTAGATCCCGCTTAGCGAGGGGGTTCTGAGGATCGCCCACGCTCCGGCACGTGTTCAGGTAGACGACTTCCGGCATCCACTTCCACGCCGCCAGGTCCGTATCGATCTGCAGCGCGCCCCAGGGCTTCGATTCAGTTCCGTCGTACAGCAGCAATCCGTTGCTGTTGCCATGACCGATGAGGTGCAGCACATGCGGGCGGTAGTTCCCGACCGCCTGCTTCAGGGCGTCGCGCGACGGATGCTTCAGCGGCATCATATCGATCACCCGGTTGACCTCGCGAATGGCGTTGCGAATTGCGTAAACTTCGCGCCAGATCCCGATCGTGTCGCCGGGATCCTCCGCCGCGATCACCACCAGGACGCGAAGACCCCATTCCCGCTCGCGGGCCGGCGCCTCTCTCCCCTGAAACACCACGAAGGGCCAGCCGCCGCGGAGAAAGAGCGCCGACTGATCGAAGCGCGCGAACTCCCACGGGGCGCCCGCCAGACCGGCCGCCTGGCAGTCCAGATAAGTACGGATCGAAGCCCCCTTCGCCGCCGATTTCCATGCGTCCCAGATGGGACCCGCGAACAGAAAATCGCCCAGCTTGATTCCGATCTCTTCCGCGTCGCCCGACCGGTTCAGCACCGCCGCGCGGATCTCATCGGCTCCGAGCGCCTGCCGGACCACCCCGGCCAGAAGCCCCTGTCCGGCCACCGGCGGCGCGCCGTCGAAGAGCGAGACCTTATAACCGCTGTCCGCGCTTTCGATCCGAATCGTAACCGACTTCATCCGTCCACCCGCAGCACCTCGCTGTGGGCCTCCGTTCCCAGTTCCGTCACATACCGCACCGCAATCTGTTTGTCGTCGAAGGTCAGCTCGGCAAAACCCAGCCGGAGGAACCGCTCGTTGCCGTATCGATAGAAGTATTCCTCCTCCTTGCGGCCGTACAGGTAGCTCACTTTGGGTGGCGCATCCTGCCGGGGAGCCCACACCGGAACGCCTCCATGGCCCACCAGGCGCGGATAACGGATGTTCTCCCGCTCCTCGTAAGTGGCGCAGCGGTGCTCGTGTCCCCAGAACCACGCGCGCACATATTTTGCGTTTAACGACGGACGAACACGGTCCAGCAGCATGCCGCTGCTCTTTTCGAAGGCGCTGAACGGTTGATGATGACTGAGCAGAATTCCCGCCTTCTGCGGCTGCGCCGCGCGCATCTGGTGGACCCAGGCGGCCTGCTGCCCGTACAGGTCGCCATCCTCGTAAGCCGAATCCAGCCCCAGGATCTGCCAGTCGCGATTCTCCAGGCAGAAGAAACTCGATTGCTTTTGGCGCGCGAACCGCCCATCCGCCAGCAGCACGTCGAAGTAGCCATACCCGCCCGAGTACATATCGTGATTGCCGTTCAGGCACCATGACGAGGTCTTTTCCACGTCGTCGCTTCTCAGTACCGGCCAGCCATCCAGGAAGCGCTTTTCATACTCGCGCTTCTGGCCGGTGTAATAGACATCCCCGAGATGGATCGCGTGGCAGCGGCGCCCCTCCTTCAGCGCCTGTTCCAGACTCATCCGCATGGCCGTGGAGACCTGGCGGGCACGCGGAATCCCCGATCCCCAATCGCCCACCAGCAGAATCCGATCGCGGCTTCCAATGGGAAACGTGGGCGCCGGATCTCTCGAAAAATCGTGCTTTCCCTTGATCCAGGCCGAGATTTTCGCCGCCGCCCCCCAGGACAGGAACCGCACGTCCCGCTCCCCGTATTTTGTCAGCCACCGTCCGCCGAGCTTCTTCCGTCCTTCCAGGAAGTCGATTGCATCCTGCTCCAGCTCCAGGTTCGACACCGGCACGGACGCCGCGGCCAGGCCCTTGCCCGGCTGGACTTCGCGCACCAGTCCTTCACGCTCGAGGAACTCGTCGTAAGCCGACACCACCAGGGAGGCCAGCGGATCGCGCGGAATCCACACCGGCTCATCCGATCCGGTCAGGTCCTGCGCCTCGCGCTTCTTGTATTCCTCGAGCGCGTACTCCAGTAGCTTCAGATCCTCTTCGGAACCCGACACTTTCGCCCGGCTCTCCGCCTCCGGATCCCCGGCCTGCAACCGCCGCAGCTCGGCGGTGGTCTCCTCGAGCAGGCGGCCGACCTGTTTGTCCACTGCCCCGGTTGTGAGAAGCGCCTCAATCATTTCGCGGATCCCCTCCCAGTTCGCTCACTCTATCAATGAAGCCCGTCCTTCGGCAACCCGCGAAGTCCGCTGTAGAGGCTGCCCCGCGTCCGCCGCGTCCGGCCCACGGAAGGCGCTCCCGGAACCGGGTGAGGAAGGGCCAATGCGCGGTTCTGTGTTTGCTGGCTCGCTCACCCACGGGTTCGAGGTTCCCGGCGCCCGTCAGCCGCGGCGCTCCAGCCCGGGCGCCGCCGGCGAGCGCGGCGCGCCCTCCGCCCGCGGCAGTCTGTCCGGGTGTCTTGCCGGCCCATCGGCGCCATACCGCGCCCGCGCCGCTGCGCCATCGGCCGAGGAAATCAAAAGCTGTGCAAGAGCAGGTCTCTTGCGCTCCCCAGCACCTTCTCCCGCATCGCGGGTTCGGGCAGAATACGCGCGATCTCAACCGCCCCGACCATCGTTGAAAAGATCGCAAAGAAAGCCCGCTCTTTGTCGGCCCTTCGCCGGCCCGGCATAAACGCAACCATTCGATCCTTGTAGCTCACGAGTTCGGCAAGCACCTGGCTCCGGATCGTCTCGGGCGCCCGCGCCAGCTCCGGGGCCAGTGCCGTCAACGGGCAGCCCCGCTCGACGTGCTCGCAATATTCCGGGCTGAGGTAGGTTTTTACAATCGCCTTCCAGGCTGTCCCGGGTTGCGCCTGTTCCGCCGCGCCCGCAAGCGTGTCGCCGATTTCACGGAAGGCCTCGTGCAGCGACTCCCGAAGCAGATCATCCTTGCTGCCAAAGTGCTTGTAAAAGCCTCCGTGCGTCAAGCCGGTGTCGCGCATAACCGCCGCCACCGCTGCGCCGCTCAGACCCTCCCCGCGCACCCGGCGCGAGGCGTCTTGCACAATCTTCCGATGGACTTCCGTTTTGTGTTGGGGTTGGTAACGCATAACCGATCATAGGATGCCCAAGGTCATCTCACGATGCAATCCTGCCAACGGCCCGGAAAAGGATCCCGAATCCATAAGATTATACGCATCATCTCATGGAGCGGGAGGACTTCTGGATGTCACAGCCAATTCTGGTCACGGGCGCAGCCGGCGGCTCGCAGGGATCCACCGGACGCCTCGTCGCGGACCTCCTGCTCAAGCAGGAGATTCCCGTTCGTGCCTTTGTCCACAAACTCGATGCCCGTTCCGGCGAACTCCGCCAACAAGGCGCGGAAATCGTCGCGGGCGATCTCCTCGACCCGGCCGCCGTTCAGGCGGCCATGAAAGATGTCAAGCGTGCTTACTTCACCTACCCGGTGGCCGGCGGACTGCTTGAGGCGGCCGCCATCTTCGCGGCATCGGCTCGCGATGCCGGCCTGGAACTGGTGGTGAACAATTCGCAGTTTCAGGGTGTACCCGGCGATCCCGCGTTTCGCGATCTTCGGCACGCACCCTCATTCCGCAATTTGCAGCACCGGCTGGCAGACCGCATTTTCGATTGGGCGCAGGTTGGGGCCGTCCATATTCAGGCGCCGCCCTACTACGAAAACGTACGGGCCCTTGTCAGCCGGAGCGTAGCCGAACACCAGGCCGCCTTCCTGCCTTGGGGTGATGGCCGGGCCGTGATTCCACTCGCCGGTGCGGAGGATGTAGCCCGCGTAGCCGCAACTCTCTTGGCTCAATCCGGCAGGCCCGGGCAAAATGTATACCCTCTGGTGAGCGAGACTCCCAGTGTCGGCGAGATTGTCGAAGCTCTCGGGAGGGCGATGGGCCGTTCCATTCGCTACGTGCCGATTAGCGACGAGCAGTGGGCTCAGGCCGTGAAGGAGCGGATCAATCCTCACGCGCTCGATCATCTGTCGCATCTTTGGCAGTTCTTCCGCAAGAGTGAGCAGCGCTACCAGGCGACGGATGCCGTTCGTGTAGTCACGGGCCGGAATCCGCAGACCTTCGAGGAATTCTTCCGGGCGAATGCCAAATCCATCGCCGGGGCGCAGTGAGGCCGGTTGCAGGTTCTGCGAACAGGAGACCAATATGTCACAGGAAACGATCTTCCAAATTCATCTCGTTTTGGGCTATGTTGCGTGGCTGCTTTGCTTCAGGGTCTACTTCTGGCCCAGGCTCAAGTCAATGGACCGGCTGGAAGCGCAGCGGGCCATCGCCAGTTTGCACAGCTTCCGCTTCTTCGGCCTGGTCTTTATCCTTCCAGGCGTCGTAGGCCCCAATCTGCCCGGCAGCTTTGCGGTGTTTGCCGCCTACGGAGACTTTGCCACCGGAGTGCTGGCCCTCCTGGCGCTTCTCACCGTAAGGATCCGTCCGCTGTTTTGGTCCTTCGTCGTCGCCTTCAATGTCGCGGGGACGGCCGACATCCTCGTAGACTACTATCACGCCATCCAAAGCAACGTTCCCGCGATCGCCGGGCAGTTCGGCGCTACCTATTTAATACCGATCATCTACGTGCCTTTGCTGATGATCACGCACGTCGCCGCGTTCTATTTGCTGGCGCGTCGGCAAGCGGTGGGGCAGGGCGATGCCGCCGCGGCCTGATGGGGACAGGAGCATAATTCCCGATTGCCGCTTTCGGCCACCCCGCACCATACTAAGAAAGCTGGAGGGGCGATGGGAAAGCGGTTCCATGTTGGGTGGTCGATGGCGCTATTGGCGCACCTGGCGGCCGCTATCGCCGGCCATGCGGCCTCCAGTGACTTGGGCGGACTCCCCATAGCAACGGTGCAAACGATCGCGCTCGATCCCGTCAATCACGGCGCCATTGATGCCGGGGTGTACAGCGGACCTGTCGGCGGCGGCGTTTTCAAGAGCACCGATAGCGGCGCAAGTTGGACGCTGCTCAACGCCGACAGCAATTTCTCTACCGGCGTGTCGGCGGTGGTGGTGGACCCGATGACGCCATCGACCATTTACGCCGGCGCCGATTACGTGGGAATCCTGAAAAGCACCGATGGCGGCGCGACGTGGAACCCCGCCAGCACCGGCCTGGGAAGCCTGCCGTCGGTGGAGTCCCTGGCCATCGACCCCGGCACGCCTACCACGCTGTATACGACCGTCGTCGGCGGTGTGTATAAAACCACCAACGGCGGGGCCAGTTGGTCGGCTGCCAATGCCGCGGGCAACTGGGTGGCCATGAACACCGGTCCCACCAGCCTCTTTGTGTACGCCCTGGTCGTCAATCCCGCGGACCCCGCGACGCTCTACGCGTGTTCAAGAGTGTAAATGGCGGGGCCAACTGGACCCCCGTCAACTCCGCGTTTCCTGGGCCCCCGGCTCTTGTCGGCACACTGGCGGCTTTGAGCTGGCGCGAACCCAGGACCCACGGGCCTATGGTTTTCCGTCCTTTTCATCCCGTCCTCTCACAAACACGTGGTACATGACGCCATCCCACGCGTTATGAATCCCGATGAGGAGCAATAAGAGCACCGCCGCACCAATCCCGAGCAGCGCCTCGCGGAGCCGGGTTGGGACCGCCAATGCCGAGACCAGCAATGTTCCGTACGCTGCGAACGGCAGCACCACGTGAAACAACCAGTCTTCGAATTCGGGCCGGTAGACGGTTTGCCGGCGTATTCTCCGCGCGACCAGGGCGGTGTAGACGACCCCGGCGAATCCAAAGACGCCCAACACCGAAGCCGGGGCAACCACAGTATCCCACGGAGCGCAAAGAATCGCCGCGAGGGTAAGAACGGCCGAGAAATGAATGATCGTTGGCGTTGAAAACGTCCCGCCCGTTTGGGCGTCAACGCGCTTGGTAAGCCTGTTCGCTACGAGGCTCAACACGACGAACTGTAAGCCGATCAGCGCTCCGGCGGACGATCCCACGATCACGTAAAAGTTCTGCCACGCTGTGAACACTCTGGCGTCTCCTATTATAAAGTGCAAGCGATAGACTAACTCCGGGCCGGCGGGCGATTGCCGGTTTGCCGGCGCACTACCGCCCCGAGCGCAGACGGGCGGCCCGCTCACGGACTGCATCGGTGCCGACAAAGTTGGGGGCCAGCAGTACGTAGGTGTCGTAAGCCTCCAGCGCCTTGGCGGTATTGCGATCGGCTTCATAAGCCAGGCCGAGCTCCGCGTAGGTGGGCGCGTAGTTGGGGGCCAACTGGATCAAAGCCGCCGCATCGCGCTCGGCATCGGCTGTGTGCCGGAGGAGCCGGTCGACATGCAGCAGGCTCCAGCGGTCGCCCACGGACCGCGGGTTAAAAGAGACGGCCTGCTTGAGGTAGGGCAGGGCCTTCGAAAGATCCCCGGCGGCGATCAGTTCCGAGGCGATCTGGTAGGGCGGCAGGGCCCATTCGGGTGTGAGCCTGGCAGCCGTTTCGAATGCCCTGTGGGACTCCTTGGATCGATTCGTGTGCGAGAGCGCCACGCCCAGTGCATTGTACGCACAGGCAAACCGGGGATCGAGCTTCAATGTGTTTTCCAGGGTTGTGACAGCTTCGGAGAAGCGTCCTTCGGCGATTTGCAGGCGGCCATAGCAGAACTGCCGCCGGGTCTCCAGAGACACGTCGTTGGGGCGCAGCACGAGGAGGTGCTGGTAGGCCAGGGTGGCGCGCTGGAGCATGGCGATCTTCGGTCCCGTGGCGGTGGATTGCACGTAGTCGTTGACGCAGGCCTGCCCCAATTCTTCAAGGGCGCCGCTGATCATGGCGGTGACGTCGGCCCGGGCCGGCCCCGAGAAACTCTGGGCGCGATAGAAATCCCAGGCGCCGTTCGGCTCCACGATGTTTCCGGCGGCGATCAGCCGGCGCATTTGCGCCAGAGGGCCGGCGGCGGGCGGCCCGATGGTGACGTGCGCGGGCAGGTTGCCCAACGTGACCCTGCCATCGAGCGTAGCGCCATCCGGGAAATCGGCCGAGAAGGCATGGGCCCCCGGTGACACCGCATCGATCCGCAGCGTGCCGCTCGAACGGATTCTGCCGCGGAAGATGCTGTCGACGTAAAGGGCGCTACCGGCGGGTCCTGTGACATCCACCGGCACGCCTCGCGCGGTGGGCGGCGCCGATTGGGGGGCGAGCGCCAGGGGCACGCGCGCATCGAAAGTGCCTGCCACACGCGGATGCTGGAGCGCGTTGGTCACCTCCGAGACGCGGCGGGACGCGAAATCCACCGCTTCCGAGGCCCGGATCACGTGATCTCCATCGAGATCGGCCGCGCCGCGCAATCCTTCGAGGAGCGCATACGTGAACGCGCCGTGGCCGCCGTCCCACTGCGCATCCTCGAAGGAGCGCTCGCTCGGTCTCGAGGCGAGGAGTTTGAGGAAGGCACGGTCCCCTTGGCCGATTCGGGCGAGCGGTTCGTTCAACTGGCTGGGGAGCGAGGGCGAATAACTCGACCAGCCCAGGCGGCCGGCGTGACACGCGTCGGTCACCATCACCACCAGCGCGGCCTTCAGGCGTTTGCTCAGTGTGTCGTCCAGCTCTTGAAAGGAGAGCGATGTGGCGTGGAGGTTCTGGGGATCGGAGTCCTGCGCCAGCAGGTAGCCTTCGTCCTGGTCGTCGAGCACGCCGTGGCCCGCGTAGAAGAAATAGACGATGTCTTCGGGACCCGCGGAGTCGACCAGCCAGGTGTGGAGCGCGGCGCGAATCTGGGCCAGCGTGGCATCCTGGTTCGTCAGGAGGCGTATGTGGTCGGCGGGAATGGAGCCGCCCTCGAAGCTGCCAAGAAAAGAGGCAAAGTCTTCCGCATCGCGGTGGGCGAAGTGCAACTGGGCGGCGGGCGGCACATACTCATACGAGGAGACGCCCACCACCAGGGCCCAGCGTGTACCACGGTCGCGCAGCGGGTTGGCGGGCGCGACAGGCTCCACGCGCAGGTCGCGAGCGGCTTGCGCCAGAAGCGTGATCGGCAACGTCGCCAGCAGCAGGGCGCGAAACATGGAGCCATGATAACAAAGACGGCCTCGCGGGCCGTCCGCACGGTCTCCTGGCCGGCGACGAAGGCGAAGCGTGTGCCCCCCACAGTCGGCGGCTTCGGCACGCACGGTGGCCGCGGCCCGCGCCGGGGCGGCGCATCGTACCGCAGCCCGGTGCGCGCCGCCCTCTCGCGGATTATTCCGATTCCGCGTGCTTCAATCTGATCCCGCCATTCGTGGTGCTGACATGGATCAACGGCCCCCCGGCGCCGACGGTGAAGTCCAGGCGCCGCGGCTTCAAATCGCCTTGTAGACTAACCGGGAAATCCGACTCAATCCTGCCGACTCCTGTTTCCGCCTGTAGATGTGCCGAGTAATTTGACGGCATCGCCACCGTGACGCCGCCGTTCTGCGTACGGATTTCCATTTGGTTGCCATCCCAGGTGGGGCCGGTCAGCTCCACCTGAATTCCGCCGTTCACGGTTGCGCCGGTCACATTGC
>JASHSS010000388.1 GCA_030038565.1 Bryobacteraceae bacterium
GGGTAGGCAGCGAGCGAATGCAGCGCGGCGCTAGCGAACAGCACACTGCTGCCCAGCGCAACCAGAATCCGTGCCGCCTTGTTCCGCCCGCTCATCCCAAGCTCTTGCTATCCTGTCAATTTACCTCATTTGGCTGAAGCTGCAGACATGAAAGGCAGTGTCTGCGTCACCCCGGCATGTGCCAGCCTTCATATGCCAACCGTCCGTGGCTCCATTTCCGCTCCCGTCGGCGGCCTTCTCATTTACGCTGGATTGCCGGAAGCTTACGCTGCGTGGCCGTTCGCCGAAAGCGGACGGGACAATCGATTCGCCCGGCCATCCCCGGCTCGGGCGATCATGCCGCCCGGCCGCGCGGCCCGGCCGGCGGGGGCGCCAGAGCGGCGGGCCACGGCGCAGCACGCTGAGGACGCGCAGCCGTCCGTCGGCCGCGGGCACGGAGTGGGGGCGCCGAGTGCGTGTCGGTGCGCCGAAAGCGGACGGGACAATCGATTCGCCCGGTTGCGATCCACGGCTCTGGCAATCGCGCCGCCGGCCGCGCGGCCCCGGCCGGCGTTGGGGCGGCGGGAGGTCGCCGACTGCGCGGCGGTGCGCCGAAAGCGGACGCAATTCTGCATCAGAGATTTGCAACGCGGTAGGTCCAATGTTTACAGACCTTCCGCGCTTGAGAGACGGCAAGTTTAGCCTCACAGACAGCTTTCGCTTTAGCTATAATCCTGTGAAAGCCCAGAGGAGATCGGATGGATATCACGAGAAGGGCCGTCGTTCCATTATTGCTGGCGCCCCTGTGTTTACTCGGCCAGACCAACGCTGGCGATCAGGAGTGGGCGGCGTTCCTTGACTGGGTGAAGGCCTTGCCGCCGGGAGCCATCCCGAGTACTAGCGTTGAACCATTCGCCGGATATCAGAAGAAATTAATCGCTGACGGAGTGTCGCCCAAAGACGCTGAGGCTCTTACTGCCCGGCTGCGAACGCGATCCGCCCACAACCCGGAATGGATGGCGGTTCGCCTCAATTGGACTTATTCTCAAGAGGGCCACCATCGTGAGAAACCCGATGCGTTTCTGGTGGAGACTGCAGGGGCCTTGCGGCCCGGGAAGGCGCTTGACCTCGGTATGGGGGAAGGCCGTAATGCGATCTATCTCGCCCAACACGGCTGGGACGTCACAGGCTTGGACGTGTCGGACGTGGGCGTGGCTCATGCAAAAGAGAAGGCCCGGAAGCTCGGCGTGCGGATCGATGCACGCGTACAGGACGTTTACCTCTTCGACTTCGGTGCCAATCAGTGGGACCTGGTCTGCCTGCTGTATTTCCATATCAGCGACCATGAGAGCACGTATCAGCAAATCGCCCGCGGGCTTAAGCCCGCGGGCCACGTGATTGTTGAGGATCCTGTGAGACCGGCAATGGAAACTCTATTGCAAGCACGCGAGAAGTGGGAGGCGACGAAGCTACACATTCTCCGTATGGAGTACCTCGAAGGCTGGAGCGAATGGGGCCAGGACCAAGAACCTTTGGGCCGCCTGCTCCTGCAGAAGCCGGCGTGACGGAATTGATTGGCCGTGCTGCCTCGCGGGAAGGAATCGGCGGCGATTTCCCAACCGGCGGCATACTTCGGCACGGGCACGCCGCGTAGAGGATCGCCTCCACTTCCGGCACTAATTGGGTACTGGGGAGCAACGGAACAGAAAACTCGCTTAACGGTGGAAAGGGAACAGAGCGGTAGAGTGACGTGAGTTGTGCAGATTTTCGTGACCCGCCCGCGACAAGTTTCCGATAACGCCGCAATATCCGGCCAATCCTCTGCCTATTTTGAGGGTGGCTTGCCGTCCACCGCTTGCTCACACGCGCGGCTCGGAAATTCTCTCTCCATTCTTCAAAACAAAAGACCGCGTGATCTCTTTGAGATTCTGCGTGCCGCACTCGCGCATGGTGAGTTGTAATTCGGCCCGCATAATATCCAGCACGCGCTCCACGCCTTCCTGACCGAAGGCACTCATTGCCCAAACATAAGGGCGGCCGATGCCCACAGCGCGGGCTCCGAGTGCCAGAGCCTTGAAAACTTCGGTACCGCGGCGAAATCCGCCATCGACAAACACGGGATAACGGCTCCCGACCTCGTCAATCACTTCGCCCAAGTCCTCGATAGTGGCGCGACCATCCTCCGTAGCGCGGCCGCCATGGTTCGAAATGATCACTCCATCCACGCCACGCTGTTGTGCCATCCGGGCCTCTTCGCCGGTTACCACTCCTTTGAGCATCAGCTTCATTTTGGTGAGCTTCTTTAAGCGATCGACGAGATCCCAGTTGGCTGTGGCGGGATTCATGCCGCCTTCGATGCCTTTGAACATGGGCAATTCGTCGGGAGTCCGGCCGCCGTGCGCGGTGGCATGGCAACTGGTGCACTGGCGCATATCGATGCGGCGGAAACGCTCGGCGGTCTCCAGGTTGCGGCCCCCGAGCGTGTCGACGGTCCACACCAGCACGGGACATCCGGCGTCCTCCACTCGCTTCACCAGTCTCTCGGTGCCTTCCCAGCGCACAGGCATGTAAAGCTGATACCAGAGCGGCGCGCCCAGAGCCGTGGCTACATCCTCGACAGGAGTCGAAGTGGCGCTCGATAGGATCTGAACGGTCTTCTTCGCTTTGGCAGCCTTTGCCGCGGCTACTTCGCCCTCCGGATGAAACATCTTCTGGCCACCCACGGGGCACAGGAAGATGGGAGTTCCCACGTCTGGCCGAAGACCTCGGTCTTCACATCGGGAGCACTGACGCCGGCGAGCCGGTGGGGTCGCAACTGGAATTTCTGAAATCCGGCGCGATTCGCCCTCAAAGTCGCATCGTCATCCACACCGGAGGCCAGGTAGCCCCAGTGCGCCGGAGGCAACAATTTATGCGCCGCCTCTTCGAAATCCATGAGGGCGACGGCGTCTTTGGCGCTCTCCAGTTTTAGCGTCGGCGCCTGCGCCCAAGCTCTCGAGAGCAGAGGACTCCCCGCCAGGAATCGCAGGAATTCGCGGCGCGCCGTGCGCGGTGTCATGGCGGGCCATTGTATCACCGTCTGCGTTCCCCGCGGCTGGCCATTCGTCGCGGTGCCGAGGGCGTTCCGTGCGAGCGGAGGATGTCGCCCGATTGTCACCGCTGGTCTTCGAGCACATCAATTTACTGGGACGGTATCCGTTCTCGGTTCCGGAGGCGGTTCAGCGTGGACAGCTACGGCCCCTGAGGATCCCCTCGAGGTCGAGCGGGATCCGGCGATGCATGTCACAAATCACAAATGCGGGCTGAGTAACGCAGCCCTACGCGCGCGCCACTGCGGCGGGCGCGGCGGGAGTCGCCGGATGCGCGGCGGGGGATCAACGCGTCCGCCTGGTGGTGATCCCCGGCTCGGGCGAACCCGCCGCCGGCCGCGCGGCCCGGCTGGCTGGACGTGAGGTCGCCGGCTGCGTGGCGGTTCGCCGAAAGCGGGCGGGACAATCGAGCCACCCGGCGGCGATCCCAATGTCTACGGTTGTACGCGCGCGCGAAGGAAACACGGGCGTTACGGTTGGAGCCTTCGCCCGCGCCAGTGCGCCGGGCGCGGCGGGAGTCGCCGGCTGCGCGGTGGAGGATGAACGCGTCCGCCCGGGCGGAAAGTAGCTGCAAAATTGGCGTCCCCAGGGGGATTCGAACGGACAGGCTAGCAGACTTGGCAAGACTTGGCCGCTCTAACTCTTTTGTTTTCGGACTTGGCTGTAAGGCCGATGCTGCGGAAAAGGCGCTATAAACACCGAAGGAGTCCCGCTAATCGGTGATATCAATCATGGTGTGGGCGGCCTCGGACACCGAAGAGTGGAAGAACCGGATCATTGAGATCTCACAATAACTATGCAAGAGACGACCGGGCCCCGGCACGCCAAGTAGGGATCGCCGACATGGTCGACCCGCGGTTTGGGCAAGCACCACGGCGCTTTAATAGCGAGGAGCACCTACCTGTAGGTCAGCAGGAAGGCGCCCAGCCGCCGGCGCCGGGAATGTTCTAGCCCGGTAGCCCGCCATGGGCCCGCGCGGATAGCGCGCCGTTCCCGGCTTCGATCCGGACGGCCAATTCCCGCAACAACGCGGCCCCGTCGCCGCGATAAGCGCTCCCATGCTGGCAAGCGAGCATCGATGGATCGAGGCCCGCCAGCCGCGCTAACGTGGCCGATGTGTTGGTGGCGCGCGCGTAGTACTCCATCATCCCGCGCATTCCCTCGCTGGCCGTGAGCACCTCGGATTCGGTTACCGCCGGCAGGTTCGCGCCCGGTTGTGTGAACAGGTCTCCGCACAGCAGTGTCCCGGTCGCGAGATCGAAGAGAATCCCGCAATCCCAGCCGTGCGGAACGTGCGGGGTGTAGATCCACTTCAGGCGGCGGCTGCCGATGGCAAGCTCTTCGCCATCCCTCAAGCCGCGGGCGGGACGGGAGGCAAAGTCGTTGATCGACGTCAGCACCCCGATTTCGGCGCCAAACGGCACGGCTTCCGGCGCGGCTGCCAGGAATTCGTTCAGCGCGCCAAATTCATCGCCTTCAAAGTGCGACCCGCCGATCCAGCGGAGCCTCTCGACGGGTATCACCTTGCCGACGGCTTCCCGGGTCAATCCGAATAACTTCCGCAACCCCGCGTGGAACAGTACGGGCTGGTCGTCCACCAGCAGGTAAGAATTGAACGTGAATCCTCCTGGAATCACGTCCAGCGGTGTAGAAATGCGATAGATTCCCGCCCCAACTTCATCCACGCGCGTGCCTGTTGCCTGATTTACAATCATCGCCATTCTCCTCGTCGCCAGAGTAGCATCCTGTTTTGTGCCGATTCGCTCCGGCTCCCCCGGATGTGTAACGAGCCGCCCTCCCGTTACACTTTAAAATGTCAATAGAGAGCAATGGCGCTGGAAGACGTGGATTTGGTGCGGCAAATCAGCTCCGGATCCGGCCCCGCGGCCGAGGCGGAACTGTGCCGCCGCATGGCTCCGCGCATCCGGCTCTACGGATTGCGCCATTTGAGGGACGAACACGCTTCGGAGGACCTGGCCCAGCAGGTTCTCATCACCACCCTCGAAGCCCTGCGGGCCGGCCGTCTGCGGGAGCCCGGGAAGCTCGCGTCCTTCGTGCTCGGGACCTGCCGGATGATGGTGCTCGATCTCCGCCGCGGCGTGCAACGCCAACAGCGCCTGCTCGAACAGTTTGGAGCCGATCTGCCGGCGCCGGCCGCGCCTTCCATGCCCCCTCCCGACCGCCAACTGCTCGCCCGCTGTGTGCAGCATCTGAAAGAGCGCGAACGCACGGTCATTGTGATGACCTTCTTTGACGAGCAGACCGGCGCCGATGTGGCCCGTTTCCTCGGACTTTCCGAGGCGAACGTGCGAGTCATCCGCCACCGGGCGATCCACCAGTTGCGCGAGTGTATGGGGGTTCCGGCATGAACTGCGCCCATCCCATCGATGCGGCCACCCTGGCCGATTATTGGCTGGCCGCGCTCCGAGAAGCCGAAGAGCAGGCCATCGAGGAGCACCTGCTCGGCTGCGATGGCTGCGGAGAGCGTCTGCGCGAAGTAATCGCGCTGGCCCAGGGGGTTCGCCAACTCGCGTGCGAGGGATCCCTGCGAATCGTGGTGAGCGAGGTCTTTCTGAAGCGCGCCGCGGAGCAAGGCTTGCGCATCCGCCAATACGCCCCACCCCCCAGCGGCAGCGTGGAGTGCACCGTGACCGCCGAAGACGATCTTCTGGTGGGGCATCTGGTGGCCAATTTGAGCGGCGTCCAACGAGTCGATCTCTCGATCTGCGATGAAAGCGGTATCGAACAGTTCCGCTTTCCGGACATCCCGTTTGGTTCGAGGGCCGGCGTCGTCGTCTTCCAGGAGTCCATCACTTTAGCCAAGGCCGCTCCATCCAACACCATGATCGTGCGGCTGGTCAGCGTGGAGAAATCCGGGCGGGAGCGTCCGCTTGGCGCATACACCTTCCACCACACGCGCTCGCTGCCCGGCCCCGGAGGCGTGTAGGCTCGTCAATCTTCCGGAATCACGTGCGCCATTCTCAATTCGGCGGTATGGGTCAGCGAAGCGATACGTGGCGCACGCCCAGCTGCTCCGCAATCCGCGCCGCCACGCCGTGGAGGCGCAGCGTAGGTTTGCCCGAGGGAAGATTGGCCACTTCGAAATCCTGCCATCGCACGCCGCGCTTCCAACCCGTGCAGATGGGCGGGCGGATCGATATGACCGCGAGCGAAAACAAGGTGCTCGAACCCCTGGGGCTCAAGCTGGAACGGAAACGGCGCGCCGTGGAGGTGGTGGTAGTCGATCACGCGGAGAAGATACCCATCGAAAACTGATCTCCTTCACCGGCATGACTACTGGATCTCGACACCGGTGTTCATGGTGACTGTCCAGATGAAAACCACGTTGAGCCCGGCGCCCGGATTGGGAAACGAGGACAGAACGCCGGCGCCCACCGAAAGCACGCTGGGCGCCGCGGAGTTGAGCAGAATGTTGCCCTGGTAGGCGTAGAGCGGAATGGTGAAGGCGCCGGCGGTGGAATCCGCGAGGCACATGGTCAAGAAGCCGGAATCGTCGTTGTAAGCTTCCGAAGTAATCAGCGCGAACGTGCCGCTGCTGCCGTCGGTCCAGGTGAGGTGGGCGAAGTGACACCCTGAAAATCGGCGGTGCTGTTGGTCCAGGTGAGGGGCGCGGGCATGTTGAACTGCAATTCCAGGGGATCAGTGGTGAAGAATTGACCGGGCATGAGAAAGGAGGGGGGCCCCGCGGCGCCGTAGCTTCCGTTGGCTTTGCGGGGGATGACCCAGGTCTCGTTCCCCGAGATGACGCGAAGCGAGGCGCCCAGGGAGATCGAGTAATTGACCGCCGGGTCCAGCAGGGCAGTTAGGTTTTGTGCCAAAGGAGCGTTGATGCAGGTGCCGGGCGCAGGAAGGGCAAACATGCCTTGCGTGAGAAAGAAGGCGCTGGGGCTATAGCTGCCAAAACCGCCCGTGGCGAATTCGAAGGTGCTGGTTATCAAGCCCTGCGGCGCCCGCGCGAGTGCCGCGGGTGCGGCGTGAGAGTCGCCGAATGCACGTCGGAGGATGAACGCGTCCGCCTGGCGGGGAACCCGGACTCGGGCAATCGCGCCGCCGACCGCGCGGCCCGGCCGGCGGGGGCGCCAACGGGGCAGGCCACCACGAGCACGCCGAGGACGCGCCGCCCAACGTCCGGCCGCGGGCACGG
>JASHSS010000389.1 GCA_030038565.1 Bryobacteraceae bacterium
CACCGCCACCGCCACGCCCGCCGCCACCGGGTCCGCCGCCCATGTCACCGGCAGTAGGACCGCTGCTGCTGCGCGGTTCGCCGAATCCGAAAACCCTGTATATCCGCACATTCAGCGAGAAGAGCCCCGACATCGTCAGGTAGTTCCGCGGCACCAGGTTCTGCGGGTTCGCCACGTTGTATTCCGTCGTAAAGTTACCCAGGGGCGTGCAAATCACGCCGTTCACTCCGCAGGCCGCTCCCGCTGGAGCGAACGCGGCACGCGCATTCGTGTAGGTATCGCCATAGATATCTTCGCCCAGCAGCACATCGTACGGTGCGCCCGAACGCAGCGTGATAAACGGCGAAAAGTTCAGCCCCAACGGCCCCTGGATATTGCCGATGGTGGTGAAATTGTTTTTCCGGGAATAGCTGGAGCGTCCGTAATCCTGGGCGAAGTCATAAGGATTGGTGGGAGTGGAAGGCAGATCGTTGTAATGGGAGTATTGGTAATTGCCCTGCAACGACACCCGCCGGCTGAAACGGGTGTTGTAGTTCACCATGAAAATACTCTGCCGCAGATAGCCGCCGGATTCCACTTCGAAAAGTTCCCCGGCGCTGTAGCCGTAGGGAAAGACTCCGTTGGTCGCGCTCAGCGGGAGCAGCGGGTTATAAGTGCCGGGCAGGGGAGTGTTGATCGGCACCGTCTGCGCATAGTGCTCTCCGCGATTGTTGGTGAAAGTCGCCGAGATGGTGCTGTTGTGGGGCAACTGCCGCTCTACGCCGATAGCCGATTGGAGACTATAATCGGCCCGCAGATTGGAACTGACCAGGTTGATGGTATTCTGACCGGCATTCAGTGTGGAGATTGGCGGAATGTTCGGATAGAAGGTCGGGTTGGTGACGGTATATTCAAGCTGGTTCACGCCGTTATTCAGGAAGGCATTCTCGAAGGGAGTGAAGCTGATGCGGTCATAGAAGATGCCGAACCCGCCGCGAATGACGGTTTTCTGGCGCCCGTTTTTGGCGGTGCCCGGCGCCCAGGCGAAACCGAAGCGCGGCGCCCAATCCTTGTAGTCATGTACCGCGCTCTGCACCTCATAGCGCAGCCCCAGGCTGATGGTCAGATTGGGCTTGGCACGCCAATCGTCCTGGATGAAAGGAGCCGCGTCCCAAATGTCCATGCTGACATAGGGCAGTCCGGCTTGCACCGTGTAGCGCGACGGCCCGCCGCCCAGGGTCTGGATCTGTGCCGAAGTAAATCCCGACTGCTGCAATTGCAGGAAGCGAGTGTACTGCTGGAGCGCCGTAATGCTTTGCAGTAATGGGTCGCCGTTCGAATCCGTTAGGACGGTATTGCCGGCGCCCAGCACGGGCTCGTTGCCGCCCAGGAATTGGAACGAGCCGTTGAACCCAGCGGGATTCTGGTTCTGATCGCTGTTGCGCCGCGCGCGCACACCGAAACGAAGGGTGTGGGTGTTGTGGGAAATCGAAGTATAGTTCTGTAACTCGTAGTGCTTCCCGATATCGAACTTGTCTCCTACCCCGTTGCCGCCCAAGGTGAATTCGTTCGCCACCACCAGGTTGGGCAGGTAGTTGCCGAGAGAATCGGTATAACTGCGGGTAAACTGAAAGCGCGTCTCGTTCACCACCTTGGGATTCAGAATCGAAGTTTCGGTGACCATCAGGTTCTGAGCGTTGCTGGTGGTATTGTAAGCCGGACTGTTGGTGAAGCCTGGCGGCGCCGTAAAAGTCGCGGGCAGAACGTTGTGTCCCAGGCCCTGGTTGTCGCTTTCGTTGATGCGCTCTTCAAATCGCACCGTCAGCGTGTTGTTGGTGCTGATGGCATAGTCGATACGCGGCGAAATAGTGTTGTTGTATTGCGGAGTCACCAACGCCGTGGTGATGTGGGAAACCGCCAGGCTGGTGGGATCGACGTAGAACGCGTTAGTGATGGCGTTATTCTGAATATCGCGCCGCTGGAAATCCAGGAAGAAGGAGGTCTTTTTGCCGATCGGACCTCCCACGTTGCCGCCGTAATTCTCGTTCGAGTAATCCGGCTTGTTGGCGGCGAAGGGATTGCGCGAGTCGAACACCGCGTTTTGATCGTTGAAATACACCGACCCGCGATAGCGGTCCGATCCGGGACGGGTGAGAATCTCGATGCGGCCGAAGCCCAACCGGTCGTATTCCGCCGAGAACGGGTTCTGGTTGATGCGGATTTCGCGGATGGATTCCTTGGGAGGAAGTTGGCCGCCTGAAAAACCGTCGATGTAAATCTGCCCGCCGTTCGGCCCCGCGCCCGGCCCCGCCAGGGCTTGCAGTGCGTCGGACAGGTCGTCCGGATCGTCCGGCAGCGCGGCCAGGTCGTCGCCCTTGATCACCAGGGCGGTGGCGTTATTGTCGGGTTCCACGCTCACACTCGGCCCGGCTTCGCCCTGCACCGTGACCTGCTGCTTCTCCACGCTGATGGACATCTGGATGGGCAACTGCAATACGCTTCCGGCATCCACCGAAACGGCCTTTTCAAATGTCTTGAAGCCGGGGAAAGCCACTCGCACGGTATACTGGCCGGGTGCCAGGCCGACGAATGTATACGAGCCATCGGCTTGAGACTGGGCGGTCTTGGTGGCCCCGCCGCTCCCCGCCAGACTCACGGACGCCGCCGGAATCACCGCGCCGGAATCGTCCGTCAGTACGCCCTTGAGCGTGCCGGTAGTCTGTTGAGCCGGCGCGCTGGATAGCGCCAGAACGGCTGCCAGAAGCACAAAACAAGTCCTTCGCAAATTGAACATACTCCCTCTGTGGTCACTCTCGTCTGAACTGCTTGGAATGGAAAAACCGGACTGCCAGCCGTTTACTGGCCCTCGCCGCCTCCGCCGCCGCCGAGGTTCCAGCCACTCATAATGTCGCGCGTTGCCGACGGAGACGCGGTCAGAAGCGGCTCCACGCCCGCCAGCAGCATAGTCGCCGTCACGCGGGACGGATCGCTTCCGATGGTAGTCGTGACCATGATGGCATCGCCGGGTTTGAGCTCCGAGAGGGGCATGGCCGGAAGGTTGTCGAGCATCTGGCCGATGTCGCCCCCGCGTCCCCCGCGGCCGCCCGGACCTCCCGGTCCGCGGCCCTGCCCGCCGAACCCGCGTCCTTCGCCACGTCCGTCGCCTCCGCCCGCCGCGCCTTGCTGCGCGCCCGGCGCGTACCGCCGCGCCAGCATCTGGGCCATCATGGCAGGCAGCTTCTTCATCGTCGAATCGGGGTTGATCTTGATCGTCAGGGGCGGGGCCTTCTTGTTGGTGTTCGCCAGATCCTTCACCGTCATCTCGCCCGACGCCGCGTTGATGGAAACGATGGTCGCCGCCAGTTGGCGGAACGCCCCGAACACCACTTTTTCAGCCTCGATGGTGTTGCCGTCCGCGCTCTTATTGCCGAGCACCTTCATCTGGTCGCCCGGCTTGATGGCCGCAAAATCGCTCGGCGTCGCATCGCGGAACTGCGCCGAATCGGGCGAGTATTTGTGGTACTCGGTCTTATCCGACATTTGCGCGGTGAGCGTTCGCGCCCCGACTTTCAACGTTACGGTTTTAGCCGCCGCATCGATGGCGCCGACATTGCCGGTGGTGCCCCGTTTCTTCCAGTCTTCCTGCTCCTGCTCGTGTTCCTTGGCGACATCCGCCTTGCTCATGTCCAGGATGGAGCTGGCCGTTACGACCTTTCCTTCAATGGGAGTCTTGCTGACCGCCACTACCCGATCGCCCGGGGCCAGTTCGCCCACCGTGATCCGGCTGGCTTTCTTGACGTCGGTCTCGCCCGGTGGAATCCGCAGAACCACGGTCCGCTCACTGGTCTCAACCGCCATCTCCTCGCCTTTGTCGGATTTGATGGTCAGTTGGTTCTTGGCGGCATCCACGGCCGTCACCGTGCCGGAAACCCGCAGCGTGGCGGATGCGGCCGGTTGAGCCTGCGCCGGTATCGTGGCCGCCAGGCACACGGCTAACCCAAACACAATGATCCCGCAGAACTTCATCGTTCTCCCTTGGCCTTTGCCTTTCTTTAGCAAGGGGCGTTAGCCCTTTCGGGAAGGTTACACGCGCCGCATTCCGAATACACCGGGACAGAGTTCCAGAATCTGACCCTCGGGCAAAGCCAAACCGGACGATCCGGTCCACCTCCGGCGGCGAATGCCCCATCCCAGGTTCACCCGGCTGGGGATTTGCGTCGCGCGGCTCACGGGAGTTCTCATTCCTTCGAAAATATGCCTCAGGCTGGCAGAGGACTCCCGGTTACCTGGAACCCGAGTCCCTCCAGCCGTTTTACGAGGTTTGCGCTTGAGACGCTGTGGGTGCAGCCGATCCGCGGCTGATTCCAAGCTACACCCGCTGGCGCCCATTTTCATGCGCGGTTGTGGCGGGAAAACCGCCATGAGTCATTCGTACCGGGGGAAGCTCACGGCCTTCGCTCTTGAGCCGTCGGCTCAGGTGCGGCACCGGGCGCAACCGAAGCAAAAGTCCGGCGGCAGGCGGGCGCACCGAATAGGCCGTGGCGCACGGTTCAGAGACCTGTGTCTCTACATTCCTCGGCGTGGGTAAGGATTTAAAAGGGGAGGGAGGAACCTGGAAAACCTGGAGGATCAACAACTGGAACGCCGCGTAGGCTTCACAGGCGCTACGCGGCTTTCCCGACAGATGAAAACAGCCTACAGGCCGCTGCCGCCGTCTTTCTTGGTGGTGTCGGTCTTCTTTTTCTTGCTGCTCTTCTTCTTGGTGGTGCTGGTGTCCTGGCGGGCGAACACGGTGGCCGTGGTGCCGAGCACGAGGCCCAAGCCGATCATCAGGGTAGCGAGTTTCTTCATTTGCGCTTCTCTCCTTAAGGGGGTACGACGATTTATCTCGTCTGGGGCTATCATAACGAACTGCACATGAACGATGGCTTAAGCGCCAATTAAAATCAATTCATTTATCAGCCACAAAC
>JASHSS010000390.1 GCA_030038565.1 Bryobacteraceae bacterium
ACGTTGATCTTCATGTTGTCGTGCCACAGGCCGCCGCGGTACCAGGCGGGATCGTTGGGGGTGCGCTTGATCATCGCGCCGCCGGTGGAGACTTCGGCGCGGTCGGCGAAGATGCCGTGCGGCCCATCCACCGCCTTGATGATGTCCATTTCCGGCAGGTGACGCAGCGCCTGCGACCAATCCACGCGCGGCATCTGAGGAGCCAGGTCGAACATCTTCGACACGCGGATCAGCTCTTCCTGCGGAGTCTTGGGCGGAAACATGGGCCGGACTTGGTTTTGCTCGCCGTAGATCCAGGCGATGAAGAGCATCTGGACGGCCCCGCCGCGATACCAGTTGCCCTGCTCCCAATAGGGCTTCACGCGCCCGACGCCGGCGCCGAATCCCTGCGGGATCATGGCGGCGAAAGCCGGATGCCCCTGCGCCGCCACGCCCAACTGCCATTCGGCGGTGGAGGAACAGCCGATGGTGCCCACCTTGCCGTTGGACCACGGCTGGGACGACATCCAGGCCAGGGCATCCACCCCATCCGTCAGCGGCGCGCCCAGAATATCGTATTCGCCCTCGGAGAAGAAGTGGCCGCGCTCGTTCATCTCCACGTAGGCGTAGCCGCGCTTGACGGCGGCCAGTTCGGCGCTCATGTCGCGCGGCACACCGTTGCGGACGTCCCAGAAGTTGAAGTTATAGGGCGTGCGCACGAAGATGATGGGGTACTTTTTGGATGTGTCCTTGGGCCGGTAGACGTCCGTGGCCATGCGTTTGCCGTCGCGCATGGGAACCATCACCTTGCGGTCGATGACGGCCACCGACTCGAGTTCCTGTTCGGTGGCGTTGCGCGCGGCCACCAGCTTGGGATCGGGACCGCCGCGACCCTGCGCCGCGGCAATTGCCGGAAGCGCGCCACCGGCGGCCGCCAGCAACAGCCATGCTTGGAGTTTCATCGGTATTCCTCGCTTGATAGAGTTTAGCCGATTCGAGCCGGCCGGCGGGACAGCCGCGCCGCGATGAGAGTTATCTTCCCGCCGGCGCAAACCGCGCCTGGAAGGCCTGGCTGCGGCGGCGGGCCTCTTCGATCGACTCGGCGAAGCCGGGTTCGCGGCGGATATTGTCGAGCAGCGGGTCGCTCTGGAAGTACGGGTAGCAGAAGAAGCCGCCCTGGATGGTCTGGCGGAACAGGCGCAGGGCGGCCGGCTTATCGCCCAGGATGGCGTAGGCCTGGGCGACTTTGTAAATGCCTTCCGCGTCGGTCACCCCGCGATCCAGAATCTTGCTCTCCACCTCGCGCAGCAGTTGGATGCCCGGGGCGTTCCGGCGGGCGATCTGAAACGACATGGCCTTGCCGATGTCGGCCTGCAGGAGCGCGGGATCGAGATCGTAAGCCTGGTCGAAATACTTCGCCGCGGCCGGGAAATTGCGCTGGTAGAACTCGCCCAGCCCGCGATAGAAGAGGGTATAGGCGGAGTTCAGGGGCGGCAGGCTGGCCAGCCATTGGTCGTAGCGCGCCAGGTAAAAGTAGGCATTGATGGCGGAGCTGCCGATTTTCACGGAAGGGTCGATGCGGCGCGCCCGCTCGCATTCGCGGACGGAATCTTCCAGCAGGCCTCCAAAGCGGTAGGCGTAGCCGAGTTCCCAATGGGCCGAGGCGCTGTTGGGATTTTTTTCCAGGGCGGCGCGCAGAAGTGGCACGGCGTCTTCCACGCGGCCGGTATCCGTGAGCAGGTTGCCCATGTCCACGCGCGGCTCGATCGAAGCCGGGTTTAATCGCAGCGCCATCTCGAAAGCCGCCTGGGCTTTCTGATACTGCGCGCGTCCCCCGAATTGCAGGGAGGCATTGGCTTCGTAGGCTCGGCCCAGGTGAGTCCAGGCCGGCGAGTAGGTTGGATCGAGGGAAGTGGATTTTTCAAGAATCGCGATGGAGCTCTCGAAATCGTTCATGGCGTAAAGGTCCACGCCGCGCAGGTAATCTTCGTAGGCGGCGCGGTTGGTGGGGTTATCGAGCTTCAGGGTTTCCATGTCGGAGGGCGAGAGATTCAGCTCCAGGCCGGAAATGATCTTCTCGGCCACGCGATCGTTCACCTCCAGAAGATTGTCGTAGCGCAGGTCGATCGTGTCGCGCCAGAGGATGTTGAGGTCTTTGACGCCGATCAGTTGGGCCGTGATGCGGAGGTTGGGTCCTTCCTTGATGTAACTGCCGGTCAACAAGGTATCCACCCGCAGGGCGCTGCCGGCCTGGCGCGGATCGATTTCCTGGTTGCGGTAGCGGGCCACCGCGGAAGAGGGGCGGACCGTGAGCAGGCTGATGGAATCGAGCTTGGTAATGATGGCGTCGGCCAGCGAGAAGCCGATGAAATCGGTCGCCGGATCGGGCCGGATATTGCGAAAAGGAAGGATCGCCAGGCTGCGCGGGCGGGCCGGAGGGGTGGGGCGGGAGACGGCGCGCCAGCCGGCATATCCGGCGGCGAGCGCGGCGGCCAGCGCCAGGCCGGAGAAAAGCGCGCGGCGGGTGCTCGGAGAGCGCGCGGGCATACCGGCCGCGCTGAGCTTGGCGCGGAAGTTGAGGTCGTCGCGCAGGCTGGTGAACGCGGCCAGCAGTTGGGCGGCGTTTTCATACCGCTCGTCGCGGTTCTTGCGCATGGCCCTGACCACGATCTGGCTCAAGGCGGCAGGCACGCCGGGCACAGCCTGGGCCAACGGGGGCGGATCGGTCTTGAGGATTTCGGCCACCACGTCGCTGTCGGTGTCGCCCTGGAACGGCGGGCGTCCGGCAATCATTTCGTAGACCACCACTGCCAGGCTGAAGATATCGGTGCGGCCGTCCACCCGCAGGCCGCGCGCCTGTTCGGGAGACATGTACCTGGCAGTGCCGATGATGGCGCCGGTGTGAGGTTGGCCGCGGGAGGGCGCAGCGGCGGAGGGCGCGGCGGCGGAGGGTGCGGCAGTGGCCATCCGCAAAGTCCTCTGGCCCTCGGTCAATTTGGCGATGCCGAAATCGACGATTTTGACCAGGCCATCGGCGCGCACCACCAGGTTTTCCGGCTTGATGTCGCGGTGCACGATCTGGGCGGCGTGCGCGGCCACCAGCCCGGAGGCCACCTGAATGGCGATATCGAGCGCCGCCGGCACGTCCAGCGCTCCACCGGCGAGCTTCCGGCCGAGCGTGGGACCGTCTACGAACTCCGAGACCATGAACCGGACGCCCTCAAACTCGCCGGCATCGTAGACGGTGAGGATATTGGGGTGGTTCAGCGCGGAGGCGGCGCGGGCTTCCTGTTCGAACTGCTGCAGGCTGCGGGGATTGGGAATAATCTCGGGGGCCAGGATCTTGATGGCCACGTCGCGGTCGAGGCGGGTGTCGCGGGCGCGATAGACGCGCCCCATCCCGCCGGCGCCGGCGAGCGAGACGATCTGGTAGTGGCTGAAGGCGCTGCCCGGCTGTAAAGTATCCTGGCCGCGCGGAACCAGAAAGTTGCGGGCGGCGTTTTCCACGGAAGCCGCCAGAAAATCGGCCGGGCGGGTGGCGGCATCGAGCATGGCGCGCAGCCTCCGGAGCAGGGCCGGATCGTCCTGGCAGGCCTCTTCGAGGAAGGCGGTGCGCTGGCCGGGCGGCAGGTCCAGGGCGCGCTCAAAGAGGTCCTCCAGGCGGTTCCAACTCTGGGGATCGGCGGGGTCGGGCATCAGAGCGCAACCTCCAAAACGGCTACCCGTTAGCCAGTTCGGTGAAAAGCCAGGCTTTGGCCAGGCGCAGATCGCGGTGCACGGTGGCCGGCGAGATCCCCAGGGCGGCGGCGGTCTCATCGTAGGTGAGGCCGCCGAAATAGAGCAACTCCACCACCTCGCTTTTGCGCCGGTCCACGGCGGCCAGGCGCTGGAGGGCGTCATCCAATTCCACCAGCCCGGGCTGGCTGGGCGCAACCAGGATGGCTTCGTCCAGGGTCAGGTTCTGAGCGCCCGCGCCGCGCTTCTGGCGCTTCTGGGCGCGGGCATGGTCCACCAGGATCTGGCGCAGCAGGCGCGCGGCGACGGCGAAGAAGTGGACGCGATTGTTGAAATCCATGCCGGAATCGACCAGGCGCAGGTAGGCTTCATTGACCAGGGCAGTGGCGCGGAGCGTATGGCCGGGGCGTTCGGAAGCCAGGCAGCGCGAGGCGAGCCGGCGAAGCTGATCGTAGACCAGGGGCATGAGCTGGTCGAGCGCCTCCCGGCTGCCGGCGCTCCACTCTTCGAGAAGCTTGGTAACGGGTTTCTCCTCTGGCGCCATGGGGGAAAGCCTTATCCGATCTTTCTATGATACGCCGCGGGAGCAAGGGGCCGGGGGATTTCGGCGATTGCGGGGGGATCGGAAGAGGCTGCCCCGCGCCCTGCGCACCGGGGATGGCGGCCAACGAGGGGCTTCCGGTCCCAGTCATTTGACCGCCAGGCGGCGCGAGTTGGCGATTACCGAGACGCTGGACAGCACCATGGCGGCGGCGGCCAGAATCGGGTTGAGCACTCCGGCCACGGCCAGCGAAATGCCGGCCAGGTTGTAGACGAACGCCCAGAACAGGTTCTGGCGCACGATGCGGAAGGTGCGCCGTGCCAGGTCGAGCGTCTCGGTCACCGCCGCCAGCGAGTTGTTCATGAGGACCAGGGGCGCGGCGTGCATGGCGATATCGGCGCCGCTCGCGAGGGCGATTCCCAGATCGGCCTGCGCCAGGCTGGGCGCGTCGTTGACGCCATCTCCGAGCATTGCCACCACGCTTCCGCCGCGCTGATAACGCCGCAGGGTTTCGATCTTGTCTTCGGGGGTGGCTTCGGCGTGCCACTCATCGGCCCCCATGGCGCGCGCCACGGCGGCGGTGGCGGCGCGCGAATCGCCGGAGAGCAGCACGGTGCGGATCCCGCGGCGGCGCAGTTCGGCGCACAGGACGGCGGCTTCGGGGCGCACGCGATCGCCGAAACGCATCCAGCCGCGGACCGCGCCATCCCAACCGAAATAGACTTGGGGGCCGGAATGGGGCACGGCACCGGACGTGGCATCGAGCGCAGCATCGGGCGCGGGCAGGCGAATCGCCTGCCCCACCAATTCCACCAGGGCGCGGTTGCCGATGAAGTAGCGGGTGGCGCCGATGCGGCCGGAGATTCCCATGCCGGTGTGGACGGTGACGTCGCGCACGTCCATCGGCTCGGCCGCGCCGGCGTGCCGCACGATGGCCTTCCCGATGGGATGTTCGGAGCGCGCTTCCAGGGCGGCCAGGGCGGCCATGCGGCTCAGGTCGCCGGCGGTTTCGAGCAGGGTGAATACGCCCTCCGTCGCGGTGCCGGTCTTGTCCATCACCACGAGATCCACTTTGTGGATGGTCTCCAGCACGCGCGCATCGCTCACCAGGATGCCGCGGCGGGCGGCCGCCGCGACGGCCGCGGCCAGCGCCAGGGGCGTGGCGATTCCCAAAGCGCAGGGGCAGGCGATGACCAGGACGGAGATGGCGTGCATGAGGGCCTCGGCGGGCTGGCCGGTGCGGAGGGTCCATCCGGCGAAGGTCGCCATGGCGAGGGCCAGGACAGCGGGGATGAAAAAGCGGGCGATGCGATCCACGGCGCGTTCGATACGGGTGCGCCCGCCGGCCGCCTGCTCCACCGTGCGAACCATCCGGGCGAGGGTGCTTTGATCGCCCACCCGGGTGGCGCGGATCTCCAGCACGCCGCCGGTATTCAGGCTGCCGCAGACCACCGGGTCGCCGGGCGCTTTGGGGCGCGGAGCGGATTCGCCGGTGAGCACGGATTCATCGGCGTGGGAGCAGCCCTCCACCACGACACCGTCGGCGGGAATGCGCTCGCCCGATTTCACGCGGAGGAGAGCGCCGGCTTCCAGGGCCTCCACGGAAACGAAGCGCTCGCGCCCTTCCACCAGCAGGCGCGCCTTATTGGGCATCAGGCGGTACAGCAGGGTGACGGCGCGGGCGGAGCGCTCCTTGGCGCCGCGTTCGATGAGCTTGCCGGCGAGGACCAGGGCCACCAGGGCGCAGACCGTATCGAAATAAACGTGCGGGTTGCCGGAGAAGGCGCGCGCGGCGCTGTAGCCGTA
>JASHSS010000391.1 GCA_030038565.1 Bryobacteraceae bacterium
GCGCGGATCGAACCGCATGACGCGATTCCATAGGGTGTAAACCAGCGGCGCCAACGCCATGGGCGTGCCGGGGTGCCCGGACTTGGCCTGCTGTACCGCATCCATCGAAAGCGTGCGGATGGTGTTGATGCAGAGTTTATCGAGACCCGCGCTGGTGATCTCCGCTACCGGAGTCACTTGGCCACCTCCTCGAGCGCCGCCACTTTGCCGAGCCGGCGCAGATGGCGTTCGGCCTGGCTGAATTCCGATGCCAGGTACGTCTCGACAAATTCCCATGCGACTTCCGGCCCGACCGTTCGGCCGCCCATGCACAGCACGTTCATATGGTCGTCTTCCACGCCCTGGTGCGCGGAGAAGTGGTCGCCAATAAGGCCGGCGCGAACGCCGGGAATCTTATTGGCGCAAACCGACGCGCCGACGCCGCTGCCGCAGACGGCGATACCGCGTTCCACCCGCCCGGCGGAAACAGCGCGAGCGAGCGGAATCACAAAATCGGGATAGTCGTCGCCGGGGGCGAGGCTATATGCTCCGAAATCGACGATTTCGTGTCCCGCCCTCTTCAGACGGCCCAGCAGATCTTCTTTCAAGTGGAAAGCGCCGTGATCGGTTGCGATCCCTACACGCATATGAGTCCTCCTTTTTTGTGGGTGATCCGACCGCCCGCTGCATCACAGTCTACCAACAACAGAGCTCGCTCGCCGTTGACGCGTCCTGCCGGGATCGAATGGTCGCCATCGAGCAGGCGTTGGACCATTTCGGCCTTATCGGCGCCGGTGACAACCCAGAGAACCCGCCGGGCGCGGTTCAGAATCGGATATGTCAGGGTCATGCGGCGCCTGCCCTGATACGGACCGCTCAGCGCCACATCGGCGTTGGCGATGTCCAATACCGGATCGCCCGGCACCAGTGACGCGGTATGACCGTCGGGACCCAGGCCGAGGTGTACCAAGTCCAGGACCGGAGGAGTCCCCGCAATCTCCCGCAGCATGCCGGCATACTGAACCGCCGCCGTTTCCAGATCGGGCGATTCGACGGGCATGGCGTAGAGCTGATCGGGAGGCAGGGGAGCGTCGTCCAGCAGGCTTTCGCGGAGATGCGTGAGATTCCGGTCGGCGTGCCCCTCCGGCGCCACACGCTCATCCACTTGGACAAGACGCACCGCCCGCCATGGGATGTGGGCGGCGGCGAGCCAGCGCAACATCACCCAGGGCGTACGGCCGCCACTCACCGCCATGGTAAACGATCCGCGGTCGGCGATGGCCTCCCACACGTACTCCTTAATGACGGACGCGGCTTTTTCGGCGACCGATCCAGAATCCGTAAGCACTTCGACGTTCATAGCACCTCTCCAGGAAATTCGTCGGCGCACCCGGGAATAGCCCGGAACTCCGCCCGATTTATGCGGCCAGTTGGACGTCCTTTGCGTCCGCTGCCATGGGGGCATGCCAGCCGCCGCGCGGCACAATCGACTGGCTCGCTTCCGCAGGACCCCAGCTTCCCGGTTCATATTCGTAGACCGGAGTGTTGGCGCGCAGCACCGGGTCCACGATGCGCCAGGCCTCTTCAACGTAATCCTCGCGCGCGAACAGTGTGGTGTCGCCGGCGATGGCCTCGCCCAGCACGCGCTCATATGCGTCCATTTCATTGGCTTCGGGGTGACGGTTCGCCAACATCTCGACGGCTTGGCCTTCGACGTCCCTATCCGGCTTCAGCACCATCATTCCCAACGCGATCTGTACGTCCGGGCTGATTCGCAGCCGGATGTGATTCTGCGGCGGCGCCTGCTGCGACTGGTAGACATCGGGCGGGCGGCGCAGGCGGACCAGAATCTCCGTGCAGGTGACCGGCATCCGCTTTCCCGCGCGGATGTAGAACGGAACGCCCTGCCAGCGCCACGAATTCATTTCCAGCTTCAGCGCGGCGTAGGTTTCGGTCCGCGAGCCTTTAGCCACGCCACTCTCGCTCTGGTAGCCGCGGAATTGACCGCGAACGATAGACCTTTCGTCGATCGGAGCGATGGCCTTGAGCACCTTTACCTTCTCGTCGCGAATCGATTCGCTGTCGGATCTGGCCGGGGGCTCCATCGCCAGGTTACTCAGGATCTGGAAGATGTGGTTCTGGATCACATCGCGCACGGCGCCAGTCTGGTCGTAAAAAGCGCCTCTGCCTTCCACTCCGAAATCCTCCGCCATGGTGATCTGGACGCTCTCGACGGTCGAGCGATTCCACAGTGGATCCAGGAAGACGTTGGCAAACCGGAAATACAGCAGGTTGCGCACGGGCTGCTTCCCAAGGTAGTGGTCAATGCGGAAGATTCCGGACTCGGGAAAAGTGGCGAGCAGGATGCGGTTCAATTCCCGGGCGGAGGCCAGGTCGGTGCCGAAGGGCTTTTCAACGATCACGCGCGCGCCCTTGGAGCAATCCGTACAGACAAGGTGCTCGGTGACCAGTCCGAACAGTTCCGGCGGGATGGCGAGATAGAAGGCCGGCCGTGCGGCGGGACCAAGTTCCTTGCGAAGCGACTGAAACGTGGACGCGTCGTGATAGTCGCCGTCCACATAGCGCAGCAGGCGGCTCATGCGATCGAAGGCCTCGCGATCGAGGCCTCCGTGCTTTTCAACACTTTCGCGCGCGCGGGCGCGAAGCTGGTCGAGATTCCACCCGGCCTTCGCGACGCCCACGATGGGAATGTCCAGGTTGCCGCGCTTGGCCATCGCCTGGAGCGCCGGGAAGATTTTTTTGTACGCCAGGTCGCCCGTGGCGCCGAAGAAGACAAACGCATCGGAGTGAGGGCCGTTCATGGTTGATGTTCCTTTCAAGCAGCCTGCTTCTCGGCGGTTTTCTCGAGGTGCCCGCCGAACTGGAAACGCATCGCCGAGAGCAGCTTGTCCTGGTAGTCCGCCTCGCCGCGCGAAGTGAATCGCTGGTAGAGCGCCGCGGAAAGAACCGGCGCCGGTACGGCTTCGTCAATCGCCGCCTTGATGGTCCAGCGCCCTTCGCCGGAATCGGAGACGCGGCCGGCGAACTTGCTCAGGCTGGGATCCTCGACGAGCGAGATCGCGGTCAGGTCGAGCAGCCAGGAAGCGATCACGCTGCCGCGGCGCCACACTTCGGCGATGTCCCGCAGATTGAGGTCGTACTGGTAGTGCTCCGGATGGGGCAAAGGCGTGGTTTCCGCGTCGATGGTCCCGGTCCGCTTGCCGACATTGGCGTCGCGCAGGATTCCGAGACCTTCGGCGTACGCGGCCATCACGCCGTATTCGATGCCGTTGTGAACCATCTTCACGAAGTGGCCCGCGCCATTATTGCCGCAGTGCAGATAGCCCGACTCCGCCGTTCCCCCGAGCTTCTCGCGTCCCGGAGTGCGGGCGATATTGCCCGCGCCCGGCGCGAGCGTGCGGAAGATCGGATCGAGATGCGCGACGACATCGGCCTCGCCGCCGATCATCATGCAGTAGCCGCGTTCCAGGCCCCACACGCCGCCGCTGGTGCCGACATCCACGTAATGAATTCCTTTGGCCGCGAGCTCCTTGGCGCGGCGGAGGTCGTCGATGTAGTAAGAGTTGCCGCCATCGATCAGGATGTCGCCCTTGCTCAGGAGCGGCGCCAGGGTGGCAATGGTTTCATCCACCACTCCGGCGGGCACCATGAGCCAGACCGCTCGCGGAGTTTCGAGCCGCTCGACGAGATCCGCCATGTTGGCGGTCCCTTTCGCGCCGTCGGTGGCCAGCTCATTCATGGCTTCTTGCGAGCGGTCGAACACCACGCACTCGTGGCCGTTCCGCATCAGGCGCCGCGCCATGTTGGCGCCCATTCTTCCCAGTCCGATCATTCCAATTTGCATAACTTATTCCCTTCCCGCGCGCAGGCGGTTCATCGCCTCCGGCACGCTCTTGTTGGTTCCAAATACGGACGATCCGGCCACCAGAACGTTGGCCCCCGCTTCCACGCAGAGCTTCGCCGTTTCCGAATCGATACCGCCATCCACTTCCAGGTCACAATCGTGCTTAACGCGATCGATCATCTGCCGGATGCGGCCGATCTTGGCCACAGTCGAATGAAGAAATCGCTGATGTCCAAAACCCGGGTCGACCGTCATCACGAGCACCTGGTCCACGTCCGGCAGAATTTCTTCGAGCACCGCGGCGGGTGTTGCCGGATTGATGGCGACGCCGGCGCGCTTACCCAACGCCCGAATGCTCTGCACCGTGCGATGCAGGTTGAAGTTCCCTTCCCAGTGGACCAGAAACGAATCGGAGCCCGACTCCGCGAACTCCTGAAGAAACAGATCCGGATTCGAGATCATCAGGTGGGTTTCGAGGGGCAGGCGTGTCACCGGACGCAGGGATGCCACAATCGGCGCGCCCATCGAAAGGTTCGGCACGAAATGGCCATCCATCACGTCAATGTGAATGCGGTCAGCTCCCCCTCTCTCCGCCTCGGCCACCTGCGCTCCGAGCCTTGCGAAATCCGCGGCGAGAATGGAAGGAGCGAGCTTCACTTCTTACCCTCAAAGGTCTCCACATACGCGCCATACCGGCGCACGATGTCGTTGACCGCCTGCCCACGAGTGATTTTGCCGGCGCGCCACGCGACCAGCGGGTCCCAGAAGCTGGTGCGCCCCACCGCGAAGCCTATGAATCCCGGCACGCCGGACGCGGTGGTGAGCCACTCGTGAACTCTTCGATCATCTTCTCCCCGGCCGAGGATGATGCAACTAACGCGGTTGCGTCCGCCCCGCCTTGCGGCCGCGACGATCTTTTCGCAATCCTCGCGCCGGTCGAGGCCCTCGACCTTCCAGACGTCCGGTTCCACGCCCGCGTCTTGAAGTTCCTCGATTGCCTGCACCATGAGCTGTGGGCGAAGTTGAAGGTCGTACGCTTTCTTGTCCCCGTTGAGACGCTTCAATTGCGATTCATCGGCAGGCACAATCAGCTCGAACATGAATAGCGGGGCGGATTGGCCGTGCAGGTAGTCCGAAAGGCGCTTCAAGCGCGCCGCCTGCCTGGCATTCAACGGCCGGTCGCCTTCCGCGTTGTAGCGGACCAGCACCTTGCTGAAGGTTGGCCGGATGGCCTCGATATGACGGGCGAAGTCCTCCCCGTATTCGAAATCGAATTCCTCCTGCCCGCTCTTCTCGACGCAGCAGGCGGTGGTGTAGTGGTGCGCACCGGCATCTCGCAGGATCGCCGAGCCGAACTGCTCGTCGGTCAGGATGCCGGCCTTCTGCTCCGGGACGCCGTCCTCAACCGCGGCCTTGAAGCCGTCGTAGATCACCTGTTTGGCGGCGGCGATCTCGGCCGTCTGCCCGGCCGTCAGCGCGCCCTTCCAGCCGAACATCCTGGTCTGAAATGAAGCGCGGTGGTCGAAGGGCAGAATGTAGAGCGGCTTATCGAAACCTGTGTTCCTCATGCTTTCTCCTTGAGCTGCCGGTAGCGGCGAATCAGGTTGTTGGTGGAGCTGTCGTGCTTTAGTTCAGGCTCATCCTTGCCTGCCAGCTCGGGGATGATTCGTTTGGCCAGCACCTTCCCAAGCTCCACGCCCCATTGATCGAAAGAGTCGATGTTCCAGATCACGCCCTGGGTGAACACGCTGTGCTCATAGAGAGCGACCAGTTTTCCCAACGTCTCGGGCGTCAGCCGCGTGGCCAAAATGGTATTCGAAGGCCGGTTGCCTTCGAAGACGCGGTGCGGCACGAGCCAGTCGGGCGTGCCCTCGGCCTTCACTTGTTCGGGAGTCTTGCCGAACGCCAGCGCCTCGGTCTGCGCGAACACGTTCGCCATCAGCATGTCGTGATGTTCCCCCAGGGGATTGAGCGGCTGGGCAAACGCGATGAAGTCACACGGGATCAGGCGGGTGCCTTGATGAATCAGTTGGTAGAACGAGTGCTGGCCATTCGTCCCCGGCTCCCCCCAGTAGACGGGGCCGGTGTCGGACTTTACCGCCGCGCCATCCAGCGTCACGTGCTTGCCGTTGCTCTCCATCGTCAATTGCTGCAGATAGGCCGGGAAGCGCTTCAGGTATTGTTCGTACGGAAGGACAGCCACCGTCTGGGCGCCGAAGAAGTCGTTGTACCAGATGCCCAGCAAACCGATAATCACTGGGAGATTCTTCTCGATGGGGGCGGTCTGGAAGTGCTCGTCCATTTGATGGAAGCCATCGAGCATGGCTCGGAAATTGTCGGGGCCAATGGCAATCATGGTCGATAGGCCGATCGCCGAATCCATCGAGTAGCGTCCGCCGACCCAGTCCCAAAACTCGAACATGTTGGCGGTATCGATGCCGAACCTCGTCACCTCCTTCGAGTTGGTGGAGACGGCCACGAAATGCCGCGCCACGGACTTCTCATCTCCCCGGAACCCAGCCACCGACCAGGCGCGTGCGGATTGCGCGTTGGTCATCGTCTCTAATGTCGTAAAGGTCTTCGAGGAGACGATAAACAGTGTCTCCGCGGGGTCCAGATCGCGAACGGCCTCGGCGAGGTCGGTGCCGTCGATGTTGGAGACGAAACGGAAAGTCATGTCGCGCTGGCTGTAGTGGCGCAACGCCTCGTAAGCCATGACGGGGCCGAGATCGGACCCGCCAATCCCGATATTGACCACATTCCGGATGCGCTGACCCGTGTGACCCTTCCATGCGCCGCTGCGCACTTTATCGGAAAAATCGGCCATCCGGCGCAGGACGGCGTGGACCTCGGGTACTACGTTCTGACCGTCGACGATGACGGATGCGCCGGCGGGAGCGCGCAACGCCGTGTGAAGCACCGCGCGCTTCTCCGTGATGTTGATCTTGCTACCGGAAAACATGGCGTCGATGCGTTCCCGCAGCCCCGCACTTTTGGCGAGCTGAAACAGAAGGTCCAGGGTTTCATCGGTGATGCGATTCTTGGAATAGTCGATCTCGATTCCTGCCGCCGAGGCGGTGAGGCGTTCGCCGCGACTGGGATCGCCGGCGAACAACTTGCGCAGATGCAGCCTGCGAACCTTCTTGTAATGGGTTTCGAGAGCCTTCCACGCGGGACTTCCCACCGCCACGCGCGGCTCGGTTCGCTCGTCCGTTGCTTGCATTCTTCTTTTGCTCCTCTCTCGAAAAGAGCCCGCCGCAGGCCGTTGTGTTGGCCTGCCGATGCGGGCCCGCAATCGCTACGCCACTTGAGCGGTCTTCCGGATCGCGGCGCTCTTAGACTCGATCACCTGCATCAGTTCGGCCCATGATTTGACAAACGCCTTGGCGCCCTCATCTTGAAGCTGGCTGGCCAATGCGTCGATATCGATGCCGGCCTTGACGAATTCGCCAAGCACTTCTTCGCACTCTCCACCGTCCGCGGGCAGGATCGAGCCGAGTTCCGTGTGTCCGGCAAGCGCCGTCAGAGTGGCTTCCGGCATCGTGTTGACGGTGAAGGGAGCGGCGAGAGCTTTGACGTAGAGAATGTCCGAAGCCTTAGGATCTTTGGTTCCCGTGCTGGCCCAGAGCAGCCTCTGGGGCCGCGCGCCGGCATTATAGACCCGCTGCCAGCGCGGGGAATCGAGCAGGGTTCGATACGCCGCGTACGTGCGCATGGCCACGGCGATGCCGAGCCGGTTGCGCAGAGCCTCGGGCGCCTTCGCCGCGACCGCCGCGTCCCAGCGGCTGACGAAAAGGGACGCGACCGATCCGACATTCGGATTGAGGCCCGCATCGATGCGGCGCTCGATGCCGCGCACAAAAGCCTCGGCGGCGGCCAGGTACTGCTCTCGAGAAAACAGCAGCGTGACATTCACCGGGATACCGGCAAAGATGGCTTCTTCGATCGCCGGCGCGCCTTCCTTCGTGCCCGGAATCTTGATGAACAGGTTCGGACGCCCGGCCCGGGCATACAAATCTCTGGCCTCGCGCAGCGTGCTATCAGTGTCGTGGGCCAGCATCGGCGATACCTCCAGCGACACCCAACCGTCCACTCCGTTGGTCTTGTCCCAGATCGGCCGGAACTGGTCGGCAGCGCGAGTAATGTCGTCCAACGCCAGTTCGAAAAACAGGTCCTCCCCGGATTTCCCGCGTTGCAGTTGGGCGGCGATGGACGCGTTGTACGTGCCGCTGTTCTTGATGGCGTGATCGAAGATGGTTGGATTCGAGGTAAGCCCCGTCACCGAGAGTTCGTCGATGTAGCGCTTCAAGGCGCCGGTGTTCAGCAGATCGCGCGTAATATTGTCGAGCCAGATGCTCTGGCCCAGATTGTGAAGTAACTGCGTGGCGTTCATCTTGTCACCTCTATTTCTTGGTTTCGAGCGAATTCCGCGGGAGCGAAATCGGCCGGAAGCCGCTTGGTTTCCACTGTCAGTTCCCGCAGCCGGCCGAATGCAGCCGGCGAAAGCACATCGTCCGTGATTCGCCATCGCCAATTGCCTGACGCCTGGCCGGGCGTGTTCATACGCGCGGCGCTCCCCAGATTGAGCAGGTCCTGCAACGGCGCCATGGCCAGCGCGGCTGCTGACGACCACGCCAACCGCATCAGCTCGGGAGCGGCATCCTGGTTCTCTCCGGGAGCCCGCCGCAGGTACGTCCAGAAGACCTGCTTCTGCTGCTCGGCCAGCGTTTCGAACCAGCCTCGCGCCGTATTGTTATCGTGCGTGGCGGTGTAGGCTACGGTGTTGGGAACGTAGTTCCGCGGAAGATGCGGGTTTTTCGGATTTCCGTCAAATGCGAACTGCAGGACGCGCATACCAGGCAGATTCTGAGAGTCGCGCAATTGAATCACGTCTGGCGTGATCAATCCGAGGTCTTCGGCGATCAGGGGCAAGCGCCCCAGCGCCTCCCGCGCCGCCACGAAGAACCCGGAGCCCGGTCCGGGCGCCCATCGCCCCAGACGCGCGTTCGGTGCGCCCGCCGGCACGTGCCAGGCGGCGGCAAAGCCGCGGAAGTGATCCAGCCGGACCACATCGACGTGAGACAACAATGCCCGCAGCCGATCGATCGACCAGCGGTAGCCGGTGCGGCGAAGCGCATCCCAATCGTAAACGGGATTGCCCCACAATTGTCCGTCCGCGCTGAAGTAATCGGGCGGGACGCCCGCGACGAAGCGCGGCCGGCGCTGATCGGTCAGGAGGAAGAACTCGGGGTTCGCCCACACATCGCTGGAATCGGGCGATACAAAGAAGGGTAAATCGCCGATCAGCCGCACGCCGCGGGCGTACGCGTACGTTTTCAGCCGCTCACCTTGACGGAAGATGATCCACTGGGCGAAGCAGACCCGGTCGACAGTATCTGCGAGTTCCGCGCGCGCCTCCGCAAGTTTCGAGCTCACCCGCTCAACGAATTCGCGCGGCCAATGAAGAAAGTAGGCGCCGTTGAACTTGGCTTTCAAGGCGCGGAACAGCGCATAATCCTCAAGCCAGTGCGACTGCTCGCCGCGGAAGCGCTCATACTCAGCTCGCAAATCCGGGCGCGCACCCGCGGTAAAGTTTGTCCACGCTGTTCTGA
>JASHSS010000392.1 GCA_030038565.1 Bryobacteraceae bacterium
CCCCTGGGCCTGTACCTCACCGCCGCCGGCGTGGGCCACATCGGGATGGTGGATTTCGACGTGGTGGACTTCACCAACCTCCAGCGCCAGGTGATCCATTCCACCGCCGACGTGGGCCGCAAGAAGCTCGATTCGGCCTCCGAAAAAATGCAGGCCATCAACCCGCACGTGCGCATCACCCGCCACGAAGTGGCCCTTTCCAGCGAAAACGCGCTCGACATTCTGAAAGATTACGACCTGGTGGTGGACGGCACCGACAACTTCCCCACCCGCTACCTGGTGAACGACGCCTGCGTGCTGCTCGGCAAGCCCAACGTCTACGGCTCGATTTTCCGCTTCGAAGGCCAGGCGACCGTGTTCGCTTACGAGGGCGGCCCCTGCTACCGTTGCCTCTATCCCGAGCCGCCACCCCCGGGCCTGGTGCCGAGTTGCGCCGAAGGCGGCGTGCTGGGAATCCTGCCCGGCACGATCGGGCTGATCCAGGCCACCGAGGCCGTGAAGCTGATTCTGGGAATCGGCCAACCGCTGGTGGGACGCCTGCTGCTTTATGACGCCCTGGGCATGCGCTTCCGCGAGCTGAAGCTGCGCAAGAATCCGGAGTGCCCGGTATGCGGCGACCACCCCAGCATCACCAAACTGATCGATTATCATCAATTCTGCGGAGTGCCGCGCCCGGGTGCGGAGACCCCGGCCGCGCCCCAGGAGGCCAACATGAACGAAATCGACGTCACGGAGCTCAAACAGAAAATCGATCGCGGCGATAATTTTGTCCTGATCGATGTCCGCGAGCCCCACGAATACCGGATTTGCAGCATTCCCGGCGCCCAACTGATTCCCCTGGGCGAATTCCCGCGCCACATCGGCGAGTTCAATCCGCAAGACGATATCGTGATTCACTGCCGCAGCGGCATGCGCAGCGCCAAGGCGTGCTCGGTGCTGCGGCAGGCCGGCTTCCAGCACGTCCGCAACGTGGTGGGCGGCATTCTGGCCTGGAGCGACAAGGTAGACCCGAGCGTGCCCAAGTACTGAGGCCGCCTACCCGCTCCATTCCTCCGCCAGCATCGCGTATAGGTAGCTGCTCTTCCACCCGCCGTGGATCTTGAGGTTTTTGAGCAGCAAGCCCTCTTTGCGCATTCCCGCCTTCTCCAGAACCCGGACGGCTGCCGGGTTCTGCGGAAGGGCGAATTCGGTGGCGATGCCGCGTCTCCAACAGGCCGGATTCACCAGGTACCAGATCTCGCCTTCCTCCGCCCCGCGCAGCATCACGCAGGAACTTCTCGCTCTCCTCGCGCGACGAAAGCGGGAAGAGCATATAGCGCACCACGTCCATGCACGAAATCGGCGCGTGAACGGCGTCCAGGTCGCCGCGAACCAGATGGCGCAGCGCCACCATCAGCGGCCTCAGGAGCGCTCCAAGACCGCGAACAGCGATTGCCCGAACGGCGGCCGGATCAGGTCTTCCACGCGCGACATGACCGGCACCACCACGTCGTCGAAAAAGGCGATCTGGCGGGCGGATTGTTCGTGGCGGCGGAAGATGTGCGAGTTGGCCCACCAGGCAAAGAAACCGGCGGTGTTCAGATAATGCAGCTTCCTGACCGCCAGGCCGGCGCCTTCGGCCACGCGGCGCAGGCTGCCGCGCCGGTAGCGCCGGTAGTGGCCCAGGTCGCGGTCGATGGGGCCGTAGAGCGAGGGGAAGGCCGGCACCAGCAAGACAATCCGGCCTCCCCGCGGCAGAATGGCCGCCATGGCCCGCAGGGTGGCCGTGTCGTCGGCGATGTGCTCCAGCACATTCAGGCACACGCAGGAATCCGGCTGGAAGCGGCGCAGATCGCGGAAGCACGGGCTGGGCGCCTGGCAGGCGATGGCGTGCAGATTGGCGCGCCCCGGAAAGCGCTGCAGCAGGCGCTCGATGCAGGCCGGCTCGGCGTCCAGGGCCACCACCAGTTCGCGATCCAGCAGCGTCTCGGTGAAATTCCCCAGCCCGCAGCCGATCTCCACCACCCGCTGTCCCAATTCGCGCCCCGCCAACCGGCTTTGCCAGGCAAAGTAGCGCCTGGCGCGGGTCATGCGCTCCTGGTCCTCGACCGTGTACCGGGGATCCGGCGCCATCACCGGCTGCGTTGGTCCCATGCCATCCCGTCGTTCCATTGTAGCGTCGCAGTTGCCCAATGGGATTGCGGGCAAGCTAAAGCATGCCCCACCGTTGGCCGGCCGTAACCGGGAGCGGCCCCTGCAGGGGTCGAGCGCAGCCCGAGGTGTGGCATGCTTTAGCTATGCTTTAGCTTGCCATGCGCGGCGCCATGCGGCCTGCGCGCGGGAGCGCAATCTGGCGGCTAGCCACGTCTGCCCACGCACGGCGGCCATCCAACCGCCGCGCCCGCAGCCCCGCCCGCCGGCTCTGCCACAATGGAGTTTCGAATGGTTCTGCTCGAACTGCTGTTGGCAGGGGCGCTGGCCGGCATGGCCGTGGTGTGGCGGCCGTGGCTCGAGCCGGGCGCCGCGCGGCTCGCTCCGCGGACACTCTGGGTCACGCTGCTGCTGGCGGCGCTGCCCGTGGCGCTGCGCCTGCTTCTGCTGCCGAACCATCCCGCGCCTGCGCCTGACGTCTACGACGAATTCGGCCATCTGCTGGTGGCCGATACGCTGCGCCACTGGCGCCTGGCCAATCCGCCACTTCCGCTCAGCCGCTTCTTCGAGACCTTCTTCGTCCTTCAGCAGCCCACCTACAGCTCCATCTACCCGCCCGGCCAGGGGCTGATGCTGGCCCTCGGCTGGACCCTGTTCGGCCATCCCTGGGCGGGGGTACTGCTGGCCACCGGGGCGTTTTGCGCGCTGTGCTACTGGATGTTGCGCGCCTGGACCACCCCCGGCTGGGCGGTAGTGGGCGGCTTCCTCGCAATTTTCGAATTCGGACCCCTTAGCCAGTGGATGAACGGCTACTGGGGCGGCTCGTTCGCGGCGGCTGCCGGCTGCCTGGTTTTCGGAGCGCTGCCCCGTCTGCGGGAACGCGCCCGCCCGCGCGACGCCGCGCTTCTCGGCGCAGGGCTGGGCATCCACCTGCTCATCCGGCCCTACGAATCCATCTTCCTGGCGCTCGCCGTGGCGCTCTACTTCCTTCCGCTGCTGGTCCGGCGGAAGGATGCCCGCGGAAAGGAGGTCCCGCGCCCGGACTTTCCGCACCTCGCAAAGCTGGTCTCGGCGGCCTCGCTGGCGCTGCTGCCGGCGGTGCTCCTCCTGCTGGCCCAGAACAAGGCCGTCACCGGCTATTGGACCACCCTGCCCGAAGCCCTCAGCATGTACCAATACGGCGTGCCTTCCTCGCTTACCTTCCAGCCCAACCCGGTTCCCCATCGCGACCTGACCCCCCAGCAGGCCATGGATTACCGCATGCAGCTCTCATTTCACGGCCCCTCCACCGACACGCTGGCCAGCTATCTGGAGCGCCTCGAATACCGCATCCGCTTCTATCGTTTCTTCTTTCTTCCGCCGCTCTACGTGGCGCTGGTGGTCTTTCTCGCCGGCATCCGCCAATACCGCTTCGCCTGGGTGGTGGCGACGCTGGCGCTGTTTGCCCTGGGGATCAACTTCTTCCCGGCGTTTCAGGAGCACTACCTGGCCGCCTGCGCCTGCCTGTTCGTGCTGGTGAGCGTGGCCGGCCTGGAAAGGCTCAGCCGCATCACCGTGCGAGGGCAGCCGGCGGGGCAGGAGGCCGCCCGCATCCTGGTGCTCCTGTGCGTGGTGCACTTCGGCTTGTGGTACGGCGTGCACCTGTTCGACAACTCGGCGGTTTCCCGCGCCCTGCGGCCCTACGAGACCTGGGACGCCCTCAACCACGGCAACCCCGAGCGGCGCATCTTCGTCCGGGATGCGCTGGCCCAAATTCCCGGCCGCCTGCTGGTTTTCGTGCGCTACGCGCCGCAGCATGCCTTCCAGGACGAATGGGTGTACAACGGCGCCGATATCGCCGCCGAACGCGTGATCTGGGCGCGCGACCTGGGCCCGCAGGAGGACCTCAAACTGATCGCCGCCTACCCCGGCCGCACCCTGCTGCTGCTCGAACCCGATGACCGCCCGCCGCAACTTTCGCCCTACCAGCCGGAACTGCAGCCGTAGCGCAAGGGCGCATAACGGCGCACAGGGCGCATCAGGGCGCATCAGCGGCCTGGAATTTCAGAGTACCGCGTCCTATAATATGGACGCCATGACTACACTGCTGGATGTCGAGGATTTTCTCGCGCTTCACCGCCTGGCCGTGGTGGGCGTTTCCAGGAACCCCAAGGACTTCACGCGGGTGCTGTTCCGCGAGTTGGTCCAGCGTGGCTTCGACGCCGTGCCCGTCAACCCCGGCGCGCGGGAGATGGAAGGCGTGGCCTGCTTCGAGAGGCTTTCCGATGTGACGCCGCCGGTGGAGGGCGTTCTGCTGCTGACCACCCCGGAGGTCACCGCCGAGGTGGTGCGCGAGTGCGCCTCGTTGGGCATCCACCGGGTGTGGATGTATCGCGGCGGCGGCAAAGGCGCCGTCAATCCCGCCGCCATCGAGTTCTGCGCCCGCCGGGGCATCAAGGTGGTCGCCGGCGAGTGCCCCTTCATGTTCCTTCCCGAAGCCGCCTGGATTCATCGGGCCCACGGATTCTGCCGCAAGCTGCTGGGCAGCTATCCGCGGTAGCCGGGCGCGCTAAAATACAGGATTCATGCGAAAATCCGTGGTCTGCTTCCTCTGCGGGTGGCTGGTATTGCCCAGCGCCTTTCCGGCCGATTCAGGCCCCCTGGCGGGCTATTCCGAAACTTCCGCGCGCGCCGAGCGCGATTGGGAGGCCAAATTCCGGGCCATCCCCGACACCGCCAACCTGCGCGCCTACATGCAGCGGCTCTCCGCGCGGCCGCATCATGTCGGCTCGCCCTACGATGCCGATAACGCCGAATGGCTGCTCGGGAAACTGAAGGAGTGGGGACTCGACGCGCACATCGAGACCTTCGACGTGCTCTTCCCCACGCCCAAGGAACGCGCGCTCGAAATGATCGCGCCGTCCCGCTTCACCGCCAGGCTCGCCGAGCCCACCGAAGCGGTCGACCCGACCTCCGGCCAGCACGACGAACAGCTTCCCAGCTACAACGCCTACTCCATCGATGGCGATGTCACCGCGCCCCTGGTGTACGTGAATTTCGGAATTCCCGAGGATTACGAAACCCTCGACCGGCTGGGGATTTCGGTGAAGGGCGCCATCGTGGTGGCGCGCTACGGAGGCTCCTGGCGCGGCATCAAGCCGAAAGTCGCCGCCGAGCACGGCGCCGTGGGTTGCCTGATCTACTCCGATCCGCACGAAGACGGCTACTTCGCGGGCGACGTCTTCCCTGCCGGCGGGCTGCGCAATCGCGATGGGGTGCAGCGCGGCAGCGTCATGGACATGCCGGTGTATCCGGGCGATCCGCTGACTCCGGGAGTCGGCGCCACCAAGGACGCCAAACGCCTGCCCATCGACCAGGCCGTCACCCTGACCAAGATCCCGGTGATGCCGATTTCCTACGGCGATGCCCAGCCGCTGCTGGCGGCCATGACCGGACCGGTGGCGCCGCCGGCGTGGCGCGGCGCGCTGCCCATCACTTATCACCTGGGGCCGGGCGCCATGAAAGTTCACTTCAAGCTGGCTTCCACCTGGGGCCTGAAGACCCTCCACGACGTGATCGCGCGCATTCCCGGATCGAGCGAGCCGGACGAGTGGATCATCCGCGGCAACCATCACGACGCCTGGGTGAATGGGGCCGACGACCCGGTATCGGGCGCCGTGGCGCTGCTCGAAGAGGCGCGCGCGCTGGGGATGCTGTTGAAGCAGGGATGGAAACCGCGGCGCACCATCGTTTACTGCCTGTGGGACGGCGAGGAGCCGGGCCTGCTGGGGTCCACCGAATGGGCCGAGACGCACGCCGACGAACTGCGCCGCACAGCCGCCGTCTACATCAATTCGGACAGCAACGGACGCGGCTATTTGCAGATGTCCGGCTCGCATACGCTGGAACATTTTATCAACGGCGTGGCGCGCGAAATTCCCGACCCGGAATCGAAAGTCTCGGTCTGGCAGCGCCAGCAATTCCGCCGGATTGCCAATCCCATGCCGGGCCAGACGCCGCAGGAACGCCAGGAACTGCGCAGCCGCCCCGATCTGCGTATCGGGGCCCTGGGATCGGGATCGGATTACACCGCTTTTCTGGATCACCTGGGAATCGCCTCCATCGATCTGGGTTTCGGCGGAGAGGACGCGTCCGGAATCTATCACTCGGCATACGACGATTTCTATTGGTACACGCATTTTTCGGATACCACCTTCGTGTACGGCCGCGCGCTGGCCCAAACCGCCGGGACGGCCGTGATCCGCTTGGCCGATGCCGAACTGCTGCCCTACGATTTCGACGACTTCACCGACACCGTGCGGCGCTACGTGCAGGAAGTGGAGCAACTCGCGCGCGAGAAGCGCGACCAGATCATCGAGCGCAACCGGCAGATCGACGAAGGCCTGTTTGCGGCGATTAACGATCCGCGCCATCCCATGGGCGAGCCCGCCAAAGAGCCGGTTCCGCCGTTCCTGAATTTCGCGCCGCTCGAAAACGGACTGGCCGCGCTGGACCGCACCGCCCAACTCTACAAGCAGGCCCTGGTCCAGGCCAACGCCAACGGGGGATCGGCCCTGGCGCGGGCCCTGCTGCGCGATGCCAACGCCCGGCTGATCGCCGTGGAGCGCGCGCTCACCCTGAGCGATGGACTGCCCAACCGGCCCTGGTTCCAGCACCAGATCTACGCGCCCGGCTTCTACACCGGCTACGGCGTGAAGACCCTGCCGGGCGTGCGCGAAGCCCTGGAGCAGAAGCAATGGCCGCTCGCCGAAGAGCAGATCGCCCGCGTGGGCAAGGTGCTCGAAAACGCCGGCGAGGCTATCCAGGGCGCGGCGTCGGCGCTGGGACAGGCGGTGAAATAGGAGGCAAACGGCCAGGGTCTGGCCGTTTCAAGAAATCCGACCCTTTGGAATCAATGGATTAGGAGCGCCCGGCGGCCACGCCCTGGCCCTTTCGGTAGGCGGCCGCACTTGTCCGTAAGCGCCACCTGCCATTCCCTTGACCTGGTGGCCGACAACCCACGAGTCGGGCGTTCATCCGTCAAGTTGATGCGACGGGCACATACCTTTGCGCTACCCGGTTCGACGTGGAAGGCCGAGTTCCCACTCGGTTGACCACGTGCGACGGCCAGAGCGCCACACGCAAAGCGCGTTGAATGTTCGGCCCGGGAAGATGTAACCTGAAGGCGGAGGGTGCATGGACAGCCAGGTGACCGATGCGATCTATACCGGAGGAGTGCTGAAGCCGCTGGGCGAAGTCTCCCTGCATGAATCCGAGCGTGTCCGGTTGACCATAGAGCGCACCGCCCGCCCAAGAACGCGGCAACTGGCATTGGAGCGCCTCCGGGCGGGTATCTCGGAAATGCGCTTCTCCCTGTCCGGACCGCTTGCCGGTCGTGATGAATTGCATGACCGCGTTTGACACGAACGTACTGATCTACAGTTGCGATCACAGCGATCCGCGCCGGCAACGACGAGCATTCGAGTTGCTCGCGGCGGCCGAGGACGGTGTCCTGCTTTGGCAGGTTGCGGTCGAATTCGTAGCGGCGTCGCGGAAGTTGGCATCGCAGGGTTTTACGTCGGCAGACGCTTGGGCTCGGCTGGGCGAATTCATGGACGTGCTCACTTTAGTAGTGCCGTCGCCCAGGGTCTTCGAATATGCCCGGCCGCTGCATGAAAAAGAAGGAGTCTCGTTCTGGGATGCGATGATCATTGGGGCCTGCATGGATTGCGGCGTCA
>JASHSS010000393.1 GCA_030038565.1 Bryobacteraceae bacterium
GCGGGCGCTGGAACGCTCCGGCGCGGCAGCCACGGTTTGGGACGGCGCCTTCGCCGGATTTGCGCAGATCATCGCCGCCGCCAGGCTTTACGTCGGTTACGATTCGGTGGGCCAGCACGTAGCGGCTGCGTGCGGCGTCCCGCTCATCAGCATCTTCGCCGGCTTCCCCTGCCAGCGCATGTTCGAGCGCTGGCGCCCCTCGGGACCCCAGGCGACCGTGATCCGCGCCGAATCGCGCGACCCCCAGGAGTGCCTGGCGCGGGTGAAAGAAGCGCTGGCGGGGATGAGCGCGGGGGCTTCCAGCTGAATCCGGCGATTGCGGGTCCGCAAAAGCGCCCTTGCGCTGTAGCCGGGCCGCTGCCGGTGTTCGATAAGACTTGCTCCCGGAGGCCGGTGCTACGGGCCTGAACGAACCAGTGCGGAACAATCTGCCTCCACGTTCGCCCGCCGGCTCCCCAGCCAAAGAGCCTTCCTCCGCACCGTCATTTTCAAATCCCCAGGCGCGGATGCGTAACCGCAAAGGGCCCTCTCAATCTGCAGGTAAATGCGCAGCTCGGGATACACCGGCACGTTCAATTCCGACCAGGACCAATCGTACAGATCGAGCTCGCTGAGATCAGGCCGATATTCGTACACGTAATCCTGCACTGCCGCGGGTAACCGGTCGAAGAGTGCGTCCGTGACGTAGTACTTGACTTCATCCTTATTGCCCGAGTAGAGCGCCCAGCCTGGGTAGTTGTCCCATAGCCCCGCCAGGCTCATGGCCGGGACAAGCGCGACGAAAATCGCGGCAGCCCGGCAAACCGGCGGACCCGCGGGCAGCAGGATCGCGCGCGCCGGCACATCCCGCGTTCGGGCGAACAGAGCGATGACAGCCGCGGCCATCACCAGATTCCACGGCCACACGACGCTGTTGGCGTGGCTGCCGAGCGGGCCCAGCGCGAGAAGCAGCGCAGCGTGCATAACCGCCGCGGCGGCTATAGCGGGTGTGCGCAGGCGGGGAAGCAACAGTGCAACTCCGATCCCCGCTTCGAGAAACGGAATCGTGCGGCCCCACTCGGTCAGCACCGGAAGAACGCGCGGGAACGCCTCAATCGCAGAATGCGCGAGCGAAGGCAGGATGGCGGAGGCGAAATTGGAATTGATCTTCTGGACTCCGCTCCAGAAATAGATGCTCGCCAGGAGCAGGCGGCAGGCATTGACCGCGCCGGCTCGCCGCCGCGGATCGGGAGTCGCGTAAAACCACGCGAGCGATCCGAGCATCAATAGATATTGGTAAAACCAGGGCTGCAAGCGCGACTGATCGAGGCAAACCAGCAAAGTTCCGAGGCACAAAGCCGCGGCGAGCGCAGGCAGCGGCCGCGCCACCAGCGCAACGGTCGCGACGGCGCCGGCCAAACCCGCGACCAGCATCCAGTCCAACGGGTGGCGGAAGCGAGGGAAGCTCGCGGCGACCGGCACAAGCGGGTACGTTCTCGATGCAATCCACAATTTCGGTGAGAGGGCCACGCCTGCGAGCAACCCGCCGGACACCAGTGCTTTCAAAAACCGGGCGCGCGAGTCGAGCGTCAGGTCGGGGATGTAGGCGCCGGGCATCGATTCACGGCGGCACAGCCGGCCCTAGTTTTTCCCCGCCGTTTTGGCGGCCTGGGTCTTCCGCGTCGCCTCGCCCGAGTGCAAGAGCTTCTCGATCTGCTGGCGGAGGTTTTTCTGCTGCACATCCTCGGAAAAGAACTTGTCGTCCCCTTCGTACTCGGCCCGGATGATGCCCTGCCGGTCGATGAACACTAACGCGGGCACGTGCATGATCAGCTTGGGATCATGCTGGAGAAACTCCGCCGAGGTGTCGTAGGATACGAAGCCCACCGGGAAAATCGGCCCGAAACGCTGGAGGAAGCCCGGAACCAGCATCTCGGCGCCCTGGTCCACGGCGGCTCCCACGATCTGCAGCCCTCGCGGGCCGTACTCGGCCTGAAGCTGGTTGAGAATGCCGGTCGTATATTGACAGTGCGGGCAGGTGGTCAGGATGAAAGCCAGCAGCACGGCCTTGCCCCGGAAACTCGAGATCTGCAGCGGCTTGCCGCCGGGCATGCCGATGGAGAGCGCGGCCGCCTTCCGCGGCAGCTCCATGGCCGCCATCGCCGCCGCCATCAATCCCACCGCCAGAAGCGTTCTCAACCCTCTCCGAATCGACATATCCCATTCAGTCTATCGCAGGGCCTAATCCTTCCACGCTGGTGACGATGGCGCCCTTGCGCCGCAGCTCGAAGCGGCCGTCGTCGCCGGTGCCATCCACCCGGCCGGCGGCTTCCGAGGTGACGGTGAGCTTCTTCCATTTCTTGGCCAGCACGGCCTGGTAAGCCTTGAAATAGCGTTCGGCGACCGCCTCATCATCCCATTCCACCGAATACAGCAGCACGACGCGCGCGGCCTTCTTGTTCTCGCGCAATAAGAAGTTCGATCCCCGCCAGTGCGGCGCAACCTCCCCGGCGGTCTGGTTTCCCAGGTACTGTTCCAGCAGGATCTGGTGTTCCAACTCGCCCAACGACCCGCCCACCAGGTCCTTGTAGGCGTGCGACAGGTGCACCACCGGCAGTTCCGGATCGGTCGGTTTCACGCCTTGAAAATACTTCTCGGGGTGCAGGATCTGCTGCGTGGATAGCGGCGGCTTTTGAAACACCTCCGCAAAGCTGTATTGGCCATCGCGCAGGAATACGGCGTTCTGGAAGAGCATCCCCTTGGTGTAGGGGAAGACCAGCGTCTGGCGGAGATACAGGGGCGCGCTTTCGTAAATCGGAAACTGGCCGCTGGCATCGCTGGGGCTGGCCATCATCTGCACCAGCGCCGGGGAATCCTTGAGGGACTGTCCTTGCTTGCGCGCCAGGTATTCGGCCATCAGCCAGGTGGCCTGCCCCTCCATTACCGCCAGCCGGGCTGTCGAACCATCGTCACTCTGCCGTCCCTGCCGGATGAACCTGCCCAGGTTGTAATTCTGATCGGCGAGGGCGTGGGAAAGCTCGTGCGCCAGCACCGGCTCCTGGCTGTCCGAGGGGGTCGTCTCGGTGATGAAGAGCTTCTTTTTGTCGTAGTCGTAGAACGCGGCCGCCTGTTCGGTGAGCAGATCGACGGTGTTCTTAGCCAGGTCGAAGTCCTGGGGAACCAGGCCGAACTTCTTCAGCGTCAATTCCTCGGCGCGGATTTCGCCGGGCTTGGCCACTTCTTTCACGCGCTTCTTCAGGAAATCGTTGATATTGGCCTTGCTGATGAAATCGCAGGGCACCGCGTGGTGCAGCGGCATGCCCGAAATCCCGGTGAGTTCCTGCGCGATCTGATTGGCCTCTCCGCAAAGCTGCTTGGCTTGCGGGTTCTGCTGCGCCCCCGCCGCGGCGATCCAGAGGACCGCCAGAAGCGCCAACCGTTTACCCGGCAATCGAATTCCTCCCGGCGGGAATCCCGCCTTTTCCCGGACCTCGCTCCCTCCGCCGGCACGCTGCCAACGCCGCGGCCCCTTGCCCTGGGCCTCGCCGCACATGCCTGCCGCTTTACGCCAGCTCCCGATCCCGGGAACGACCACGCCCCTGGTGAAAAATAAGCACCTGCGCTTACTTCAGCATAATGCGCGATACAATAAGGGATCAAATCTAAAACCCTGCGGGGAGGAGCATTCTTTTGGCGGAAGACAAGTTATTTCAGGCGGAATATCTGGGTAGCGGAACATTTGTGATCCGGAAGCCGAAGCGCAAAAAGGCCAAAATCCGGCAGAGTCAACTGAAAAACCCCGAGCGCGGCTCTCGGAAGTAAGTATCCAGGTTCAGGCAATCGCGGGAGGGGTTCCCGGACGGGAAGCGGCCTAATCGTGCGCGAGCGGCGGTTTCGTGGAAGTCCCGGCGGCCCTGCGTTCGGTCTGCATGATCCGGAACAACCCTTCCAGCGCCGCCTTTTGGATTACGAAGGCTCCTACGAAACTGCTCAACACCGTGGCACCAACAATCACCGTTTCCATCGCGATTCATTACCTTCGTTATTAGCAGAGCAATTACACTGCCATGCGGATCACGGATCTGGTTCTCCACCCCATCGCGATTTCCGATCCTCCCCTGCGCAGTTCCTATGGCCTGCACGCGCCCTTTGCCCTTCGCACCATTGTGGAATTGAAGACCGACTCGGGCCTGACGGGGATCAGCGAGACCTACGGCGGCGATGGCCCCCTGGCCGGGCTGGAGGCGGTGCGGCATCGTGTCACCGGCATGGACCCTTTTCGGCTGGCCGGCCTGGAGCGCGATTTGACCCAGGAGGCGCGCGGGTCGGGGAGCGGCGGTATGGAGCCCGGAGGGCGGTCGCAAACCTACCTGGTGCCGGGCGAAAATCCTCTCGACCGGCACGCGCGGAGCTTTGCGGCCATCGAGATTGCCTGCCTGGATGTGATTGGAAAAGCAGTGGGTAAGCCGGTCTGCGAGGTGATTGGCGGGCGCCTGCGCGACGCCGTCGCCTTCTCCGCGTATCTTTTCTATAAGCACGGCGGCGACGATCCCTGGGGCGAAGTGCTCGACCCCCAGGCCTGCGTCCGCGAATGCCGGCAGATGATCGCGCAGTACGGGTTCCGCGAGATCAAGCTCAAGGGCGGCGTGCTGGACCCGGATGTTGAAATTGCCACCATACGGGCACTTCGCCAGGAGTTCGGCAGTGGATATCCGCTGCGCATCGATCCGAATTGCGCCTGGAGCGTCGAGACCTCGGTTCGGGTTGGCCGCGCCCTTCAGGACGAACTGTCGGGCGGCGGTTATCTTGAAGACCCCTGCGCCACCCTGGAGGGGATGGCTGAAGTGCGCCACCGGCTGCTGGCTGAAAACAACCACACCCCCCAGGCCAGTAACGTCGCTGTAACCTGTTTCGCTGACGTCCCGCGGGCGCGTGTAATGGATGCCGTGCAAATTGTACTCTCCGACCCGCATTACTGGGGTGGCTTACGGCAGTTGCAACACCTCTCGCATATGACCGAGGTGCTCGGGATGGGCATGTCGATGCACTCGAATTCCCACCTCGGCGTCAGCCTGATGGCCATGACCCACGCCGCCGCGGCTTGTCCCAACCTGACCTATGCCTGCGACACCCACTATCCCTGGCAGACCGCCGCGGATGAAGTGGTGGCGGGAGGCCGCATCGCTTTCGCAAACGGGGCCGTCAGCAT
>JASHSS010000394.1 GCA_030038565.1 Bryobacteraceae bacterium
CGCAACTGTCCCCACCCCGCGCTGGTGGCGCAAGTAAGGAATGAGATCGGCGAGACCCAGGACTTGACATACTCGCGCAGCCTGACCTTCTCGGTAACGGGGGTGTAGGGGGTCTGCGCCGGCGGGTTGGTGGACGGATCGAGAGCCGGCGGCGCGGTTCGATTGGCCCCACCGGGCGTTTGCGCATGCGACCGGCAGGGCGCCATCAACACCAATGCGACAAGAATCGCGGCGTTCCGCATAGGGGCCTCACTACTCACTTGCACGAAGGGTGCCGGAATAGAGGGAGGCTTCCGTTTGTGCGGCAACGTACCGGCGGAGCGTGTGCCGGGGGGATCGGCGCGGGTGTGCGTTATTGCACTACGGGACCGGCCGCGGGGTCCTCAACGCTCATGCCCAGCACCAATGTACGCAGCACTTCATCCCAGACCGGTTCCAGCTCCGCGGCGCGATCCGACCAATAATTCATAGAGATAAGGCATAATGCCGGCCCGCGCGCGAGCGCCACGCGGAAACGCGCGTCGCGCCGGTATTGGGCCTCCACATACCGCTGTTCGAGCCAGGCAATCTCCAGGTCGCCGCGGGCAATGTGGAAGAACTCCGACTGCTGGTACGGTTCGCGTTCTTTGCCGAGCGTATCCCGCAGCGTGTCCTCGAGCGACAAGCTCTGCACAAACTGGTGCGGGACCGGGAAAATCGAGACTCCCAGGTCGCAGCTTTCGACCGAGGGCGGCCGGTCGTGAAGGTGCACGGCGCCTTCGGCCGGCTCGACGATCCAGTGGCTCGGGTAATCGAACCGCACCGCGCCCCGGTCGATGACGCAGATGGAATGGCCGGGCCGGCTTTTCCAGGTGTGGTTGCGTTTGAGTTTGAGTTTGAGCTTTTCGACGCTCACATTCGTATCTTAAGGCAAGCCGGGCGCGGCGGTACAGTAAATGGGACAAGCGTAAATGGGACGGAGGATCCCGGAATGAACCGTGAAATCGCTTTTGAGATAGCCGCCTCCAATCTGCGATTCGGCGCTGGGGTGACGCGCGAAGTGGGCATGGACCTGGCCGATCTGGGGGTGGAAAACGCCCTGGTGATCACCGACCCGGTGCTGCGCCACCTGCGTCCCGTCGATACAGTGCTGGAATCGCTCGAGGCCAACCGCGTCTCCTGCACGCTCTACGATGGGGTGCGGATAGAACCGAGCGACGAGTCGTTTTCGGACGCCATCCGGTTCGCCGGACAATGCGATTTCGGCGCCATTGTGGCGGTGGGCGGCGGGTCCACAATCGATACGGCCAAGGCGGTGAACCTCTATACGGCCTACCCGCCGCGGGATTTTCTGGATTATGTGAATCCTCCCATTGGCAAAGGGCTGCCAGTGCCCGGTCCGCTCAAGCCGTTGATCGCCATTCCCAGCACCGCCGGCACCGGCAGCGAGACCACCGGGGTGGCGATTTTCGATTTCGTCAGGATGCACGCCAAGACCGGCATTGCCAGCCGGCGGCTGAAGCCCACCATCGGCCTGCTGGACCCGGAGAACACCCGCTCGATGCCGCCCGCAGTGGCCGCCGCGACGGGTCTGGACGTGCTCAGCCATGCCATCGAATCGTACACCGCGCTGCCGTTCGGAAATCGGCCGCTACCGGAGCGCCCGCTGCTGCGGCCCGCGTATCAAGGCTCGAACCCTATCAGCGACGTGTGGTCTTTGGAAGCCTTGCGCATGGTGGCGGCTTACCTGGTGCGCGCGGTGGAAGATCCCGGCGACGGCGAGGCCCGCGCCAAAATGTTGCTGGCGGCGTCCTACGCGGGCGTGGGCTTCGGCAACGCCGGCGTGCATCTGCCCCACGGAATGTCGTATCCCGTTTCGGGGATGGTGAAGAACTATCGCGCCGCCGGGTACCCGGACGGCCACCCACTGGTTCCGCACGGCTACTCGGTGGTGCTGAACGCTCCGGCGGTGTTTCGGTTCACGGCTTCGGCGGATCCGCAGCGGCACCTGGCCGCGGCCGCGGCTTTAGGCGCGGATGTATCGGCCGTGCAACCAGCCGACGCGGGGAAGGTGCTGGCGGAACGCATCACCTGGTTCATCCAGCGCCTGAAACTGCCCAACGGACTCCGCGCGCTGGGGTACGGACCGGCGGATATACCCGCGCTGGTGGAAGGGACGCTGCCGCAGCATCGGGTGACCAAACTTTCGCCGCGCCCGGCAGGGCCCGCGGAATTGGCCCAGTTGTTCGAAGACGCTCTGGTGGCGTGGTAGAAGCGGGCCGGAGTCGAAGCTTCCCGCGCACGGGCGGTTCATTCGGTTAGAAGTGGCGGAGTGTGCGGCCAGGCGGAGCGCTGCACGGGTGTACCATGAAGCGGCGGCCAAATGGCCGCTCCTTTTATGCGTATTCTGCGCTTTTGCCTTGGGGCGGCCCTGGCTTCCCGCCTGTGCGCGGCGGGGTCTGCGGCCGAATGAGCGGGCCGGTTCCCGACTGCCTGTTGATCGCCGATGATCTGACGGGCGCCTGCGATGGCGGCGCGCCTTTCGCGGCGGCCGGGCGGCGCGCCGTGGTGGTCCTCGAGCCGGATGCCGATGCCGGCGGCGCGCGCGTGCTGGCCGTCTCGACCGAGAGCCGCGATCTGGCGCCCGCGGAAATTCCCGCCGCCATGGCCGCGGCCGCCGCCCGCCTGCCGGTTGCCTCGGCCCCGGTGGTGTTCAAGAAGATCGATTCCACTCTGCGCGGCCATACGGCGGCGGAAATCGCCGCGGCGATGGAGATCTTCGGGCGGCCGGCGGCGGTGGTCTGCCCGGCTTTCCCGGCCATGCGCCGGGTGGTCCGCCAGGGCTGTCTCCGGATCGAAAGCGCGCCGGATTTCACCCCCATCCAACTGACCGCCCATCTGGCGAGCGAACACATCGCCGCGGGGACGCTCGGCGACGCCCTGTCGCGCGGCGTGCGCATGGTCTCCCTGGATGCGGAATCGGACGCCGACCTGGACCGGATCGCGGCGGAGATTGCGGCCACGGCAGAGCCCATCCTGTGGGCCGGTTCGGCGGGCCTCTCCTCGGCCCTGGCCCGTTCGATGGGTCCCGGAGATTGGCGCGCGCCGAAGCCGGCCGTGGCCGGGCCGGTGCTGTTCGCCATCGGCTCGGATCATCCGGTCACCCTGGCGCAGCAAAGGGTTTTTCTGGCCGCACGCAACACCATCACGCTGGACTATGATGCCGCGGGCGATCGCATTTGCGGGGCGCTCGCGGAGGGCCGGCATATCCTATTCCGGATTCCACGCGATCCGCGGGCGGCGGAGGCCTTGTGCGAGCGCCTGAGCGGAACGCCCGCGGCGGCCCTGGTTCTTTCGGGCGGCGACACCGCCGCGCTGGTGTGCCGCGCGCTGGGCGTCCGGAGCATCGAACTGTGTGATGAAATTGTTCCAGGGATCCCGCGCGGCATCCTGCGGGGCGGCCGGTTGGACGGTCTGCCGGCGGTCACCAAGGCCGGCGGGTTCGGAAACGACGATGCGCTGATCCAGATCGCGGATTATTTCTCATGCCCCCATCCATAGACCAACGTCCCGGCATCGTGCTGACGATGGGCGATCCCGCCGGAATCGGCCCGGAGATCGTCGTCAAGGCGCTGGCCGATCCGGAACTGGCCGGGCTGGCTCATTGGATCGTGGCCGGAGATTCCAACGTGCTCGCAATGGCCGCGCGGATTTGCGGCCTCGATCCGCCCGCCGATCTCCGGGATCCGCGCGCCCTGGAGGCTCCGGACGAGTTCCGCTTCGGCCGCCTGGATGCCCGCTGCGGCCGCGCGGCCGTCGAGTATGTCCGGCTGGCCACCGAAATGTGCCTGCGCGGGGAGGCCGCCGCGATGGTCACCGCGCCGCTCAACAAGGAAGCCGTGGCGCTTTCCGGCCGCCCGTTCACCGGCCACACCGAGTACATCGCGGAGTTGTGCGGGGCCACGGAATCGCGCATGCTGCTGTGGAGCGAGCGGCTGGCCACGGTTCACGTCACCACCCACATCTCCCTGCGGCAGGCCTGCGATGCCACGCCCGAACGCATCCTTCGCACCATCGAGCTGGGCCACCGGGCCATGCAACTGCTGGGCTTCGAGCGGCCGCGAATCGCGGTCTGCGGATTGAATCCGCACGCCGGCGAGCACGGCTTATTCGGCGAGGAAGACCGCCGATCGATCCTGCCGGCGGTGGAATCCGCGCGGTCCCGCGGCATTGCCGCCACGGGGCCGCACGCCCCCGACACGGTTTTCCTGCAGGCCGTGCGCGGCGCTTACGACCTGGTGGTGGCCATGTACCACGACCAGGGCCACATCCCGATGAAGCTGATCGATTTCGAAGGGACGGTCAATATTTCCCTGGGAATCCCCGTCATCCGCACCTCGGTGGATCACGGAACGGCCTTCGATATCGCCGGCAGGAATCTGGCCGATCCGCGCAGTATGAAGCAGGCCATGCGGGTGGCCGCCCGGATGGCCTCCACGCGACTGGCCCGCGAGGTCACCCTATGAATCGACTGGAGCAAGCCATCCAAAAACACGGCGCGCCGATCCTCGGCGCAGCCGCTTACATCTACAACCCGGAGTTTCTGGAGATCGCCGCGCTGCTGGGTTACAAAGCCGCCTGGATCGAGATGGAACATACCTTCCTCACCTACGCCCAGGCCGCCGACCTGTGCCGTATAGCCTCGGGATTCGGCATGCTGACGATGCTGCGCGTGCCCGATGCGCGGCGCGAAACGGTTTTGAAAGCCGCCGAATGCGGCCCCGACATTCTCGATCTTCCCATGGCCAACACTCCGGAAATCGCCGCCGAGTTCGTGCGCCATGCGCGTTTTCCGCCCGAGGGGGTGCGCGGCTTCTTCGGCGTGTCGCGGGCGGTCGGGTTCGGCGCCGCCGGGCCGGTAGCCGGGGAGCAGCAGAAACTCAACCGCGAGCTGTGCCTGATGGTGCAGGTGGAAACGCGCGAAGCGGTCGATTGCGTGGACGAGCTTTGCCAGGTGCCGGGCGTGGACGCCATATTCCTCGGCCCGGCAGATCTTTCCGCCAGCCTCGGGGTGGCGGGCCAGACCGGCCACGAGCGCGTATTCCAGGCTGCCACCCGCGCCATCGCCGCGGCCCGCCGGCACGGAAAGCAGACCGCCGCCGGGGTAGCCGCGCAAGACCTGCCGTTCTGGGTCGGGCAGGGCATCGACCTGCTCTTCTGCATCAACGACCTGGCCGCCATGAAGACCGGCGCGGCCCAAGCCCTGGAAGCCGCGCGCCGGGCGATCGCCGCGCGGGAGCGAAAATGAAACAGGCCTTCCGCCTATCCAGGACAGGCTGAAGGCCTGCCCCACCTTCCCCCGGTGACGCGGGTGGTGCTTGAATACTGGTGGGTCGCGCCGCGGGCGCCCGTTTAATTCGCGAACAGGCCCTGGAACTCCGAACTTCCGATGAAGCCCTGGTTGAGCGTCCCCGGGCCCAGAATCTGGATCCGCGTGGAGTACCCCGCCGGCCCCTGGAACAGAACCCCCGCACCGCCGGTATTGGCTACGCCGACCCAGAAAGCGAAGCCCGACGGATCCGGGTCGCGCGACAGGATGGTGTAATACAGCAAGTCCATGTAGAGTGCGTTGGTATGATCGACGTGATACGTCCCGGTGCTCTGAAACTCATTGTTCGCGGCGCCCACGGGAGTTACACTGGACGGGTACCCGATCACGGTTTCAAACGCCGCCACCGCTCCATTGGAATTGTAGGCGTTCACCTCCGAAGCCACCGGCGCGCGACTCAATAAGTTCTGATACAGCGTGGTGGCCGAGTAACCCGCGCCGAGAAGCGAAGTAAACAGCCCGCCGACCGTCTGGGCGCCCGACCGGACCGCACTTACCGCAGCCGTGAACTGCGCGTAAGTGGGCGGGGCGCCGGTGGCCGCCTGGTAAGCGGCGATCACCGCGAAATCGCTATTGTAGGCTTCAGGGCTGGTCAGGAAAGCGTCCGCCATCTGTCCCAGCCCGGCGCCCCCCGACCCGGTCCAGAAAGCGAAACCGCCCGAATCGGGATCGCGCCCCAAAAGCTGCTCGTAGAGCGCATAGACCTGACGGTAGATCTCGCTGTCTCCCGATCCCGCCTCGGTCACCGTGTAAGTGGCCGATCCCGCTCCGCTGGTTATGGTGATGGAGTAGGTCTGCGGCCCGTTATGGGTGTTGTTGAGCAGGGTGAAACCGACGTTGCCGGCGCCCGTGCCCGTGCCTCCCGAGGTAATCGAAAGGAACTCGGGATTCGAAGAAGTGGCGGTCCAGGGGCCGCAAGCCGGAGACGGGACCACCGAAAAGGTCACGGGAACCTCCGGCGCGAAGCCGCAGTTGGGCTGGCCCGCCGAGGGACAGGCAGCCGTAGTCGAAGTGCCGGTGGCCGGCAAACTCGAGCTCACCGAACCAAGACCGATCGCGCACGTGCCGCCGAGGGGGGAGAAAAAGGCCGTCACGGTGTAGGCCGTGTTCATGGTGAGGGTTTGCGGATTGGCGGTGCCCTCCAGCCCGGCGCCCCAGGCGTTGAATAGGTAACCGGCCGCCGGCGTGGCAGTGATGCTCACCGGAGTGCCGGCATTGTAATAGTAAGTGCCTGCCGCCGGGGAAAGCGTCCCGCCGGTAGTGGGGGAAGCCGTCAGGACCAGTTGATACTGAGTCTGGAAGTTGGCCGTGTAAGTGACGGGCGCCGAACCGCCCACGATGATCGTGCGCGAGTTAGTGGTGCTGCCGTCGCTCCAGGCGGTAAACACGAACTGCGTGCCCGGGGGGTTGCCCCCCGGCGCCGTCTGGGTAGCCGTCACCGCGATGGTGTGCGCGCCGGGCGGCAGGTAGAGGGTTTTCGGAGCCGCCTGGGCCGCGCCGCCATCCAGGCTGAAACTCAGCCCCGTGGGATTGGTCTGAATGGTGACGCCGCCCGCGTTGAGATCCACTCTGGTGACGCTGTAAGGCATCACCGTAACGGGATTGGCGGCACTGGCCGTCTGAACCGTGACGGGCATTTGCGTCGAGGATGTATTCATCGTGCTTGGGTCGTTCGCGCTGATGTACTGAACCGGCAGCGTCCCGGATACCGGCGAGCCGTTCACCTGGATGGTTACTGAGTGCGTGACGGCGCTCTTATTGGTGATCATCACGCTTTGTAATCCCGAGGCGCTCACATACCCTTGCGCGTAGAGGGCGGGAATCTGTCCCAGACCAGTGGCGGCTATGGTGGCGCCGCCGGCCACACTGGTCTGGTCCACCTGCGTCGCGTTCTTCAGTACGCCATTCAGAATCGAGAGCGCCTGGCCCTGCGCGTTGATGAAATACCCGAAGTTCAAGGTGGTGGTATTGATCGAGGCGCCTGCCAGGTAGGCGTTTTCCACGTCGTTGAAGTGCCGGTTATTGGCATCCACATCGTATACAGCCGAGAGGGCGTGCGACCCGATGCGCATCAGGGACGGCACGGTGGACATCCGCATGGTGTACTCCGAATCGTAAATCCCTCCCCAAACCGTGCCATTCACGAGCGAAGCAGAATTACCCAGATCGTCGCCGGTGGGGTTGAATTCGGAGATGACATACTGCATGCCGGGCGGGTTGAGCGGCATGATGGTCGAAACCAGGTAGGCGGAAGACTGGGAATAGAGCACCGCGGCTTCATCTTCCATCCATTGACTGAAAGCGCCCGTGCTCTGCGCTCCGTAATGATGGTAGGTAATGGCGTTCCAATACTGCGGCGTATACGAAACCAGGGATTTGTCCCAATTGAGATCGTTCAGAGCCGGGTCGGCGAAGAACACGGCCACCACCGCATCCGGATCCGCCGCCTTGATGGCCGCGGCGTACGGCTGCATTTTGGCGGCATAATCCGCGCCCGAGGCAAAAAAGGTGGGCACGAACAAATAGGGCTCATTGGACAGTTCCCAGACAGCCACGGGAATGTGATTGGCCTTGGCATAGGCCGCCATCTGGCCCGCCGATTGGGGCGTGTCGGTATACCCGTTCACGACCACAATCAGTTGCGCGCCCAGGGCGGCTGCCTCGTTGCCCACGTCCAGGAACTGCTGGCCCCCCTTCCCGGATACCCATCCCAGAGCCTGTACCAGGTTCTGATACTCCGCCGTGGTGGTGAATTGCGAAACCCACGACGACACCAGTTCACCCTGGATGGACGCGCCGGTTTGCCAGTTGAAGGCATCGCTCAAAATGCCGCCGGGATAGCGTACCCAGCCCGGCGAAAGCAACGCCGCCTGAGCGTTGAAAAGCGGATCGAACGGCTCATACGGCACGGACGCTTCATAATTAAAGCCGCTGAACCCGGAATTGAGGGACGTGGGTTGGGCGGTAGTAACGTTGATGGTGGCGCTGGACTGCGCCATCGCATTCATCGCCGGCAACAGCAGGCTCATCCAAAGCGATGCGGTGTAACATCTCATGGGAATCCTAAACCCTTTCCAGAAATCGAAGTTCCGGCCTATATATACCAAGTTGATTCCCGAGTGAGGTTCCAGCAATGTTGAAATTGGTTAACCTACCGCACCTGCCAATCGGATTCAACCCAAATGGGGGGAATGAGAGATGCCTGATACTAACAGTACCTATCGGGAGTTAGCGAGCGCTCGGGCGGGCCTGGAAGCGCTCTCTTCCCCGCACTTGCGCCCCTCTTGGCGGGCCCGCTCCGGGTATGGTAAATTCGCCCTGATGAAGACGCTCGCGCTGAGTTTGCTGATGGCTGCCGTGGCTTGGGCGCAGAAGATTCAAGTGGAATCCGACCAGGCGGTGGATTTCTCCCGGTTCCGGACCTTCGCCATCCGGGACGGGCGCCTGAACAGCAAGAATCCCTCGCTCGACAGCGATCTTATCCGCAAACGGCTGAACGCCGATATCCAGAAGTTTCTGGAAGCCAAGGGGCTGACCTTTGTGCCCTCGGGGCGCTCCGATCTGAATGTGCGCTACACGTTAGGTTCGGTGCGAGGGAACGAGATCGAGACTTATCCCGCGGGATGGCGCGGCTGGGGCACGCGGGTGGTGAGAGTGCCGTTTATCGAAGGCACCCTGGTGATCGATCTGCGCGACCCGAGCACGCGGTCGCTGGTATGGCGCGCCATCGCGCGGGAGAATAAGAGCGACGCGTACCAGATCGAGCGAAAACTGGACGACATGGTGCGGAAGTCGTTCGATAAGTACCCGCCTAAGATGAAATAGGTTGGGCCGCCGGACCGGGCGGCCCAACCTATGCCCCTTGACAGCACGGCCCATTTGCCATACATTGTTGGTGAAATCATGTCTGAATCGCTGGGACAGTTTGAACAGATCATTCTGACCGCCATTCTGAGCCTGCGCGACGAGGCCTATGGCGTCACCATCCACGAAAAGGCCGTGCAACTTGCAACACCCCGGAAGATCTCACCGGGAGCGGTCTACATTACGCTCGACCGGCTGGAAGATAAGGGTCTCATTTCTTCCTGGCTCTCCGATCCGACGCCCGAACGGGGCGGCCGGTCCAAGCGTTTTTATCGCCTGGAAGCACTGGGCGAACGGGCGCTCGAAGAATCCGCGGCCACCGCCCGGCGAGTATGGGAGACGGTTGCGGAAATCTGGGGAGATGTCGCGGAGGGTGTAAGGAGGCGTCCGAAATGGAGCCCGGCCCGTCCAAGGTAGCGGAGATCCTCGCTGGATACCTGATACCGTCCGCGTGCCGCGAAGAGATTCTGGGCGACATGCGCGAACGATACCGGTCGGGGTGGGGCTATTTCCTGGAAGCCGCGCAGGTAATCCCTTGCGCGATCTACAGCCGCGTTTGCCGCACCACCGACGGTGTCATGGCGTTGATGCAGGCAGGCTCGATGTACACCGCGTTTCTGATTGCGGCGAAGTGTTTTGATGCCGCGGCCATCTCCGAAAAGTACGGACTTCCCCGGCTGGCGATTCCTCCGGTGATCGTCCTGGCGGTGATGAGCCTGGCCGACGCTTATAGCAACCCCCGGAAGCGCTGGCTTCTCAAGCCGTTGTTTGCCCCAACCCTCGGATTCGCGGCCGCATACATCGAGCAGCAGATGTACCGGCAGTGGTCGCTTCCGGTGTCCGTGTTTGCCTGGGGAAGCGGAGCGGGCTTGCTATTGGTCTGGACGCTGCGATTGGCAGTCCCGACCATTACCGACCGGCCGCAAGCCGTCAACGCTCCGGCATTCTGGCGAAAGCTGGAACTTGTGCCGCTCTCCTTCAGTGCGAAAAGCGCCCTGGTGCCGGGCGGAATCCTGCTGCTGGTGATCGTTTACCTGCTCATACGATAGCGGCGTGAAGCCGGAGCGCCCCGGAAACCAGCAGCCGCGATTGGGGCGGGGCGCCCTGACGAATTAGCGCGCGTCGCCCAGCACGATGAAGGCTGCCCAATAGAAGGGATGCAGCCGGTGGGGCGAGCGCATGGTCTGGAGCGCTGCCTGGCGGAGGGCTTCGTCCTTGCCGGTGGTTTTGGGGCCGGCGAGCCGGCGGTGAAAATCGATCATCAGATCGCTGGTCGCGCCGGAATCGACCTTCCACTGGCTCAACACGGAAGCGCGCGCGCCGGCGGCCAGGACGGCCCAGCCCAGCCCCATGACCCCATCGCCCTCGCCGATCTTCCCGCGCGCCGTTTCGCACGCCGAAAGCACCACCAGGCTGGCGCGCAGGCGCATGCCGAGCAGGTCCCGCGCGGTGAGCGCACCATCGTCACCGGGGGCGTCTTTTCGGCCGGCGCGATCGGGCGCGAAGAGCAAAGAAGATTCCAGCGGATGGTTGGTTTCGGTCTCGGCGTGCAGGGCGATGTGGATCACCCGGGCGTCGCCCGCATGTTCGCGGAACAGCCCGGCTGAGGCGTGCTCGCCTGTGAGCAGCGTGGACTGGCCCTTGCCGTACACGGCGGCAATGGCGCCCGCTTCGCGTTCCGAATCGGGAATCGGCGCTATCCCGGCCACCGCCGGATTGGCTACCGCCAGCAGCGCCAGCGGCCCGGCGGCAGCCGCCGGCCTCTCCCGCAACTGGCGCAAGACGGCCAGCGAAGGCGTATAGCTGAGGGCGCGGGTTTCCAGAAGATGCTTGCCCTGACCATCCATGAGAGCCTGGAACGGCACATCCCAGAGAGGCCCATCGGGCGACAGAATCCAGCGGTCCGTACCCGCCAGAGCAGCCGAGGCGGGCGAGAGCAGGGCATCGAAGAGGGCCCTGGCGCTGGCGCGGTAATCCAGGTCGCGGGCGGCGATCTGCGCGCGAAACGAACGGATCAGCGAACCGAGCCGGTCGATTCCCCCGAGGGTGAAAGCTTTGACCACCGGAAGGCCGGGCCGCTGGCCGCCGCGCACCACGAACAGGACCATCGAATCGGCCAGCGTGAAGTAGCTGAGCAGCGCGGTGCGGCCGTCGGGCGCCAGGGACGCCAGATCTGCGGCGCTGATCTCGGGAGGGGCGGAGCGCTCCAGTACCAGTTCGGGATGCCGGGCATACAGCCGGATATCGAAGTCTTCCTCTTTGCGCAAGGCCGCTTCCAGGGCGGCGTGGGTTTGGGCCCCCGGCCTGGTGAGAGCCAGCGTGCGCGCCCGCGCCACCTCGCCGCGCACCTCTTGTTCCTCGTCGCGCTCTTTGGGGTCGGCCAGGGCTTCGAAGGCGGGACGGCCGCCATCGATCATGTCCAGCAGCACGCGGGCCTTAGCCTGATCGGCCAGGCGCAGGGCCGCGAGCGCGTTCCCCGCGTGGATCTGGTGGGCCACGGCGAACTGGTAAGAGGGTACCCAGCGATCCAGTTCGCCCTGCAGGCCGGCCGCGGAGGCCGGTGCATCCGCCCGCATCCCTTCGGCAATAGAGATGGCTTCCGCAAAGGCGCGCTCGGCTTCCGGATCGCGCCGGGAGGCCTCCAGAGCGCGCCCCAGGGCCAACTGCGCGTCGTTGATCCGAAAGACGCTGTCGGATTGATGCGCCACGCGGACCGCCTCCTGAGCCTGCTCCAGCGCCTCCGCGGGCCGGTTTTGTCCAATGGCGATTTCGGCCAGAGAGGCGAGCGCCCCGGACTCGCCGCCGGGATCCCGATGGGCGCGGGAAAGAGCCAGCGCTTCCTCTACGCCGGCGCGCGCCGGGGCCAGTTCCCCCCGCTGGCTCTGCAGGTCGGCATAATCGAGCAGGGTTTGCGCGCGCAGGCGCCATTGGCCGGGGGCCGTGGCCGCGGCGATGGCTGCCCGGTAGGAGATCTCCGCCTGGGCTTCGTGATGCAGGCGCTTTTGGGTTATGGCGATGGCGTCAAGATCGTTCGCCGTGGGATTGGGGATGCTGAGCAGGATGCGCAGGGTGGTCTCGTAATCGCC
>JASHSS010000395.1 GCA_030038565.1 Bryobacteraceae bacterium
GGACGGAAACGAAATCCTCTATTTTCTCGACGGCGACCTGATGTCGGTTGGCGTCACCTGGCATGGCGAGCCCTCGTTCGCCGAGCCGCGCAAGCTCTTCTCCGGGCTGCGGAGAGCATCGACCGCGTATATGACCTCCCGGCCGCTCACGGCATCGCGCGACGGCTCGCGGATCTTTTGGCTGCAAGGGCCGGATCTGCCCAATGTGATCCACGTGAAGACATATGCGATCCGGTGATGGAAATGCTGCGCATCGGATAAACTGAGCAGAACCTTATGCCACTGTCGCCAGGTGACCGGATCGGCCCGTATGAGATCGCCGAACGCATTGGCGCCGGCGGCATGGGCGAAGTGTATCGGGCCGCCGACACCAGGATGGGGCGCGAGGTGGCCCTCAAAGTTTCCGCCGAACGCTTCAGCGACCGCTTCTCGCGCGAGGTGCACGCGGTGGCGGCGCTGAATCATCCGAACGTCTGCATTCTCCATGACGTGGGCGAGAACTACCTCGTCATGGAGCTGGTTCCAGGGCTTACGCTGGCCGAGCGGATTCAGCGCGGGCCAATCCCCCTGGAGGAGGCGCTGGGCATCGCGAAGCAGATTGCCGCCGCGCTGGAGGCCGCGCACGACAAAGGCATCGTACACCGCGACCTAAAACCCGGCAACATCAAGAACAAGCCGGACGGCACAGTGAAGGTTCTCGATTTCGGATTGGCGAAGATGCCCGAAGCGGCGGCCGCCGCCAGTTCGCACGACTCGCCGACCATCAGCATGGCGGTGACGCAAGCCGGAATCATTCTGGGGACGGCTGCGTATATGTCGCCGGAACAGGCGCGCGGCAAATCGGTCGATAAGCGCGCCGACATCTGGGCGTTCGGCGTGGTGCTCTACGAGATGCTCACGGGCAAGCGCCTATTCGAGGGCGAGGATCTCACGGAGACGCTGGCGGCGGTGGTGAAGGAACGGCCGGACCTGAGCGAGGTCCCCACGCCGGCGCGGCGCTTGATCGAGCGGTGTATCGAAAAGGACCCGAGGATGCGCCTGCGCGATATCGGTGACTGGGAGCTACTGCTTGGAGATGGCTCCCCCGCTGCCGCTGGGCCGCACTCCAGCCGGTTGCCCTGGATAGCGGCGGGCGCGTTGGCGGTGGCGCTCGCCTTGGCCCTCTGGTCGCCATGGCGCCAACAAAAGCAGGTGGATCGTCCGCTGACGCGCCTCGATGTCGACCTGGGCGAGGATGTTTCGCTGCCTCCACCTCAACCGACCGGGAGCGAGATCGCTATTTCCCCCGATGGTACGCGCTTGGTTTACGTCTCCGGTACGCTACCCGCCACCAAGCTGTTCCTACGGCGCCTCGATCAGGCGCAAGCCACCGAGCTCTCCGGAACCCAGAGCGCGGACAATCCCTTCTTCTCGCCGGACGGGCAGTGGGTCGGGTTCGCAACCCAAGATAAGGTGATGAAGATCTCCGCGGAGGGCGGCGCGGCGGTTCCGTTCGGCGAAATCCCCAACTTTGGCGGCGCGAGCTGGGCTGAGGGTGGCAGCATTATCGTGAGCGACGCCCTCGGGAAGGGCTTGGTGCGGTATTCCGCGGCTGGAGGACCCCCGCAACCCCTCCCGGGGTTCAGCACGAAAGATGCAGCCGTTGGGCCGCAGATTCTGCCGGGAGGCAAAGCGGTCCTGTTTACGGAGGCCCAGATGTCCATGGACGTGGATCAGTACACGATCGACGTTGTGACGCTGGCGGACGGCCACAGGAAGATCGTCGCCCGAGCCGGCGCCTCGGCCCGTTACGTGGGCGCTCCCGGGCAGCCGGGCTATTTGATCTACGTCAATAGGACGACACTGTTTGCCGTGCCGTTCGATCTGGACAAACTGGAAACGCGCGGAACTCCCGTGCCGGTTCTCGACGGCGTGGCCATTAGTCGTGATAGCGGGTTGGCTCAATTCGACTGCTCTCCTGGCGCCGATGGGCACGGCGTTTTGGTGTACCGCAAGGCGGGTGCCAATTCCGGCGACCTGTGGACGCTCGAATGGATCGATGCGGCGGGGAGGACGGAGGCGCTGCCCGTCAAACCCGGCGCCTTTCGGAATCCGATGGTTTCCCCGGATGGGCAACGGGTGGCGCTGACGGCCACCGAGGGAGGACATACCGATATTTGGGTCTATGACCCGCGCCGCGACGCGATGACGCGCCGGACCTTCGGAGACGGTTACTACGAATCTCCAATCTGGAGCCCGGACGGCCGATACATCCTTTACGCATCCTGGGGAAAGGGTATCTTCCAGGCTCGCGCGGATGGGTCTGGCCAGCCGCAATTGCTGATGGAAAACGGCGGGGGGCAAATCCCATATTCATTCACGCCGGATGGCAAGCGGCTTGCTTACATGGACGCCGCCGAGGGACGAGGGCAGATCTGGACCGTGCCGCTGGAGGAGCACGGGGGCCGGTTGAAGGCCGGCAAGGCGGAGCAGTTCTTCAAGAGCAGCTTCAACGACGAGCGGCCATCATTCTCGCCTGACGGGCGCTGGCTGGCTTATGACTCCAGCGAATCGGGGAAGCATGAAGTGTACGTGCGGGCCTTTCCACCGTCCGAGGGGCCAGGCGGAAAGTGGCAGATTTCGAACAGTGGCGGTGTGTCGCCCAAGTGGTCGCGCAACGGGCATGAACTGCTCTACCGCTCCGGCCTCCAGATCATGGCGGTGAGCTACACGGT
>JASHSS010000034.1 GCA_030038565.1 Bryobacteraceae bacterium
TACGATGGCATCCTGGTGCCCGGCGGTTTCGGCAAGCGCGGCATCGACGGCATGCTCAACGCCATCCGCTATGCCCGCGAACAGAAGGTGCCCTATTTCGGCATCTGCCTGGGCATGCAGACCATGGTGATCGAATACGCGCGCAACGTCTGCGGGCTGGAGCACGCCGATTCCACCGAGTTCAATCCGGGCGCCCCCGACCGCGTGATTTATAAGCTGCGCGAGTTGAAGGGCGTGGAAGACCTGGGCGGCACCATGCGTCTGGGCAGTTGGCCCTGCCTCCTGGCTCCCGGCAGTTTCGCCCGCCGGGCTTACGGAAGCGAAGAAATCCACGAACGCCACCGGCACCGCTACGAGTTCAACCGCGAATACGAAGAGCGGCTGGTTTCGGCGGGTTTGCGCATCACCGGCGAGACTCCCGACCGCACCTACGTGGAGATCTGCGAAATCGGCAACCATCCCTGGTTCCTGGGCTGCCAGTTTCACCCCGAGTTCAAGTCCAAACCGATGGAGCCGCATCCGCTATTCAAGGCATTCATCGGCGCGGCTCTGGCCGAGCGCCGCCGCCGCGAATTGGGGCTTTTCGCGGACGATGCCTCCGCCGAGCCGGCGCCCGAGGCTGCCGCGCCGGTGCCCGAACCCGCCGCCCGGGTGCTGGAGGCGCGCGAGGAGCCGGCCGGGGAACCGCAATACTCGCGTGCCGATTGATTTCAGCGCCTTCGCTCCGGGCCGTCCGCTGGTGCTGATCGCCGGGCCTTGCGTGATCGAGAGCGAGGAGCACGTCCACCGCATGGCGCGCGGCATCCGCGAGGCCGTGGGCAGCTTCGTCTTCAAAGCCTCGTTCGACAAGGCCAACCGCACCAGCGCCGCATCCTATCGCGGTCCCGGCCTCGACCAGGGACTGCGCATCCTGGCGGGCGTGAAGGCCGCGGGATTCCCCATCCTCACCGATATCCACGAACCCGCGCAAGCCGGACCGGCCGCTGCCGTGGCCGACATTTTGCAGATTCCCGCCTTCCTCTGCCGCCAGACCGACTTGCTGGTGGAAGCCGGGCGCACCGGCCGCATTGTGAACATCAAGAAAGGCCAGTTTGTAGCCCCCGGCGACATCCACCACGCGGCCGGCAAAGTGGCCTCCACCGGCAACCACCAGGTGCTGGTGACCGAGCGCGGCTCCTCGTTCGGTTATCACAACCTGGTGGTGGATATGCGCGGCCTGAAAATCATGCGCGACTCCGGCTGGCCGGTAGTCTTCGACGCCACCCATTCGGTGCAGCTTCCGGGAGGCGCCGGGGCCGCCTCGGGGGGCCAGCCGGAATTCATCGAGACCCTGGCCCGCGCAGCCGTAGCCGCGGGCGTCAACGGGGTTTTCGTGGAAGTCCACGACGCGCCGGAGAAGGCTCTTTCGGATGGCCCCAACGCCTTGCGGTTGGATCTGCTAGCCGAATTCTGGCGGCGCCTCCAGGCGATCCACGCGCTGGTGAAGGAATGGAGTTGATGGTCGTCCGAGTGCGGCGCTTCCGTGCACCATTCGGCCAGCCTATGCGCGAGAGGATTCCGACAAACCGCCGCGCACTCGACGGCCCCTACGCCGCGCCCGCGGCCGTCGTTCGGCGCCGTGTTCCTCGATCCGCCAAGTTAGCGCCCCCGGCGCCGGCCGGGGCCGCGCGGCCGGCGGCGCCGCGAAAGCCACATTTCAGGCGAAGCGAATCCCTTCTTGCGACGCGACGCGTTGGATGTAAGCGCGACCTTGGTCGTACTCCTCGGCGTTCTTCAGATGTTCCAGCATAAGAGGCGCGTCAACCGGCAACTGCGAAAGCTCCCTCAGGTAGGCCGCATAATCGATTTCGCCCTGGCCGGGAATCACTTCCGCGAAGTGAACGTTGTACTCCGGTATCCAGGCCAGGTCTTTGGCGTGACAGGATACCACCCACGGGCCCAGCTTCCGAAAGCATTCTTCGATGACGGCTTTATTATTGTAGAAACGCGCAGGGCTGTTAATTACGTTACAGACGTCCAGGTGCACTCCGAACGACGGCCGATCGACGGCGTGGATCAGTTCGAGATAAGAATCGGGCCCATCCGGCAGGGACCAGGGCATCATCTCGATCGTAAAGCGGGTGCGCGCCGGCTTGACCGCATCGATGGCATGGTGGATGTTCTCGACCGTGGCATCAAAGAACTCCCGCGACAGGTTTCTGGAGTTCATGCCATACCAGTATTTCGGATTGTAGGAACCCGCGATATCGACGCAGCAGCGGGCGCCTACCGCCTCGGCAAGCGCAAGGCGTTCGGTCACGTAATCGAGATTGCTCTTCCGCGCCGCGGCGTCCGGGTCGAGCATGTTCTTCCAGGCGCCCACTTCGGCGATGACCACGTTCTCGGAGGCGAATGCCTCGCGGATGGCCCGGATGCGGTCAGCGTCGCTCGTTTTTGCCGCCGGGCAGTACGCGGCGCTATAGCCGAGACGCCGGTGCTCATGAGCTAACTGAGCCGGATCGTCGGATTTGAGAAAAACCGGGCCTCCGAGGCGCACCGGCCGGCCGGCCGCCCACGCGCGACTCAGGGGAGCGGCGGCAAGAATTTCAAGCAGCCCGCGGCGGGTGATTGGCATGCCCAGATTGTATCGGAATTCCACGGTCTCGCCCAGCCGCGTTCGACGTGGAGGTCGTGGTAATGGGCGTGTCGAGCTTCCGCGTAGCGAATCCAGTTCCGGAAAGGTGACGTCCCCGGCAGGCGATTGACATTCATCGTGGCGGCATTGGCGGCCCAGTGCCGCCGGCGACGCCGTGG
>JASHSS010000396.1 GCA_030038565.1 Bryobacteraceae bacterium
GTCGCACTCACGCGAAGACTCCGCCGTTGCCTTGGGTGGCCGAATCAGGAACGCCGGCGAGACTGCCGAATCGGCCGATGTTTCTGAATAATGGTTGCCAAAGCTCGCAACGCATCATTGGCCTCTCGATCGGTGGGAAATGCGGCAGCGACATCCGGCTCCAGGACAACCACCGAACTTCCCGCGGCGTACCGTAACGCGTAGCTGTTGCGTGCCGCGTTATGAAAGTCGTATTCCGGCAGGATCTCGTCTGCTGACGCGTTCCGTTTGATATTCTTCTTACTCCGGGCCTTCTTCATAGTCTTTCCGTTCGCGACGAGTCGCTCGCCTGGCACTAATGATTCGAATCTTCTCGCCGCGCTCGACGAACATCACGGCGAGAAGGCGCTTCTCCTGTGACAAACCCAGCAGAACGAGCCGCTCTTCCTCCGAGGAGTGGCGCGGGTCCGCGACAATGCGACCGAGAGCGTCGCCGAAGACTGTCGCAGCCTGTTGGAACGAGACGCCATGTTTCACCAGATTGGATGCTGCCTTCCGCGGATTCCTCGAATTCCAGCGCCACTGCCCATCATTATACGCGTCCACTCGAATTCGCATGCTGGTGCTATCGCTGACGCGCCGTACGCGTGCCCGATTACTCCCCAGAAACGCCCTCGGAACCGCCGACGACCCCTCCGGCCGCATCGCCCACTCGGAGAAAGCCGATAGTCACGACGTTCGGGGACGGCTCTTGTGAACTCCCTTCTGGGAGAATTTGCTAACTGAACGGTATTGTTGGCGAGGCCTTGTCTAGAGGCCAACTTCTCCATGATTGTCGCGGTTGGTCTCGCTCCGGCCATGTGTCTCCATTGTCGCCGAAGCGTCCCACCGAGGTGTCCGGGTCTGGCCCGCCATTTCCGCAACCCCGGCGCTGCCGCCTGCGTCCGCTACAATGGTTTTTCTTGTGCAAGTCGGTAGCGGGGTCTATTTCTTCTTTGTAGCAGCGGTCTTCCTTTTCTATTGGGTCTCCTGGGCCGCCACAGGTTCGCGAGTTCTTCGCCTGGCCGTTGTGCTGCTGGCGAACTACCTCTTTTGCGCCCATTTCGGCCTGTTCTACGTTCTGCTGATTCCGGCCTGCTCCACGGCCGATTTCCTGGTTGGTTTGGGGCTGGCGCGTTATCGCCAAGCCTTCCTGCGGCGCCTCCTGGTCACCCTCAGCATCGCTCTCAATCTCGGAATCCTGCTCGGCTCGCGCCACATGGACATGCTGCTCAAGGGCTGGGACTGGATTTTCCCCCTGGGCCTCTCGTTCTACGTCTTCCAGTCGCTCACCTATACCATCGATCTGTACCGCCGCGATGGCCAACCCACCACCAGCCTGGTGGGCTACCTTTCGGCGGCGTCGTTCTTCCCCACCCTGCAAGCCGGGCCGATCACCCGGCTCACCGACCTGGTGCAGCAGTTCGCCGCCCCGGCCAAGCTCAGCCGCGAGGATGGCGGGCGCGCCTTCTTCCTCATCGGCCTGGGCCTGCTCAAGAAAGCCCTGATCGCCGATTACCTGGGCCAGAACCTGGTCAACCGGGTCTTCGACACCCCCAACCTCTATAGCGGCGTCGAGGTTCTGGCGGCCGTCTACGCCTACTCGCTCCAGATCTATTTCGATTTCTCCGGCTACACCGATATCGCCCGCGGCGTGGGCCTTCTGCTGGGCGTCCGGCTGCCCATGAACTTCGACCACCCCTATCAGTCCCTCAGCGTCACCGAGTTCTGGCGGCGCTGGCACATCACCTTTTCCCAGTGGCTGCGCGATTATCTGTATTTCTCGCTGCCCGGCAAGCGCACCAAAATCATGCCCTACATCAACCTGGTGATCACCATGCTGCTCGGCGGGCTGTGGCACGGCATCACCTGGACCTTCGCAGCGTGGGGCCTGCTCCACGGCCTGGCGCTGGCCGCCGCGCACGGTTTCCGAAGCTGGCGCGGGCGGCCCAAGCCTGTCGGAGCGTGGAAGCGCGCCGGGCTGATCTTCCTCACCTACCACTTCGTGTGCCTCACCTGGGTGTTCTTCCGCGCGAGCAGCCTGGCCAACGCCCAGGCCCTGCTCAACCGCATCGGTTCCCTCAGCGCCGGCTTCGACAACCTCTCCGCGCCTTTGTTCGGCATCATGCTGCTGGCCGCGGCCACCTTCTTCGTCTCTAAGGCGTGGTACTCGCGCATCCTGGACGGCTTTGCCCGGAGCCCCTCCTACGTGCACGTGGCGGCGCTCTTCCTGGTGGCGCTGGCGCTGCAGTTTCTGGGCGGACACGGCAGCGTTCCGTTCGTGTATTCGCGGTTTTAGACCATGCGCCGCTTCCCTTTCAGCACCGCCCTCGCCATCGCCACCCTGGGATTGTTGCTGGCCGGCGCGCGCGCGCTTCGGCCGGCGGTCAAAGGACCCGAACTGGCCCACGCCGCCGCCCTGGTGGATTTCGACCCCACCCGCGTCCCCTTCAGCCCCATGGTGCGGCATACCGAGCCTGAATCGCCCGTGCCCCTTCGCCCGCTGCTGGGTTCTCCCCTGCTGGACGATTCGGGCGGCTCGCTGGACCATTTCTACGCCTCTCTCTGGCGCACCGAAAAGGGCGCTTCCGGCGCGGTCACCCGAGTGGTCCACTACGGCGATTCGCCCACCACCGCCGACCTCATCACCGGCGATGTCCGCGCCATCCTGCAGCAGCGCTACGGCGGCGCCGGCCACGGCTTTGTGTTGATCGGCAAACCGTGGGCCTGGTACGGACACATCGGCGTGGAGCTTTCCTCCGACGGATGGGAGATCGCCCCGGCAACCCAATTTAAAGCGCGCGATGGGTTGTTCGGCCTGGGCGGCGTCAGCTTCACCGGCGCGGCGGGCGCGGAAAGCCACATTGTATTCAAAGACCGGCGGCAGACCAGCTTCACGGTGTGGTTTCTGATCGAGCCTGAGGGCGGCGTTTTCACCGTCTCGGCGGATGGCGTGCAATTGGGCCGCGTGAACACCGCCGGCGCTTCCAGAATTGCGGCCCGCACCCGCTTTGCCGTGGCCCACGGAGCGGCTGCCCTGGATATTCATGTGGAGGAAGGCCCGGTCCGCATCTTCGGCATCTCGGCGGAGAAATCCGGTCCGGGGGTGGTCTACGACAGCCTGGGGCTGAACGGCGCTTCCATCACCGTGCTCTCGCGCCTGTTCAATGCCGACCATTGGGCTGCCGAGTTGCGCGAGCGCGATCCGCAACTGGTGATCATCAACTACGGAACCAACGAAGCCGATTTCACTGCCTTCATCGACCGGCAATATGAGGGTGAACTGCGCGAGTCCATTCGCCGCGTCCGCGCCGCCTTGCCCGACGCTTCCATCCTGGTGATGAGTCCCATGGACCGCGGATACCGCGCGGAGGGCGGCGAGATCGAGACCATGCCCAATATCCCGCGCCTGGTCGCCATTCAGCAGCGCATCGCGCGCTCCACCGGCTGCGGGTTCTTCAACACCTTCGAGGCCATGGGCGGCGAGGGAACCATTGGCCGCTGGTACAACGGCCAGCCGCGGCTGGTCTCGGGCGATTTCATCCATCCCACGCCCGGGGGCGGCAAATTGATCGCCTCGATCTTCGCCCGGGAGATCGGTTTTGGACTAAATCGCTTCAAATTGCGCCAGATGTTGCAATCTTCAGCCAAAGCCGCGGTACCCTAGTATTGATGCGAGCGCGCCATCGCACCGCTAAAGCCATATCCATTGCTTGCGGGCTGGCCTTGTCGGCCGCCCCGTTCTTCGCCGCTCCGGCCAAAAAAAAGCCGCACCCCGCCGTCCCGCCGCGCGTCACCGCCGCGATGCGCGCAGCCTCGTTGCGCAAGGTCAACGCCTATCTGGAGGATTCCATCCGGGGATCCCTCTGGCAGCCTGGCGCCCTGGTGCCGGTCTTCGAGCAACTTTATCGCCTGGCGGGCGGCCTCGGCCACGATCCCGTCCACATCATTCATTACGGCGATTCCCACACCGCCGCCGATGAAATGACCGCCGCGCTGCGCGACAGCTTCAAGGAAAAATTCGGTGACGGCGGCTCGGGCTTCTCGCTGGCCGGCCGGCCGTTCCTGGGCTACCGCCGCCTGGATGCGCCCGGCGGCGCCACGCCCTTCTGGCATTCGGACGGATTCCGCTCGGCCTCCGGCGATGGACTCCTGGGCATGGGAGGAATGGCCATCACCGCCGACCGCCCGGGCCAGTCCGTGTACCTCGACACGGAATGCGATTTCCTGGAGATCGACTACCTGCAGCAGCCCGATGGAGGCACGCTGGCGCTCTACGATTCCGATCAGTTCCTGGAGAACCTCCCCACCGCCGGTGAACTGGCCCCCGGTTTTGTGCGTTACCAGGTGTCCCCCGGCCCACACCGCTTTACCCTCAAGACCCTGGATTCCCATCCCGTGCGCCTGTTCGGGTGGGTGGCCGACAAGCAGAACGGCGTTACCTACGAGGCCCTGGGCATCAACGGCGCGGAGGCCTCCGTGATCATGAAGTGGGATGAGAACGAGCTGGCCACCTACCTGGAGCGCCGCGACCCGGGGATGATTGTGCTGGCGTACGGCACCAACGAAGCCAGCGATCCGGAATGGAACCACGAAAGCTACGAGGAGCTGTTCTCCAACCTGCTCCACCGCCTGCGGCAGGACGCCCCTACCGCCTCCATCCTGGTGCTGGGGCCGCCCGACCGCTGGGCCAAAGTGCGGGGCGTGTGGCATCCGCTCGATGGCGTCGACCGCATCATCGCCGCCGAGCAGGCCGCCTGCCGCGAAAACGGCTGCACCTTCTGGGACGCCCGGCAGCGCATGGGCGGTAAGGGCTCCATGCGCGATTGGGTGTACGCCGGTCTCGCCCAGGCCGATTACGTGCATTTCACCGCCGCGGGCTACCAGCGCCTGGCCAATGCCCTCTTCAGCGACCTGATGCGCCAGTACGAGACCTACCGCAAAACCCGCCTCGAAATTACCGACCAGACTGTTTATGGACCAGCGAAGTAAGATCCTCGCCATCATCCGCCAGGTTTCCGGACAATCCGCCGACCCCTCGCCCGAGCAATCCCTCTTCGAATCCGGCCTGCTCGATTCCTTCACCCTCACCGACCTGGTGGCCGAATTGGAAAAGCAGTTCTCCCTCCGCGTTCCCGATTCCGACCTGACCCCCCGCCGTTTCGACTCCGTTCTGCGGATCGAAGCCTACCTGCAAGGCCACAAGTGACTGCGGCCCGTTTGCGCGCTTTCGGCCGCTACCTTCCGGAACGGGTGGTCACCAACGGGGAGATCGCCCCGCAACTCGGCTGCGACCCGGCCTGGATCGTGCAAATGTCCGGCATTTACGAGCGCCGCTGGGCCGCCGCCTCCGAGACCGTGGCGGACTTGGGCGTCCGCGCCGCCCAGGACTGCCTGGCGCGCGCCTCGCTCGCGCCGCGCGAGGTGGACCTGGTTCTGGTGGCCAGCGGATCGGCCGAGCGCCGCTTTCCGGGACCGGCCGCCGCGGTCGCCTCCGGCCTGCAACTGGCCGCCGTTCCGGCCATCGACCTGCCTCTGGCCAGCGCCGGCTCCCTCTTCGGGCTGGCCCTGGCCGCCGAACTCTGCGGCCGCTACCGCAACGTGCTGGTGGTGGGGGCGGAGATCATGTCGCGGGCGATTTCGATGGAGCCGGCCTGCCGCGATACGGCCATCCTCTTCGGCGATGGCGCGGGCGCCTGCCTGGTGAGCGCCGAAACCGGGTTCGCCCAAATCACAGACGCTTTGCTCGGGAGCGACGGCGCTTACGCCGAGGCGCTCCGCCTGGAACTGGCCGGGCCGATTCAGATGAACGGCCAGACCGTCATCATGCAGGCCACCCGCAAAGTGCCGCGGGCGATTTCCGACCTGCTGGAGCGTAACCACAAACCGCCCGCCGAAATTGCCGTGTACCTGATGCACCAGGCCAACCGCAATCTGATCGTCCGCACCGCCAAATCCCTGGGAGTGGCCCAAGAGAAGTTTTTCATCAACGTGGACCGCTGCGGCAACACCTCATCGGCCTCGCTGCTGATCGCCGCCGCCGAATGGTGGCAGGGCGGCCCACCCCCCGGTCCGATGCTCTTCGCCGCTTTCGGCGCCGGCCTGCACTGGGGCGCACTGCTGGCGGAGTAGGGCCACGGCCGTAGAGCCACCGGCCCCCGGTCCCAATTTTCCTTGATTCCCACGGCCGCATCGGCCAACATAGTGAAAGTCATGCCGCTCAAACTGAGCCTGGGATCGACAACCACTGCGGAGCTGGATATCAGCTCCGACTTGAGTAAGCACTTTCTGGAGGAGGCCGGCAGCATCACGGCTAAGATACCGGAGATTCCCAACGATGCGGTCTCCGAGATCCCTCCCCAATTCGCAACCTTGGGCTTCAACTTCAGCGCCGCGCCGAGTTGGAAGATTCCACAGGTCGCGGCCATCACGCTGACCGTCAAGCCGCAGGCCGGCTGCAAGATCGCATTCCTGAAATCCGGCGCAACCATGTGCCAGTTCACCACCGGCGCCGAATCGCCGCAGCAGAACCCCATCAAAGTCCGCGACGGCCATTGCTGCGTATCGATTTCCCTGAGCTGCTCGATCGGCCTGGAGGTGGGAGCAAAATTCAGCAACGGGGCTTTGGGAGTCTCGGGAAGCGCCTCCGCGGACGAGCAGTTCCGCATCACTTACCACCACCAGGTGCTGCCCACCACCAAGGTTCACGACGCCATCAGCGAGGCCTTTCGACGTTTCCGGCTGCCATTCCATTCCGACGGGATCGACGACATGCAGGATGGGTCTTACCTGGATGCCGAATTCGTGGGCAACCTTGCGCTGGGCTTCGGTGTGACCTATGGCTTCGCCGGCATTCAGTTGGCGGGAACCAGCACCGGCAACGTGCAGGCCGCGGCCAACACCCCGATCGGCAGGGAGGTCCTGACCACCTCGCCCACAGTCAAGGTTGACGCCGCTTTCAAGCTCACTTATACCCACCAGGACGATTTTCGGTTGGTTGCCGGCCGCACCAATATCGCCGGCGATAACAAAGTCACCCTCTACCTGATGCGCAAGGACGTCGCCACCCTTTCCAGCACCGAAAGCGTGGGCATCACACTAAAGGCCGGCGCCAAGTTCCAGACCGATCCCACTACCCTCAACCGGGAGATCGGCCTCGCCACACAACCGTACCTTGGCTCTACGGCCGGGCCTTTGGGGATCAAGCTGGCCTCCGCCGCCGATCCCCTGGCCACGGACGTCAACTCGTCGGTCAACCAGTTGCTCTCGAAAGGCGATGGCCAGAAGATGGTTCTGGAGCTGATGCAGTCCCGGGCCAGCCAGGATACCGCGCTTTTCATCTACGCTCTGGACTTCACCAGACCCGACAAATCCGGACAGAGGGCCTACGATCTGGCGATGGGCGGCGACTATGCCAGCGCGATCCAGGAATCGGGCGCGAAACTCGATCCGCGATCGTTCGTGGAGCAGCAATACCTGACCAGCGCCGGCATTCACTTACAACTCTTCGGTCTCCTCAACTTCCAGGACGTAACCAAGTACATTGACCAGAACGACGTCACTTACATTGGTTCGCGCACTTTCCAGATTCGCAGTACCGAGGGGGTTACGGAGATCTCCGGAACTTCCAAGAAGAGTCAGGAGGCCGACCTCTATTTCGTCGCCGAATGCCGGAATGTCAGCGGGTCAACGGCTGTTTCCGGCGCCTCGGTGAAGCTCCAGGCGATTTTCATCGATAAAGGCATTGGGGAAGCGTTCGATCATTCCGCCAGGGCGCTTGCCGCGCTCGGCCGGGGCGAGGAGGCGGAATCCATCCGCGGCTATGCCCATCTCGCGCCCCACGGCACGGTGCGTTTGGCGTTCAACGTCCCATCCCAGCTTTTCGGGAAGCTTCAGTCCGACGATTATCAAAACGGCCATCCCGCTGCCGAGCCGCACCAGAAAGATCAGGCCAATTACGAGGCATTTACCCACGCCTTCGCAGACACGTACCGGCTGCCCGATCCCACCAATGAGATTTCCTCGGCTCCTTCGGCGCGTACGCGCAATGGCTGAACTTCAATCGTGTCAAGAACGATCAGCAAGGGTCAGAAAAACCGGGAGACCGGAAGCTCCGGGGCGACATGGCGCTCTCCAAGTGGCCGGCGGGCTATCCTCCGTCACTCGCGGAAACCGCGGAGCGAAACCTGGTGCAATTGCGCATTTACGCCGCGCAGAACTTCATGAACTTCTGCGACAACCTGAAGCATCTGGCATCGGAAGTACCTGGGGTGGACGATGAACAGCAATATGAGGAGATGCTCGCGGCGCTCAAAGCGATGACGCGCGACATCCCCTTCCCCACCTACTTCCTGAAGCCGGCGGTAGTCGCGTTGATCCGGCTGGTGGGCGCGCAACTGAAGCTTCAGGGCGCCCTCCACAAACCTGACGCGAAGGCCACTCTGGCCCTGGAATTCGAAGCCGGCGCGTCTTAGCGGGACATTCCAGAACCGGGCTGCGAGCCTTTACGGCTCCCCCTCCGCCGCCGCCTCCAGAGCCGCCAGGGTCGTGCGGGCCGTGGCGGTCCAGGAAAAATCGGCAGCGCGCAGCGGCCCGGCGCGGGTCAGGCGCTCACGCAGGCCCTCGTCCTCAGTCACCCGCAGCATGGCGCGCTCGATGGCCGTGGGATCGGCGGGGTCGAACTGCACGGCGGCATCCCCGGCCATGGTCGCCAGCGGTTCAATCGCCGAACAGGCTGTGGGCAAGCCGGCCGCCATCGCCTCCACCAGCGGCAGGCCGAAGCCCTCGAAGCGTGTGGGGTAAATGAACGCCCATGCGCGCGCGAACAGATCGTAGAGGTCCTCCCGCGGAATCCACCCCGGAAACTCCACCGCGCCGTCCAGTCCCAGGGCGTCGCGCAGGGCATGGACCGGACCGGTGTGGAAACCGTGCAGCCCGCAAATCACCAGCCGGAAATTCGGGTGGCGCCGACGGAACGCCGCGAACGCGCGCAGCAGGCCATCCACATTCTTGTGACGATGCAGCGTGGACGCCGTCAGCAGGAACGGCTCAGGGCGCCGGCGCCGGCCGATCTCGAAGAACACCGGCTCCACGCCCAGCGGGGCCACCCGGATCTTGCCCGGCGGCAGCCGGTAATACCGGCCCAGGTCGGCGGCGGTTACGGTGGAATCCGCCAGCAGGCTCTTCGAAATGTGCGCCGGCCAGTAGAGGAAGAAACGCCAGAAGGGCAAATCGAACCAGCGGAAAAACTCCGGGTGACGCTTGTGCTGGAGGTCGTGAAACACGGTCACCTGCGGGCAGGGGCAGAAGAGCGGGCCGGTGAAGCCCGCGTTGAGCAGCACGTCGAGGCGCTCGCGCGCGATTTCGATCGGCAGCACGGTCTGCTCCCAGAGGATGCGCGCCGGGCGCCAGGTGGCCCGCACCGGTTGCAGCGCGGCGCGGAAATTGCTCTGCCCGGGAACCACCCTCGGATCCGCTTCGGCGGAGAGGAACACCACGTAACGATTGACCGGATCGATCCGGGCCAGCGCCGCCAGCAATCCGTGGAGATAGATCTCGGTGCCGCCCACCTGGCCGGGAAGCAGATACAGGGCATTCACGCCGATCGCGAGCGGCGGTGTCATTTTCCGCGGCCGCCAGGCGGACCGCTGCGCAGCCGGAGCAGTTCCTGGCGGGCCTGTTCGTGGGCCAGATTGGCGGGATCGGGCAATTCCAGGGCCCGCTGGAATTGCTGGACGGCGCCGGGCAGGTCACCCCGCAGCTCGAAGATCTGCCCGCGGTAGACGTAGGTCATGCCGAATCCGGGATCCAGCCTTTGTGCCTGGCCCAGAGCCTCCAGCGCGGGATCGTACTGGCCGTGCTTCGCCGAGATCATACCGATCTGAGAGTATATGTATGCGGTAGGCTCAGTGGCCGCCGCTTCGCGCAGCTTGGCGATGGCGTCCTCCCAGCGGCCCGCCCCGTCCAGTGCCAGGCCCCAGTCCACCAGCAGGTTATTCCTTTCGCCGAGAGTGCGGGCCGGCAGGTCCCCGGCCTTTCGAAATTCCGCCACCGCCCGGTCGTAGCGCTGCCCGGTGTAATAAGCGTAGCCCAATTGGAAGTGCGCGCGAAACTTATCCGGAGATTTGCGGGCGGTATCCTCCCACAGCCGCAGCGGGTCGGCCCAGATCGCTGCGCGCGCGTGCGTGACAAGGGTTTCGGCCAGCAGCACGGCCACCGCGGCGTACGCCAGCTTGCGCCGTTCCACCTTGAGGCGCCCCAGAAGATCCACCGCGATGAGCAGCAGCCCGATCATGGAGAAGTACAGGCGGCGTTCGGCGATAGGGTCCTGAATCGGAAGGAATGAAGAGGTGGGCGCCATCAACAGCAGGTACAGGAAAAAGCCGTAGCTGGCCAGCGGAAACCGGCGGCGGTAGATCCACGCCGCGGCGGCCAGGCCTGCCAGCGCAGCCAGGCCGAAGATGGCGCCGTGTTCCCACAGGGTGTACGAAACGGGGAAGCTCCAGTCGGCGTTGAGGCGGCCCGGAAACAGGAAAATACCGATATAGACAAACAGGGCGCGGCACTGGGTGAAGAAGTATTGATACCAGGTGAAGTCCTTGAGCCCGAAACCGGCGGTCTGGGCGCCCGCGAGCACCTTCCAGAGAATGGCCCCGGCGGCCAGCGGCGCGCCCACCGCCACCGGGAGATACAAGCGCCAGTTGCCGCGAACTCCAGAAAAACCGAACCCCGGATTCCACCAATAGTCGGTGACCAGCAGCACCACGGGCAGCACCAGCGGCGGCTCTTTGGAAAGCACCGCGGCGACGAACAACAGCAGGACGGCGGCGCTCGTGCTCCAGCGGATGGCGACGGTCCGCCGATAGAGAAACACCGTCAGGGCGGCGAAGAAAAACATGGTGCTGAGGGCTTCCGAGCGGCCGGCGATGTAGGCCACCGCCTCGGTTTGGGCGGGGTGCAAAAGGAAAACCGCCGCGGCCAGGGCCGCCAACAAATTCCGCGAAGGAGCCGCGGATTGAGCCCATTCCAGCAGCCGGCGTACGATCAGGAAAACCAGCGCCGCGGCCACTACGTGGATCAGCACGCCGGCCACGTGAAAGGAGTACGGGTCGCCGTTGCCGATCTGCTGGTTCAGCCAGTAACTCACGAGCAGCAGGCCGCGGACGCCGCCGCCGATCCACGCCGTGAGCGAGGGGCTGAAGTCCGCACGGCCGTAGGGAAGATTGGCGTCGTCGAAAACGAAGGGCCCGTTCAAAGCGGGACCATAAGCCCAGAAGACTACGCACAAGGCCAGCGCGCCGGCGGCCGCCCATCCCCACGGAAACGGGCGCGAGGCCGGCGCCGCGGGTTCCGTCCTGCCGCTCCGGCGCTTCTTAGTCTTCATGTTGCTCGAGGGTGCGGATGTGATACTCCAGGATGGCCACCCGCTGGGCCAGCGCGATATTGTCGTCGCGCAGATCGGAAATGATCAACGAAAAGCGGAAAAACATAATCAGAAATACGCTGCCCGCGGCCAGGAAGAGCGTCAGCGGCGTGTCGGGAATATCGAAGCGCCGGGTGATATATTCCAGCACCGGCCGCGCCCGCGAGAGCGCCAGCATGAATCCGGCGGCCAGCAGCCAGCTTACCGAGTATTCCACCCGGATATGCGCGCGCCGCACCGAAAACAGCACCACGATCAGTAACACCACGCTGAGCACGGTGGTGACATTTAATAAGCGGTCCATGCTATGGTCTCCTCTCTGCCTGCCGGGCGGCCTTTCCGCGCCGCGCGCGGGCCCCGCGCCCTTCGTATTTCAGCACGTTGACGAAGACCCCCAGGAGCACGTGGGCCATGTAGGAAATCGACTTGAGCGCGGTGATCGACGAGCGCCCGGTCCGCCGGGGGTGCATCTTGCAAGGCACTTCCTCGAAGCGGAAGCGGCGGCGCTGCAGCACCACCAGGGCTTCGATTTCCGGATACTCCAGCGGAAAGCTCTGGCTGAAAACCGCCAGCGCCCGGCGGTTGACGCCGACGAATCCGGAGGTCGGATCGGTCACCGGCTTGCCCAGGATGGGCCGCAGCACCATGCGGAAAAAGCGGATGCCCAGCGAGCGAACCACCCCCGAG
>JASHSS010000397.1 GCA_030038565.1 Bryobacteraceae bacterium
GTTACGCAGTGGCGGAAGTTACTTTTCCCAGAACGACCTGCGCATGCACTTCGGCCTCGACCAGGCCGCTAAAGTGGATAAGATCGAAATCCGCTGGCTCAGCGGGCAGGTGGATGAGTTGAAGGACCTGGAAGTCAATAAGCTGTACGTCATCCAGGAAGGCGGCAAAATCCTCAAGGCGGAAACGCTCCAACCCGCTCGAAAGCGGACCCTGTGAACGTCATTTCGGCAGGAGGTGGGGCAGGCCTTCAGCCTGCCCATGCCGCTTTCCGCAACCTGCTAGGTCTCCGACTGCATGATTCGCTCTCTAGCGGTCGCGGCTCCGTTCCGATGTTGAGCCGCGCGCGTAAGCAAGCAAACGAGCGAAATCATGCGGTCGCAGACCTAAGCCTTCAAACGGTTCTTTCGCTTGCTGACGCGGCGCCCCCTGGGCCCGGCTCGGAACCAGAACCGAGCCGCGGCCGCGAAGGAGCCAATCATGCGCTCAGAGGCCTGGCAGTTCTGGCGCTTGCCCTGTGGCTGCCCGCGCTCCCCATGGCGGCGGCCGAAGGTCGATGTCCCTGGCTGAACGCCGCCACCGCGGCCGGGGTGTTGGGCGGCGCGGTCGAAGTCACCGTGGCCCCCAGGAGTTGTGAATTTGCGCGCCAGGCTGGCGGGCGGGAAACCACCCTGCGCATCGAAGTCACCCCCGCCGCCGCATCGCACGACAGTTGCCAATCGGGCGCCGGGCAATTGAAAGGCATCGGCAATCAGGCCGCCCTGTGCAGCTATCAGGGCAAGCCGGGTTGGACGGCCGAGCAGGTTGTCGGCACCGTGCGCGATCAGGCCTTCCTCGTGCGCATCTCCACCAACGACCGCTCCGCGACCCGCTCGACGCTGCGCGAAAAGGTCTGCGGCATCGCGGAACAAGTCGCCGGTATTTTGTTTTGACCCGCTACTTCTTGATCCCCTGCTGCAACTTCTTCTCTTTCTCCTCCGCTTCGGCTTTGCGCAGCGCGGCGGCCCTTTGAAAAGCTTCCTCAGCGCCCGCCTGGTCGCCCTTGCGCCGCAGCAGCAGCCCCAGGTTGTTCCACGCGGCGGCATTTTGATCGTCCAGCGCCACCGCGCGCCGCAGCGCTTCGATGGCCCCCTCCGCATCGCCCTGGTCCTTCAGTGTATTGCCCAGTTGATACCACGCCTCCATGTACGAGGGCCGCGCAGCGGCGGCGGCCCGTAATTGGTCGATGGCTTTTGCCGGAACACCCGCGTCGATGTACGTCAGCGCCAGGCTGTAGTGGGCCTCGGCCAGCGACGGCTCAAGCTGTACCGCCTTCTCCAGTTCGCCCGTGGCGTGCGGAAGGTCGTCGATGGACTTGTAGGCGATACCGAGATCGTAGTGCGCCCCGGCATCCTCGGGGTGCTCGCCCGTGATCGCCGAGAGCTGTTTTATGGCCGCCTGCATATCTCCCGCCGCGATGTACGCGTAGCCCACATTCACCTGCACTCGCAGGTTATTCGGATCGTGCTCCAGGATGCGCCGGAATTCCTTCAAACCGCCCGCCGGATCTCCGGATCGCACCAGTGCATTGCCGTAGTTATTGCGTACCGCGTCGTTCTTCGGGTCGAGCTCCACGGCATGCCGGAAGGCGTCGCGCGCTTCCGGGAAGCGGTTCTGCCGGGCCAGGGCGCCGGCCAGCGTTTCCCACACCGCCGCATTGGCGGGCATCCGCGCGGCCACCGGCGCCAGTTCGCGGGCCGCTTCCGGGTAATGCCCGGTGTCGTTGTAAGCCTGTCCGAGGCGCAAACGGAAGTCCGCATTTCCGGGCGCCAGATCCACCGCCTTGCGCAAAGCCTGCACAGCCGGATCGGGCTGCCGCACCAGCCACAGCGCCGCGCCCAGGTGATACCATGCCTGCGCCATCTTCGGATCCAGTTCCGTCGCGCGCCGGAGGTAAGGAACGGCCTCCGCGGTGCGGTTGGTGGCCGCCAGCAAAAAGCCGGTCTCGTCCTGGTAGGCGGCCGATTGCGGAACCATTTGGGCCAGCTTCCGATATGCTTCCAGCGCGCCGTTCGCGTCGCGCGCAGCCAGCTTTTGCCGCGCCGCCACATCCAGTTCCTGCACGCCCGCCGGCCCCTGCCCGGCCACCCGGAAAGCGGCCAGCCAGGCGCTCCAAACCAGCACCACAGTCGCGCGCGAACGTGCCAAGACAGCCCCTTACCGTCCCAGTATAATGGAGCCAGGTGAGGCTGCTGGCGCTACTCCTCGCATTCTGGTCGATCTCTCACGCCCAGGATCCGCTGGCCGATCTGGAGTCCCGCGGCGCGGCCCTGAAGGCGCAAGGCGATGCCGCCGGCGCTCTGGCGGCTTATCAACAGGCGGCCGCCTTGGATCCCAAGTCGGCGCGCCTCGCCGATGAAGTTGGTTTTCTCCTCGCGGTCCTCAATCGCCGCGACGAAGCCATCCAGAACTTTCGGAAGGCCCTCGACTTAGACCCGAAGTACGCGCCCGCCGAGTACCATTTGGGCGTCGCGTATTGGCTGGCGCAGGATCCCGCGCGCGGCATTCCGCATTTGCAAAATGCCGCCGCTCTCGAACCCGGCAACTTCGATTACCAGGACGGCATCGGCGAGGCCCTCAAATCGCAGGAACAATATGCCGATGCCCTGCCGCATCTCCGCGCTGCCGCAGCGCTCGATGCCAAGCGATGGAACGTCTGGAATTCTCTCGGCATGGCTTCGCAGAAAACCGGCGACCTGGCCGCCGCCGTAGATGCTTACCAGCACGCGGTGGATTTGAATCCCGCCGATCCCGATGCGCGCAATAACCTCGCCATGGCGCTGGTGAATACGCGCCGCGCCGATGAAGGCATCGCCCAGTTCCTCAAGATCCTCCAGGCCGATCCGTCTTACAATATGGCTCGCGTCAACCTGGGCACGGCCTACCTGCGCAAGGGCGATTTCTCGAGCGCCGAGGAACAACTCCGCGAGGCCATCCGCCGCGAACCCTCGCTCGCCGGCGCGCACTATGACCTTGGCCTCGCGCTCAAGAGTGAGGACGACATCGAGGGCGCCAAGGTGGAGTTGCAGCGGTCCCTCGAATTGGACCCCACTCTCTCGGAGGCGCACTACACCCTCGGCATCGCCTTCTGGCAAACCGGCGCGTTCGACGACGCAGCCAGGGAGATGCGGGCGGCCATCGATCTGCGCCCTGATTACGGAGAAGCCTGGTTCATGCTGGGAACGGCGCTGAAGCAGAAAGGCGACCTCGCGGGCGCGGAGACTGCCCTCCGGTCCGCCATCCGTTACCGCCCCGACGACCCCGGCCCCTACAACACCCTCGGTCAGCTTCTCCGGCAAAAGGGTGACATCGACGGCAGCAAGGCCGCCTTTGCCAAAGGCGAGCAGGTGAAGGAAGCCAAGGAAGCCGAGCTCGGCAAAATGCTCCAGAAAAAAGAAGTCGATAAGTAGGAAGCCCGCCTGTCTCCATTCGGTTCGCTCAGCCCGAATTCGAGCCGCGACTCACCGCCGATCCCGCGAGTCCGGAGTCGCAGCCCGGCTTCCCAACCCCTAGCCCCACCAGCACCGCGCGCCGTGATGTTGCGGAGCGGACTTCGCATTCGGCGTCTCCCTACCGTTCCTGCCTGCCCCGCAGCGCTGCCAGATTCTGCCTGGCCGTCTCCAGTTTCGGGTCGAGGCTGACGGCGGTCTCGAACTCCGTCAGCGCTTCCTGTGTGCGCCCCAGTCGCGCCAGCACCGCGCCCAGATCGTTGTGCAGTTCCGCATCGTTGCGCCGGAATTCCAACGACTGCCGGAAGTGTGCGGCCGCCTCTTCCAATTTGCCCGCGCCGGCGCTCTCATCGCCCCACAGCCGCAGCACTTCGCCCAAATGCTGGCGCGCGCCGGCATCGCCAGGATCCTCCGTCAGCACTTTGCGGAACTCCGCCGCGGCCGGCTCCCACTGCTGCTCCATCGCCAGCGCATTGGCCAGGTTGTACCGCGCGTTGGTATAGCGCGGATTAGCGCCCAGCGCGCGCTCGAACAATCCCGCGGCTTCGTTCACATTTCCGGCCGGAAGCAGCGCCGCTCCCAGCGCGTTCAAAGCAACCGGAGAATCCGGCCGCGCCGCGATGGCGCCGCGCAAATACCTCACCGCGCCAGCCTGGTCCCCGCGCGCCAGCATCAGCGCGCCCAGGTTGAACTGCGCCGTGAACTCGCCGGGATATTTCTCTATCCGGTGCCGCATCAAAGCTTCCTGTAGCTCCATCCGCCGGTCCGCCGCGCCGCGCGGCAAAACTTGGAGCCACAGGTGCGCCATCTCGTCTGTGGCTTGATTCCCGCCGCGCACGCGCTGCGGGGGCTGATGGGGGTTCCGCGGATTGGCCGCCGAATTGTCGTAGTGGTAGCGCATCGATACCACCGTGCCCTTGGGCAAAAACACCGGCGCCTTGTAGCGATACACCGCCTGCCAGTTGGGATCCCAATCCGGGATGCGCACCAACCATCGGCGCGCCCCCGAAGGTAGTGTGGCATAGCCTTCCAATAGGTGGCCCAGGTAGTGCGCGTGCGGATAGACCGCCAGAACGTCCAGGTCCATCGGCGCCACAAAGTCGTCGCCCACGGCGAAGTCCGCATCGCCCGCCGGGATGTCCAGTGCGCCATCCCGTTCGAGTTGCACCAGCATGGGGAATTTCGTGCCGGGGCGATCGGTGAAGTAAAGCCCGATGGACGGCTGCACCAATTCCGGCTTCCCCGTTGGCTGCATGTGCACATTCAGCACGAGGTCGGTGCCCGATTCAGCGCGCCACGCCATGCCGTCCGGCTCGACCCACGGCGTGCCACCCGGCTTCCAAAACAGAAAGTGGCTGTCGGGATCGAAGGTGTCCGACTCGATACTCAGGTCCATGCCCGGGAATCCCGCGCCGGGTGTCTTCTCCTGGATGCTGGCCGAGCGGCTGCGATCGATCAGCACATTGGCATGATGCACCGCGCGCGGGTTACCCGGCCGGATCTCGATGGCCTTCACCCACCGCGGGCCCGCCATCTTTAGCGGCAGCACGAAATTCCAGTATTCGTCCGGTCCCGAGGCTTGCAGGCGGTAAGCAGCCGGCGCCTCCAGCACCAGGTCCGGCTGCCCGAGTTGCCAACCCGGGACGAACTTCGGAGCCGGCGGAGCATCGGCGGGCGATCCCGCGGGCGCGCCTTCCTTCACCCACTGCTCGATGGTACGGATCTGCTCGTCGGTCAGCCGGCGCTGTTCTTGAAACTCGCCGTGACCCGCTTCGGGCAGCCACGGCGGCATATAGCGCCTCTTGGTGACCGCCACAATCTGCGCGCCGCGTTTGCTTACGTCCGTATAAGTGAGCAGAGGGAAGGGTCCCGGCTCGCCGGGACGATGGCAGGGCGCGCACGACTGATACACGATCGGAGCGATGTGCTTGTAGAAGGTGATCCCGCCGCCATCCGCGGGCAGCGCGCAGCGGGCCAGCGCCAGCGCCAGGGCCGGCACGAGCGACAACGATTTGCCCCGGATGGCCGCCGGCATCACACCATTATCGCAGTCCCGGAAGGCCAGGTTCCGACCGCAGCCGGATGTTCTGGGGCATGAAGCGCAGATACTCCTGAATCACGCGGCGGCTTGCCGCTTCCTGCCCGGCCTTGCCGTAGAGCTGCGCTAATTCCAGGTACGGGTCCGGCTGCGATGGGTCGAGTGCAATCGCGCGCCGCAACTCGTTCACCGCCTCGCCAATCTGCCCGGAGCGGTCCAGCGCGGCCCCCAGGCAGTAGGCGTACCGCGCGTTGGCCGGCTGCTCAGCCGCGGCGCGGGCAAAGAGCCGCGTGGCCAGGGAAAGCTGGCCCTGCTGCACCAGCACGGAGGCCAGGTCCGCCTCCACGGGTGGATCCTGCCGCTGGTCCGCCGGTAACTCCGAGAGGATCTCATACGACTGGCGCAAGGCCGAAGCGGAATGCGTGTTGGCCGCCAGTTCGAAATACGCCAAACCCAGGTCCCGGCGGATCAGCCCCGGATCCGGCTCGCGCCACGCCTTCAGAATGGTCTCCGTGCCGGATAATTCGTTTTGCTGAGCGCGCGGAACGCGTGGAATGCTGTGGTCCGTAACAGCGGAGTGCGCGACGTTCGTGGGACGCAGCCGCGGCATGTGGCAGCTCACGCATTCGTCCGCCGCCGGATGACCCTTCGCCGCGAAAAGACCGCCATGGCAGGAGAGGCACGCGGCCTTCACCGCCTGCGCCCGGTTCGGCTCCGTGGCATGCGGATTGTGGCACGTGCCGCACCACAACCGGCCGCCGCTTTGCCTGGCGCATTGGCTGCGGGCCAGCAATTCGCTCTGGCTCACCGCCCGCAGCGTGCCGTCGGGAGCGGTGGGTAAGTAGGTGACGAACACGCTTTGGGCTTCTTTACCCGCGTGAAAATCCCACCAATCGCGTCCGGGGTTCAGAATCCGGACCGTCCCTTCCAGGTGGCATTGTTCGCAGACGCTGTCGCGGCGTTTCGGGGGTAACTTAGCCGGGTTTAGAATCGAGCCGGCGACCGGGTTCTTCAGGTGCGCGTCATGCGGCCCGTGGCAGCGGTCGCAAGAGATCGCCGTAAACGGCGGATCGGCGAACTGGTTGCCGGTCCCGGCGACGAAGTTCACCGAGCCTGTGTGGCAGAAGAGACAGCCGCTGGAAATCTGGTGCGTGAAATCCAGGTTCGTCTCCGTCTCGTAGCCCGGTGTCAGGTCCCAGTTCTTGGTTTGCGTGTAATAAGAAGCCGGGGATTGATACAGGTATGAACCAATCCGGACCATGTAACTGTATCCGACGATTCCCGCCCCCACGGAATAAGCCACCGGATACTGGGCAATAACTCCACGCCGCTCCAACACATGCTCGACGGCCGATCCGCGGAGGCGGATCGTAACCGTGCTGCCCGACAGTTTGTGTGCGATGCGGCCTTCAGCAAACACGGACGGCAGCCCGACGGATCGGCCCATTGGAGATCGATCGAAAGCCGCAGCCTCAGAAGGATGGCAGCGGGCGCAGGGTTCCGTAGCACTGCCCTCGACAAAACAAAGCGGCAGCAGCCCCGGGACCATAAGCCACCGGAGCCACTGCCGCCCGAAACCCATGAGCCAATTGTAATGCACGCGTTCACGGCAAGGACCGGGACCGCCGGTCCTTGCCCCGCGAGCTAGAACTTAATATTACCGGAGAACTGCAGAGTCCGCATTCCGACGCCGTTTACGCCGTTGAACGCAATACTCCCGATCTCCCCGACTGTGGGACTCTGGACATTATTATTCGGAGTGCCCAAATTGGTGTGGTTGAAAAAATTCCTCGAATCCATGCGGAGAGCAAAGCCTATTCTCTCCGTAATGTGGAATAGCTTGGAAATCGAGAAATCTTCGTTGAAGAAACGCGGACCGATCAGCGTATCGATCGGGTAATTGCCGAAGGTGCCGCTCGCCGGATACAAGTATGGACCGGACGTACATTGTAAGTTGGGGCAGCCGGTAATCCATTGGTTGCGGTTCTGCGTGGATGGATACACAGCGCCGCTTCCGAGCATGGGACGATTATTCGGTCCGGCGCTCGGTTGCACACCGGAGCCATAGTTGGACAAGCTCGGGCTGAACGGAATGCCGCTGTAAATCGTCGTGATACTGCCCAGTGTCCAGCCGCCCAAAACAGCATCCACAGGCCGGCTCGCCTTGGCGCCAAACTGCCTGCCGTGCCCGAAGGGGATATCGAAATTTTGCGCGATGCTCAACTGGTCGTGCGGCAGCAAACTGGTCTCCCCGTATCCCCCAGCCCCATTCTGCGGGCCGTAGATGAAGTAGTAATTCGTATCGTATGGTCCGTCCCACGTCAAATCCCGCTGGTAGGTGTAGTTGCCTTGTAGCGTCCAACCCTTCAAAGCCCTCACCGTAACCGTCGCCTGGAAAGAGTCGTATTCGGCATTGGTGCAGTTGCAGTAATAGCTCAAGCCCTGAGTCCATCCGTACACTGCGGCGTACGGCTGTACCGCCGTTTGAGTGCTTGGAAACCATTCCGCCTCGTTGGGATTGATGTTGTTGCTCGTGCCCAGCCAGCCGTGACGGGTTACGTTACCCACATAACCGGCAGTGGCGGTGACCCTGTCCGTGATCTCCCGCTGCACCGTGACGTTATATTGGTAGACCACCGGCATCGTCATGGTAGCGGGCCGGAACTTCGGGTTGATCCCGTTGGGAAGCGGGAAGGTTCCATTCGAACTGATCGTGAAGGTGGGAGGTGCCGGAGGTCCCTGGGCAAGGTTAAACACGGCGGCGAACGGCTCAGAGGAAGGGTTGACCACCTGCTGGTAATCCAAGACCGGCGGGTTCTGGGTTACGTTGTGACCAAACGTCGAGCCAAAGGTCCCTAGATTGTACGACCATCCGTAGCCCGCCCGGACGACGGTTTTCTTCGTGACTTGGTAAGCCAACCCCACCCTCGGAGCGAAGTTGTGCCAGTTCATCGTCTGAATGCCGTGCATCGAGACGCCGCCTTCGCCAAAGACATACATCAGGCCATTCGATAAATTCAGTGTCGATCCATTGCCGGGGGCGTTCACGCTTTCCGGGAACACCATTTCCCATCGCAGACCGAGGTTCGCGGTAAGCTTCGGAGTTATGCGCCACTCATCCTGCCCGTACCAGAAATAGCGCGGCTGGTGCTCCTGGGCGTTGGTGCTGGAACTCACGTACCGCTGGAGATTGTTTACGCCTCCCAGCAGGAACGACGCCATCGCCAAACCGAACTCCGGGCTGGCGCCGACGGACGGGACAAGGCCGGTGTAGGCATCGGTGAAGTAAACCTGGCCGGCACGGTGGCTATCGCTGGGGACCCGCAGGTTCATCGCGTAGCGCAGGTCCGCGCCGAATTTGAAGGTGTGGTTCCCGTGAATCTTGGTCAGGTTATCCACAAACTGAATCTGCCGCTCGCTCTGCGTCAACGGGCAGTTACACTGGTTCACGTCCAGCGCATACCCCAACTGAGCGTAGGTGGATGCCGCTCCCGCTCCTGAATTGCCCACTGAGCCGCCAGGATTCTGGATTTCGAAGGCGGGCATGCCGGAAGTATAAGTCTGGTCGAGGTTCAGCCCGGGGATGCCGGCTTGCGTGGCAGGGTCCGTGCCGTAGCCGTTGGGCACGTCATTGACATGATACCGCATATAGCCAAACCGGAATTCATTCACCATGGTGGCATTGATCGTGTAGGTCCAGCCGGTAGCAAGACTTTGGTTCAGTGCCTGGGAGTTGCCTGCGTAGTTGGCGATATCGGGACCGCCAGCCTCCAGGCCGAATGCCCCCGGAGCCTGTTCGGTATAAGCGGCGTAACTGTAACGGCCGAAAATCGCATTCTTCTGGTTCAGATAATAATCCCAGCGCGTATTCCACAGGTTCCCGGTGATGGCCACGGCGCCGCTGGCGGCATAGTTGTTTTCATAATTCGAACCGAACGCGTTGGTATTGGGCAATGGGAAGTAGCTGAGAAGCGCCTGGGCCTGCGGGCTCAGACGGCTGGTGGGGATAACATTGTTCGGGAACGGCTCGCGGCCCACGCCAGTAGTCGGGTTCCCGGTTGCCGGATCGTAGATCTGGTAATTGGGGCTGGCCGCCAGCCAATCGCCTAGATTGCCGGTGCGGTCTTGCGAGGTCGGCACCGTCGTAATCAGAGATCCGCCTTGGGTCTGACGGTTCAATTGCGTGTCGGCGAAGAAAAACAGCTTGTCCTTAATCACCCTGCCGCCAATCGATCCGCCAAATTGATTTTGCCGGTACGTCGGGTTCAGGTTGGTAAACGGGTTTCTGCCAAAGTCCTGGAATCCAGGAGTGTTATCCTGCAAGAACTCAAAGACATCCCCATGGAATTGGTTGGTGCCGGATTTCGTCGAGTAGCTCGCCACTCCGCCGCCCGTATACGAGAATTCCGCATCGAAGTTCTGGACGGATTGCTTCACCTCCGCGACCGAATCAAAGGTCGGATTGATTACGATAATGCCCAGGATCGGATCCTGGTTTGTGGTCCCGTCCAACTCGTAGCCCATCGTGTCGAAGACTTGGCCGTTGACGATCATCTGCACGCTGCCTTGCGGGTTTTCATCCGAAGCGTGCGCCCATCCAACCGGCGCCGTCCCCGGATTCAATAACTCAAAGGCCTGGAGATTCCGTCCCACGCTCGGAAGTTCTTCGATCTGCTGGGCGTCGAAGGTCTGCGCCACATCCGCGCTGTCCGCTTGTAGTAAGGGTGCGGCGGCTGTCACTTCGACTTCCTGCGAGACGTTGCCCACCTGCATGGAGGCGTCAAACCGGGAAACCTGGTCCACCTGAACGGTGATGTTGTTCGAAGCGAGTTTCTGGAATCCCGACGCCTCGATAGTCACCTGGTATTGCCCTGGAATGAGTTGGCCTTTGGTGTAGTTGCCGGATTCGTTCGTGGTGGCTTCGAACTTGGTGCCCTTGTTCACGTCGGTGATGGTAACCTTGGCCCCGATTACCGCCCCTCCGCTGGGATCTGTGACGGTTCCAACAATGCTGCCAAACACCTGTTGCGCGCTCAGAGTTCCGCTTGAGCAGAACAGCGCAAAAGTAACCCCTATGGCCGCATAGGCCAATTTTTGCAGACTGGGCATTTCGCTCTCCTCCCTCCGTTGGAGGCAAAACCAACCTTACCGCAGACCCCTCGTTCGTGCGCTTTACCCCTAACCCCGGTGATTGGATAACTACCCGGAGTGAACCGGCCTTGGCTAACCCGGCCACCGCAATCCTGCGTGCCTTTGGCTCTGGTCACCTTTCGGCGTCCGTGGTGTAACTTCGGCTCAGTTTAGGGTACAAAAACCGCTGCGGATATCTTATCAATGGAGTTACAGACTGTCAATACTAGAAAAGGACCATGATTTCGTTAATATGTGTAAACTGAGCCATGCTTCAATGGCACTAAGGTGCAGAAAAGTACCTAAATTCAAGTCCGATTTATCTGCGGGCGCGAAGCTCGTCGGAAAGCCTCGTGTAGACAGCGTTGGTCCAGCCGAACCCGGCTTCGTTCGAGTGATAACCGAAGCGGATGGCGCCATCCGTCGAAGGTCCCTCGGATAACCACGTTATATTTCTCCACGATCACGCCGTCTCTCTGGTAGGAATCGCGCACCAAAGTGAGAAACTCGCGCGAGATGCGATCCGCATCTTCGTTAAATCCGTACCGGCGCAACCCTTCCACCGCGATCATCTCCAAAGGAGCCCATCCGAACGGCGCATCCCACTGGTTGCCGCTGACGAACCTGCTGGTCTGAAGCCCGCCCGGCTTTTCGAACAGGCCGAGGTTCGCTTTGACCCGCGCCGCCTGGGCGGGAGTCGCAATTCCCGCCCACAGAGGATAAAACGTCGTCAGGAACGGATAGGCCCCGCGCTTCTTCAATTGGAAATTGTAATCGGCATATAGCCCGCTGGCTTCGTCCCACAGCAGCCGGTTGATGCGCGCGGCGCGTTGTGCGGACCGTTCGTGCCAAGCCTTCGCCTCGGCTGCCTGGCCCAGAGTCTGCAGTATCCGGGCGGTCTGCTCCTCCATCAGGTATAACAGCGAATTCAGGCACACCGGGTTGTAATGAATGATGTCGATATTGAAGGGCCCAAAACGGTTGGAGGGGTCGAAGCCGGATTCCCGCATGGACCGGTCGCCCTTGTAGAACAGCGGCTTGAACTGGTCGTGGGCCCGATCGAAGTACTGTGTCAGGTCATAGTCGCTCACGTCATGCGAGCGGTAATAGTCTTTTACCAGATCGTAATGATTGCGCCCTTGGGCATCCTTCTCCGCCGACAGCACTTCCGGCGCCGGGCCTTCGCCGAAATCCCAGTACCGCGAAAGACCGCTGGCCTCCGTCAGGTGCGGTTCCGAAGTCCAGAACCGGTGCGTGTCGAGCACCGCCGGCACCGCCTGGCGCAGCCATTCCTTATCGCCGGTCGCTTGAAACACCGCCAGCAGCATCCCGGTCAAAAACGGCGGCTGCGAGCGCGTCATATAGTAAGTTCGGTTGGCGTTCAGAATCTTCCCGTAATTGCGGATCTCGTACAGGAAGTTGTCCACCATGTCGCGGGCCAGTTGGGTTTTCCCGTCGTGGACCAGTCCCAGCACGATGAAGTAACTGTCCCATCCGTACATTTCATTGAAGCGGCCCCCCGGCACCACGTAGGGAAACGGCAGGTAAAGCAGCCCCTGCTCCGGCTTGGTCCCTCCCGCCACCGGTAACCGGAGAAGGCCGATCTTGTCGAAGGTTCCCGGTTCCATCGCCTGCCGCAACTCTTTGCCGATCTCATCCAGGCCGGCGGCTGCCGGAACGTATACCGGCCACCGTCCGTCGGCGGGCGCCGGAAACTTCGGATCCACTGCCGCGCGCGCCAGGTCGCGGTGGGAACGCGTGAGCGTATTCCAGGTGTCCGCGATGTAGGTCTCGATGGAAACCCGGGCCGGCGCCGTCTGCGCCCACACCAACGCCGGCAGCAAAAGGCCAACCCAGAGGATTCGCCTGTAAGTTCGTGTCGCGGCCGAGTGACTCGCTGCCCTGGAGACGCCTCCGCCGTAACAGATTCGCGAGACATTGGCGGGGCGGGCCTTTGGGCGGGGTTGGTGGGACGGGACCACAGGTTGTCCAGGCCAGCCCGAGGGCCTGCCCCACCGCACTAACTCACGAAGATCAACCAGCTTCATCGCAGCCCGAAGGTCACCTCCCCGGAAACATAAACGCCCGGCGCGCCCGCAGGCATTTCGACGACCACCACGTCCGCGTTTTCACGCCGCGCGCCCTGGACCGAGACCAACTGCTCGCCTCCGGTAAGACCCAGCCGGTAACTCGCGCCCGCCAGGCCGGAGAATGTAACTTTCAGCGTGCGGGAAGCTTCGGTCCACTGTTCGGCGACGACCTTCAAGTTACTGCTCGGCTCCGCCAGGCTTACCGGCGTGCGCGGAATCGTGTATCCGAACCAACCCGTGTGCCGCAGCACCACGCGGGTTGTTCCCGAGTGCGCCTGGAAGCGCAGGCGCGGATGCCAATCGACGGCCTCTTCGCCGGTTTCCCACGTGGCGGCTGCGCCATCCACTTCCGCGGCGGTCACGCGCGCGCATCGCGGATATGCCGGGGCGAATTCGAACGCCACGCTCCGCGATCCCGAATTCTGGATGTTGAGGTGGAGCGTTCCCTGGTCGCGTTCCAGCTCCAGGTCTAGCCTGCCCGAGGGAACCCGCACGCCTTCGATCCCCAGCGTGCGCCATTCCGCCGGAAGGTGCGGCGCGAATTCAACCCGCCCTGCCGTGGCATCCACCGAAAGCCCCGCGAGGCCGCGCAGCAGCGGCGCAATCACCATCGCGGCCGACCATGTCTGGTGCGGCGAGGCCGTGGATAAAGGGGTGGCCGTGCTTCCCGAGAGCACCTCCGTGGTGTTGCCGCCGGCCATGAGGGCCAATTCCGCGTTGGCCTGCAAATTGGCGAACGCCGCCTGCGCCCGATGGTAGCGGTATTCCCCGACCGACGCCCAACCGGTGAACAAGGGCCACACGGAGCCAAAATGGTATCCCGACGGATCGTACAGATTGCTGCGCGAGGAGATGATCCGCATGCCCCAATCGGCGGCGTGATCCTCCCGAGCCAGCTCGTCGATCATCGCCGACGCGTGCCCCTGGTCGAGCAGTCCAAACCACATCGGCACCGTCGCCAGCACGCTCGGTTCGTCCACCGGCTTACCGGCGGGATCGATGGCAAACGAATAGGTGTGCGTCGAGCCGCGCCAGAACAGCCGCTCCAGCGCCTCGCGCTTGGCCGTGAACTCGGCCTCCAGCGCTGCGCCGCGGGCCGCATCGTTTAACGCCCGCGCCAGCCAGGCCGCCGAACGCAAGGATTCCACGTAGCAGGCCGCCTGGTATAACTCCAGGCGAACCGGCAATAACGGTCCGCCTTCCACCCACCCCGGCCCCACATTCAGATTTCGCGCAAAGCCGGCGCTGTCGAGCGTGGAGCGCATGAAGTCCAGCGCCTTCCACAGCCGCGGCGCCTGTTCGCGGGCGAAGGCCACATCGCCGCTAGCCTGGACGTAGTCGCGCACCGCAACGAGGAACAGAGGCGTGGAATCGGCCGCATTGTAGCCGTAAGGAAAATCGCGAAACCACGGCGTCAGGGAAGCGCTCTGTGAAATCTCGTGGGGGATTTTTCCATCCTCGCGCTGGAACTTGGCCACGAACGCGATGGCCCGCCGCGCGCTCTCAAAATCGCCGGCCGAATTCAGGGCGAACGACGTCCAGAAGGAGTCGCGCCCGAAGAACCACGCGAAGCCCGGGCGGTAGCCGCCCTTCGACGGCCCATAGCCCGCCACCAATCCTTCGCCCAGCAGCGGATTGTCCACCAGGCTCTTCACCACGCTGATCCGCGACCAGTCGTATGCCTGCTGGAGCGCCGGGTCCGGCAGGCGCAGCCTGACTGTGTCCGCTAGATAGCCGCGGTAAAAGCGTGCCGTCTCCTCGATCCGTTCCGCGGGATGCGCCGTCAAATCCCGGTAGGCCGCCAGTGCTTCCTCCAGGTTGTTCAGCGACGCAGTCACGGCGATCACCCGCTCCGCCGTCCCGGTCACCGTCCCCAGGGTGAACCGCGTCTGGGCGTCGGCAGAATAGTTGGTGGCGTACTCCAGGTCCACCGGCGCGGCGCCTGGCGATCCCACCACAGCCGCAAACTTCTGGCCATCGGCGCCCATGCGATACACACCCTTGGCCTTGTCCCACTCCCCGTAGCTCGATCCGAACGATCCCGGCCAGATCAATTGAAAATCGCGGACGAAGCGGAAATCGACGCGTACCGGATTGCGCGCCTCGATCCGCAGGCGGATCAACGCACCGGCCAGATTGCGCGGCACGCATAGCTCTTCGGACACGCGGAAATCGTCGGCACTGTAAATGATGCTGTAGGAACCGGCCTTCGACTCGATGCGGCGGGCCATAGCCCCGGCCGGAATCTCGTGATCGCCGGCGTGAAACACGAGCCGGAAGTCGCGCAAAATCTTGAGCGGGTAAACGAACGTTTCGAGCGTGCCCTGCTCGTCGCCGAACCAGGCCGCCTTCGGCCCGGTGGCGTCCACGAATTCCCAGCTATGCACCGGCCGCGCGATTTCCGGCTGTCCCCGCAGCACTCCCATAGCAACAAACAACCAAAGCAGGCGCACTGGGACCGGCTTCATTCCGTCACCGGATGTCGCCCACGTACGCGCCGAACGCCGGCAGCACTAACTTGTCCAGCGAGGCAGGCTGCCCGCCGGAATCGAAAGACTGGGCCAGCGGCGCGAGATTCCGGCCGGCGACTCCCAGTTTGGCCGCATCATAACTTATCGTCCGCGGCGCGCTCGAGCAATTCAACGCGACCAGCACCGCCGTGCCGTTCGCCGAGCGCACAAACGAGAGCACGTCCGGATTCTTCTCATCCACGATCTTCACGTCGCCTTCGCGCAGGGCCGCGTTCTGCTTGCGCAATTGGATCAGGCGGCGGTAATAGCTCAGCAGCGAATCGGGATTCCGGCTTTCCACGGCCACATTGACGGTCGCGTAGTTGGGCGCCACCGGCAGCCATGTAGTGGCCGCTGTGCTGAAGCCCGCATCGGCGCCCGCGTCCCACTGCATGGGGGTTCGCTCGCCGTCGCGCCCCTTGTCCTTCGGCCATCCGGTCCTGCCCACGGGATCCTTCACCTGGTCGATGGTCTTCGGATCGTCGTTCGACATTCCCAGTTCCTGGCCATAGTACATCAAGGCCGTGTCGCGCGGGGTCAACAGCAGGGTGGCGATCAGCCGCGCGATGGCATCATCGTGCTGGCCATCCCCGTAGCGGTTCCAACTGCGCTGGTTATCGTGATTATCGAAAACCAGCAGCGGCATATTGCCGTGCAGCCCGGTCTCGGCGTCGCGCAGTTTGGCGCGAAACCGCTCCGCGGAGAGCTCGCGGCCCATGCCGAACTGCGTATCCATGGGTAGTTGCAATTCGTCATTGTGGGGGCCGTACGCCTCGGCTAATTGCTCCACGTCGGGAAGGTAGGTCTCGCCGATCAGCACCGTGCCGGGAACGGCGTCCACCACCTGCCGCAATTCCCGGTACACCTCGTGAACCTCCGGCAGGTTATCGGTGTGAACCCGCGTGGTCCGGCGGTCGCCGTAAGCTGTGGCGCCGGGCAGATACTCTTCGTTCTGGAGCCGAGTATCTTCGAATAACTGCGGCACCGCATCCAGCCGGAATCCCGCGACGCCCCGCTTCATCCATCCGCGGATCATGTCGTACATGGCGTCGCGCACCTGCCGGTTGCGCCAGTTCAAGTCCGGTTGCTGTATGTAAAACGCGTGATAGTAATACTGCTTCCGCGTGTCATCCCATTGCCAAGCCGAGTGGCCGAAGATCGAAAGCCAGTTATTGGGTGGCGTTCCGGGCTTGCCGTCCACCCAAACGTACCAGTCGGCCTTAGGATTGGTGCGCGACGATCGCGACTCCACAAACCAGGGATGCTTGTCGGAGGTATGGTTGAGCACCAGGTCTGTAAGTACGCGAATGTTGCGCTTACCGGCTTCCGAGACCAGCCGGTCGAAATCCGCCATGGTCCCGTATTGCGGATCGATGCCGCTGTAATCGGTTACGTCGTAACCGAAATCCACTTCGGGCGACGGATAGAGCGGAGTCAGCCAGATACCGTCCACACCCAGTTGCTGTAAGTAATCCAGGTGCGCCGTGACGCCATTCAGATCGCCCACCCCATCCCCGTTCGAATCGCCGAAGCTTCGGGGATAGACTTCGTAAATCACCGCGCCCTTCCACCAATTCGAACCCGGGGCGGTTTCGACCGATGCCGACGCCGCCGGCTGCTGCGGTTGCCCGCAGCCCGCCAGATACACCGCCGCCAGAAACGCGGCGGCGACCCACATGGCTCTCAGGCGGTGTCTCCATCGCGATGCCTCATCGATCAACGCGCAAACGGGACCCACGTTACGCAGCATGACTACATAATACGCCCGCCCGGTCCAACGCTCTGATGAAGACGCGCCTGTCACACCAGATTCGCGAGGCCTTGGTGGGACGGCCTTTGGCGGCCTGGGCAGGCGAATCGCCTGCCCCACCCTTCGCTACTGGCCATCGACACTCCCTAAGCTGCCGGCGCTACAATCGCTACATCATGCGATCCGCTGCCCTTCTTCTTCTGCCGCTGGCCGCCGGGTTGGCGCAGCGCCCGGACGTGATCCTCGACGAAGCCAAGGTCCCCGCCTATACTCTGCCGGATGTGCTCGGACCAGTGCGCAGCCCGAAGGCGTGGCCGGCGCGGCGGGAGCAGATTCTGGAACTATACAGGACGGAAGTCTTCGGGCGCAGCCCCGGCCGGCCCGCCAACCAGATTTTCACGGTCGAAGCCGTGGATCAAGCAGCTCTCGGCGGACGCGCCGTGCGTAAGCTGGTGACCATCTCTTTCGGCGCCGGTCCGCAGATGCACATGCTGCTGTACCTGCCGGCGGGCAAACCGGCTGCTCCGGTGTTTCTCGGTTTGTCGTTTGCCGGAAACCAGACCGTCTGCAACGACCCCGGCGTGCCGCTGGCCGAGGAGTGGGTGCGTGATCGTGATACCAAACAGATGGTGAAGCGCACGGCGCCCGAATCCTCGCGCGGCAGCAGGGCGTCCCAGTGGCAACTCGACGCCATCCTGGAACACGGCTACGGCCTGGCAACCATTTATTATGGCGATATCGAGCCGGATTTCGACGGCGGCATGAAATACGGCGTACGCCCGCTGTTCTTTCGTCCCGGCCAGACGGAGCCGGCCGCCGACGATTGGGCCGCCATCGGCGCGTGGGCGTGGGGTTTGAGCCGCGCCATGGATTACCTGGAAACCGACCGCGGCGTGGATGCCCGGCATGTGGCGGTCTTCGGCCACTCACGCCTCGGCAAAACGGCTTTGTGGGCCGGCGCGCAGGACACGCGCTTCGCCATGGTGATCTCGAACGAATCCGGCGAGGGCGGCGCTTCCATCAGCCGGCGCGATTTCGGCGAGCGCACCACCGACCTCAACACCCACTTCCCCCACTGGTTCTGCCTGAACTTCCGCCAGTACAACGGCCGCGAAGACCAGATGCCCTTCGACTCGCATTTCCTGCTGGCGCTGACCGCCCCGCGGGCGCTGTACATCGCCAGCGCCGAGGGCGACCTTGAGTCGGACCCGCGCGGAGAGTTTCTGGCCGCCGTGAACGCTTCGCCCGTCTGGGAGTTGTTGGGAAAGCCCGGCATCGGCACCGACCGCATGCCGGCGGTACACCAGCCCATCATGCATACGGTGGCCTATCACATCCGCGCGGGCAAACACGATGTTACGGCTTACGACTGGACGCAGTATTTGAAGTTTGCAGATATCCAGTGGGGCCCGGCGCGCCGGAATGGGCGGTCCAGGTGAGGGAGCCACGTATGAACATTGGCGAACCCGTATGCATCGCGCCCACCGGGGACCGGTGCGGCGAGGGCCCGGTCTGGAGTGCCGAGGAGCCGGCCCTGTATTTCACCGATATCAATCGCTTCCTGATCCATCGGTTCGACCCTCAAAGCGCCTCGGTGAAATCCTGGTTCTTCGACCGGCCCGTAACCGCGCTGGCTCTCACCGACTCCCCGGGCACCCTGGCGGTGGCGCTGGGCTCGGGCCTGCTGCTTTGGGCGCCGCGCACCGATGATCGCAGCGACCACGGTTTCCAACTGGAAGGCTGGCCCTCGGTGCGGTTGAACGAGGGGCGACCGGACCCACGCGGTTCGCTCTGGCTCGGCTCCATGCGAAACAACGTGGCGCCCGACGGCACGCCGGGTGAAGCCGGCGGCACGGACGGCTTGCTTTTCCGCGTCGATCCCGATGGCGCGGTAAGCCGGTGGAAGAGTCACATCGGCATCTCCAACACCATGGCGTGGAGTCCCGATCACCAGCGGTTCTATTTCGCCGACACGCTGGAGAACACGGTCTACGTGTACGACTACGACCGCGCGACCGGCGCGATTTCGGGCGAGCGCCCGTTCTTTACCGGATTTGAGCGCGGACTGCCGGATGGATCCGCCATGGACAGCCAGGGCTTTCTGTGGAACTGCCGCTATGGCGGCGGGTGCATCGTCCGGGTTGCCCCGGACGGAAGCATCGACCGCGTGATTGAGATGCCCACCACCAACATCACCAGTTGCACCTTCGGCGGGGAGGAGTACCGCACCCTTTACGTCACCACCGCCTCGGTGGGCGCGCCGCCCGGTGAGCGGCTGGCCGGCAGCCTGTTCGCGATCCAATCCGAAGTGCCCGGATTGCCCGAAAACCGTTTCAGTGCCTTTCATTCCGGGCGCGAACGTAAGGGCAGCCCTTTTACCGCACCGGGATGCCCAGGTGCATCAGGTAGTGCTCGGCGATCGGCCCCAGGGCCAACGCGGGCAGAAAAGTGAGCGCCGTCACCAGCACAATCGTCCCCACCAGCAGCCCACCAAACAGCCAACCGTACGTCGGCATGGTCCCGCCGGTTACCGCCAGCCGCTTTTTCCGCGTCAGGCAGCCGGCAATCGCCAGCGCCGGAACGATCACCAGAAACCGCCCCACCAGCATGGCCAGCCCCAGCGTGAGGTTGAACCATGGAGTATTGGCGTTGAGGCCCCCGAACGCGCTCCCGTTGGTGGCCGCCGCGCTGGCGTTGGCGTACAGCAACTCGCTCAAGCCGTGCGCGCCGTGGTTGGTGAGGTTCTCCGTCAGCGCCGGCGTGGGGTTCCAATAGCTGCCACGGTCGAACCGCATCAGAAACGCCGCCCCGGCCAACACCAGGACCACCCCGCTGGTGGCCACCAGCGACAGCATCACCATCTTCATTTCCTTGGCCTCGACCTTCTTTCCCAGGTATTCCGGCGTGCGCCCCACCAGCAGCCCGGCAATGAAGACCGTCACCACCACCATGAACAGCATCGACACCAGCCCGGTGCCTACTCCTCCGAAGATCACTTCTCCGGTAGTGAGGTTAAAAAGCTGGACCAGCCCGCCGGCCGGCGTGAAGCTGTCGTGCGAACTGTTCACCGCGCCATCCGCTGAAGCCGTCGAAACCACCGAGAATAGCGCCGAGGCCCCCACCCCGAAGCGCGTCTCCTTTCCCTCCATGTTCCCGCCCGCCTGCCCCAAGCCGGGCCGGTGTTCGACCCCCGCGGCCGATAGAATCGGGTTGCCCGCCTGCTCGCTCCATGTCACCGCCAGGGCACCCGCGCCGAAAAGCGCCAGCATCACGGCGAACAGCGTCCAGCCCTGCCGCCGGTCGTTCACCATCCGTCCGAAGGTGTACGTCATGCCCGCTGGAACCGCCAGCATCAGCAGCATCTCCAGAAGGTTCGTGAGCGGCGTAGGGTTCTCGAACGGGTGAGCGGAGTTGGCGTTGAAGAACCCTCCGCCATCCGAGCTGAGCAGCTTGATGGACTCCTGCGACGCCACCGGACCCATGGGAAGGGTCTGCGCCGCCCCCTCTACGGTGGCCACCTGGAGGTACGGCCGCAAGCATTGAATGACCCCCTGCGAGCAGAGGAAAAGGGCGCCCACAAACGAGATCGGCAGCAGCACGTACACCGCGCTGCGCGTCATGTCCGCCCAGAAGTTTCCTACGAACCCGGTCCGTTCGCGGATGAAGCCGCGAATCAGCGCCACCGCCACCGCCATGCCCGCCGCCGCCGAAGTGAAGCTCTGCACTCCGACGCCCGCCATCTGGGCGAAGTAACCGAGCGTCATCTCCCCCGGGTACGATTGCCAACTGGTGTTGGTCATGAAACTGACCGCGGTATTAAAGGCCAGGTCGGGAGTAACCGGCAGGCTCCCCGCCGGCGCCCGCGCCGTCCCGAACCCCTGCGGATTCCACGGCAAGAACCCCTGCAACCGCAGGAGGACGTAGAACAGCGCAAAGTTCACCAGGCCGAAGAGCAGGGTAGCCGCGGCGTAACTGGTCCAGGTCTGCTCAATCGCCGGGTTGATCCCGCAGGCCCGATAAATGGCCCGCTCCAGGGGGCTCAGCGCCGGCGAAAGAAACGTGCGCTTCCCGCTGTAGACGGCCGCCATGTAGGCGCCCAATGGCCTGGTGATCGCCACCAGCATCGCTACAAAGATCGCAAGCTGCCCCAGCGCGGGCCATGTCATAAGTCAGGATCCGGCGCGATGCCAGCTGTACCGCTACGCCCGCCATAATACCACCCCACCGCCCGGCGCCGATTCGGAATACCGGACCCCAACCTCAGGCTTCCGCCCCCGGAGATAAAATGAAATCAGGCTTCACTATGACCCTGGCGGAAGATCTCGCCCAGCACACCCGCGAAGGCGATCTCTACGAACCGCTGGAGGGCAACCGCATCCGCTGCTTCGCCTGCGGCCATTGCTGCCCGATCCCCGCCGGCTTTGCGGGAGTCTGCAAGGTGCGTTTCAATCGCGCCGGCAAGCTGCTGGTTCCCTACGGCTATGTCAATGCCCTGCAGTGTGATCCCATTGAAAAGAAGCCCTTCTTCCACGCCCTGCCGGGCTCCAACGCCCTCAGCTTCGGGATGCTCGGATGCGACCTGCATTGCGGCTACTGCCAGAACTGGGTGTCCTCCCAGGCGCTCCGCGACTTCCGGTCATCGCTCGACTTCCGCGAAACCGATCCCGCCTCCATCCTCCGCGTGGCGCTCCGCTTTAACGCGGGCTCCATCGTCAGCACTTACAATGAACCGCTCATCACGGCCGAATGGGCTGTGGCCGTCTTCCGCGAAGCCCGCGCCGGCGGCCTGGTGACCGGGTTCGTCTCCAACGGCAACGCCACGCCCCAGGTGCTCGAATACCTTCGTCCCTTCGTGGATCTTTACAAGGTCGATCTGAAGAGCTTCACCCCAGCCCGCTACCGCGAACTTGGCGGGCGCCTCGACCCAATCCTCGATTCGCTCGCCCGCATCCACGCGCTCGGCTTCTGGCTCGAAGTCGTCACCCTGGTTATCCCCGGATTCAACGATTCGCCCTCCGAACTGGAATCCATGGCCGCCTTCCTTGCTGGGATCTCCCCCGATATCCCCTGGCACGTCACGGCCTTCCATCCCGATTACAAAATGATCGGCCCGGCCCACACCACCGCCGCCACGCTTGACCGCGCCGCCTCCATCGGACGCTCCGCCGGCCTTCGCTACGTCTACGCCGGAAACCTCCCCGGCCACGTGGGCACCCTCGAAAATACCTATTGCCCCACCTGCCGCTCCCTGCTCATCGAACGCCGCGGCTTCGAAGTCCTCCAAAACCGCATCCTTGCCGGCGCCTGTCCGGATTGCCATTCCGGCATCCCCGGGTTTTGGCGCTCCGCCCCGCCGCGCGCTCGCGAGCAAATTTCCACGCTCCGCAAACAATGTGGTTGAACTCATGGCGCCCTCCCATGTAACGCCCTTCGCCGGTTCCTGGTACCCGGACCGCCCCGCCGAGTTGACGGCCCTGCTGGACCAACTTTTCGATAGCTCGATCGAACGAACCGGCTCCACGCTTCTGCCGCACCCTCTTGGTTTCGTCGTCCCGCACGCCGGTCTGGCTTACTCCGGCGCTGTCGCCGCATCCGCTTACCGCCATCTTCAGGCCGACTCGCCGGAACGCATCTTTCTGCTTGGCTTCAACCACCGCGGAGGACCGCCGAACGTCTCGATCCCCGATATCCCCTCTTTCGAAACTCCTCTCGGCACTGTCCCGATCGATCTCGCCGCCCGCGAACTGGCCTCCGCCGCCCCCTTCGCCCTGGTCCCGGAAAGCCAGGTGTGCGACCATTCCGTGGAAATCCAACTCCCCCTGCTGTGGAAGGCCGTTCCGGGCGTGCCCGTCGTCCCGCTTTATGTCGGTCCTCTCCACGACGGCCAGCGATCCGCCGCGGCCCAAACCCTGGCCGGTTTTCTGGGTCCCCGCGACATCCTGTTGGCAAGCTCCGATTTCACGCACTACGGCGAGGCGTTCGACTATCAACCCTTCCCTTCCGGCCACGGTTTCCACCGCCGCCTCTTTCAACTGGATTCCCAAGTCATCGCCGCCGCCGGCAGCCTGGATCCCTCCCTGTTTCACGGGTCCCTTCGCGAACTCCGCTCCACCGTATGCGGGCGCGATCCCATTGCGCTGCTCCTCGAAACCCTTCACCTTCTCGCAGGCGACGATGTGTTCCAGCAGACCCTCGACTACCAGACCTCCGCCGAGATCACCGGCGAAACCCACCACAGCGTGAGCTACGCCGCGCTCGGATATTTCCGCCCCGACTCGTTCTTCCTGGACGCCGAAGCGGGCCGCGCGCTGCTCGCCAGCGCCCGCGCCACCCTCGACCGTCTGCGCGCGACCGGCGAGCGCCAGTCCGTTCCGCCCGATTCCCCGTGTCCGGCACTGGCGCGGCGCGCCGCGCTCTTCGTGAGCCTCCACCAGGGCCGCGAATTATTTGGCTGCATCGGCACGCGCAACGCTTCTCTTCCGATTGCCGAAGCCGCCCCCGAACTCACCTTGGCCGCGGCCCTGGACGACCCCCGCTTTCCGCGCCATAGAGACATTCCCGAGGATCTGGCGATCGAAATCTCCGTCCTCACGCCCATGCGGCGCGTGCGCGACTGGAAGGCCTTCCACATCGGGCGGGATGGGGTTTGCCTGGATTACGCCAGCCGCACCGAACTGCTGCTCCCGCAGGTGGCCGCTCACGGTCCCCGCACGGCCACGGGTTTTCTGGAAGCCTTGTCCCAAAAAGCCGGCCTTCCGCCGCACGCCTACAGCGACCCGCGGGCCCGCCTTTCCCTGTTCCGCGCCCAAGTGCTGGCGTGAGGTGAGGACGCTGGGGGGCAGTGGTTTCACACGGAGGCACGGAGATCCCGGAGGAAGCACGGAGAAAAACCAAGACGAGGCCGATGGGGTCGCACTGGGACCGCCGCGGCTTGTGCGGCGATGCTGCCCTACGCGATCGAAAACTCTCCGCCGATCTGGCGCGCGGCTACCCGGCCCGGATGAGCGCCCGCGGCGCCGTACACCCGCTCGATCGGCTCCCCATACGGCTCGATGCTTAACCGGAAGGTCTGGTGGTGCACCGGCAGGAAGTGCTCGAATCCCGCCTCCGAGGCCATCTGCCAGGATTGCTCGGGCGTGCAATGGTAATGGATCCACGGATTGTAGGCCCCCACCGGCATAATCGCCAGGTCGTAGGGGCGCGCGCCGCGCAGGTTTCGAAACCCGCTGGTGAGCGCGGTGTCTCCACCGAACAGGACCCGGTAGCGCCCGCATTCGATGGTGTAGCCGTTGTAGCCGCGGTAGGTATCGCTGCGCATACGCGCGCCCCAGTGCTTCACCCGGAACGCGCGAATCTCCACCGGTCCGACCCGCACGCGCTCTTCCCAGCCCAGTTCGCGCACCATCCCGTAGCGCCTCGCGCGCAGCAGATCGGCGGTGCGCGCCGCCGTCACTACCGCGGTCGACCGGTGCTCCAGGCGCCGCAGGCTGGGCAAATCGAAATGATCCATGTGGGCGTGCGACAGCAGAACGACGTCGATGGGCGGCAGATCGCGCATTCCCAGTGCCGGCGCCACCAGCCGTTTGATCCCCAGGGTGAGCGGCCCCAGGTTGATACCGATGCGGCGGCTGAAGACCGGGTCGGTCAGCAGGGTGATCCCATCGATCTTGAGCAGCACGGTGGAGTGGCCCAGCCATGCCGCAAAGAGTCCCCGGTCGGGCCAGGCCCGTGGCGCCGGACGCAGCGGCGCCGGCAAAACACCGCACCGCGGGCCCGATGCCCAGGATCTCAGGCCAGCCACCCCGGCCCCTCCCAGCGATATTCCGCGCTTCATCTACTCTTAGGATGAGCGCGCGGCCCCGCAAGTTCCGCCGATTCTTCCGGGGCCGCTGCGGGAGCCTCTACTTCCCCACTACCAGGACATGAAAGCTATCCGGCAGGATCGGGGCGCGCCCTTTCTTCTGGCCTTCCTTCGGCGCCGGCGCCTCGCCGTACTCCGCCGCCAGCAGGTAGACCCGGTGCAGCCTGGTGTCTACCGTCATGGTGCGCGCGCCGCGCTCGGTCGTCACCGTATCCACGGCTTCGTACTTGCCGTTCACCGGCTTCACGATCGTCAGCGTGCCCTCGCCGTTCGAGCTGAACGCCAGACCCGCTCCCGGGTCGAAACCCGCCGCGTCCGGCCCCGATCCGATGGCCGGCGTCGCGATCACCTTCATCGAAGGAATATCCACAACCGCCATCATCTTGTTGTCGCACACCGAGAACAGCTTCTTGTTCTTGGCGTCGATGGCCAGCCCCGAGGGGCCTTCGGCGGGCGCCAGCGACGTACGCCGCAGCACGGTCAGCTTGGCCGGATCGATTTCGATCACCTCGCTGGTGTCCTCCAGGTTGTTGTAGAGCCTGCCGGCGCCATCGGCGGCGCAGAATTCCGGCTTGCCGCCCAGTTTGAAGGTGCCCACGATCTCGTTGGTCTTGGCGTCGATGGCCGTCGAGTCGCTGGAACGCCCGTTGAACGTGAACACCCGCTGCGTTTTGGGCTCATAGCAGATGGCGTCCGGGTTCTGCCCGGTGGCCGGTTCGCCGGTTTTGGCCAGGGTCTTCAAGTCGAACACCGTCACACTGTTGGATTGGCCGTTGCTGATGAAGCCCTTGCCCAATTCGGGCGCCAGCGCGATGCCGTGCACTCCGTGCAATTGCTCGATCTTGCCCACCACTTTCCCGGAGTTCACGTCCACCACGTCCACTTCGGTTCCATGGGAAGCGTAGAGCCGTCCCGCGGCGCTGTCCACGTTGGTGTAATCCCACCCGCCCGTGCCGCCGATTTTGATCTTGTTGAGAACCTTGTAGCCTTCCGCGGCAAACGCCGCTACGGCCACCAGAGCCAGCGTCAGAACTTTCTTCATTGCGTCTCCTCTTTTATGCGCTTCTCCCGCCTATGTAAAACCGCACGGCGGGGGTTACCACCAGCGAAAGCACCATCGAGGCGGCGATCCCGCCGATCACCGCGATGGCCAAAGGTTGCAGCATCTGCGATCCGGCGCCCAAACCCAGCGCCAGGGGGAGCATACCTGCCACCGTCGCCAGGGCCGTCATCATGATGGGCCGCAAGCGCCGCTCGCCCGCGTGCATCATGGCCTCTTCGGGCGGGGTCCCGGCGGCGCGGAATTTCTGCTCCGCGTCCAGCAGCAGAATGCCGTTCTTGGCCACGATTCCCACCACCATGATCAGCCCCATGAACGATGAAAGATTAAAGGTCTTCCCGGTGACCAGCAGGGCCAGAAATACGCCGCTGGTCGAGAGCAGCGCCGAAGCCAATACCGCCAGCGGCGCGGCGAAATTGCCGAATTCGAACAGCAGCACCAGAAATACCAGCACCACCGCCAGCGCCAGCACGAAGAGCAGGTCTTTGAACGACTTCTGCTGCTCCTGGTAGAGCCCCCCATACTCCACGCGAATGGACGGCGGAAGCTGCAGGTCGGCGATGGCCGCCTGCACCTTGGGCATGCCGTCGCCGAGGTTCAGCCCCTCGAAGCGCGCCGTCACCGCCACATCGCGCTGCAGGTTCTCGCGCCGGATCTCGGTCTGCCCCGGAATTTCCTCCAGGTTCGCCAGCGCCGCGATGGTGGCCGTCTTCCCCGTGCCGCTCACCAGCAGGGTATTGCGGATGGTCTCCATGTCGCGCCGCGTACGCGACGGGAAACGCACTCGGATGGTGTACGCCCGGTCGTTCACCACCACCGGCGCGGTAGCCGGCTCGCCCTGCAGAATAGCGCTGGTGTCCAGTTCCACTTCCGAGGGCGAGAAGCCCGCCCGCGCGGTCACCGCCGGGTCCACGTTGAACACCGTCGCGGGACCGCTGATGGTGTTCTCCACTCCGTTGAGCACGTCCACCACGCCCGGAATCTTCTTGATGGCGTCGCCCACGGCAGCCGCCCATTTGTTCAGCAGGTCCGGATCCGGATTGAACAGCTTGATGAACACCGGCTCCGGCGCGCTCGTCAGATCGCCGATCATGTCCTGCAAAAGCTGCGGGAATTCCACGTCCAGTACCGGCTCCTGGTCGCGGATCTTGGCGCGCACGTCGGCGATCACGTCGTCCACGCTGCGTTTGCGGTTGCGCTTCAGCTTTACCGAAATGTCGCCGGTGTTGGCTTCCGTCACCTGCGCCAGGCCAAGCTGCAAGCCGGTGCGCCGCGAGATGTTCTCCACTTCGGGCGTGGCCATCAGGATTTTTTCCACGTGGGTGAGCACCCGGTTAGTATCCTGGAGCGATGCTCCCGCCGGCATCAGGTAATCCACGATGAAGCCGCCCTCGTCCATGGCCGGTAACAGGTCGGAGCCGATGTTGGAATAGCACAGATACGCGCCGCCGATCAGCAGCGCCGTGAACGCCGCCAGCACCAGCTTATGTTCCAGGGTGAACCTCAGCACGCGTTCGTAGGCGCGCATCAGCCGCGGCGGAACGGCTTCGTGATGCTGCCCTCGCGTGCCGTGGCTGCGGATCAGGTAATGGCTCAAGGTGGGGGTCCAGGTGAGCGCCAGGGCCAGCGAGGTCAGCAGCGCCATACCCACCGTGATGGCCAGCGCGCGGAAGAACACGCCAGTCACGCCGGTAATCGAAATCAGCGGCAGGAACACCACGATGGGCGTGACCGTAGACCCCACCAGCGGCACGCGGATTTCGCGGATCGCGCTGCGAATGGCCTCCGCCCGCGACTGTCCCGAGTCGCGGTGCATGACGATGTTTTCCACCACCACGATGGCGTCGTCGATGACCAGGCCGACCGCCGCCGCCAGGCCGCCCAGCGTCATCAGGTTGAAGGTCTCGTGCAACGCCCGCAGCGCCACGAAAGTCAACGCGATGGTGGCGGGAATCACCAGGCCGGCTACCAGCGAAGTTCCCCAGTCGCGCAGGAACAGCACCATGATGAAGGACGCCAGCACCAGCCCCAGCAGGATGGCGTCGCGCACGCTGTCGATAGAGTCGTTGACGATTTCGGATTGGTCGTAGAAGGGCCGCAATTCCACGCCCCGCGGCAGGTCCTTCTTCAGCCTCTCGATTTCCGCGTGCACCGCGTTGGCCACCACCACGGTGTTGCCGTCCGGCTGCCGGTTGATGTTCAACAGCACCGCCGGCTTGCCGTTGGCCGTCACCACCGTGTACACCGGCATCACCGAAGGGCTGACCGAGGCCACGTCGCCGATGCGCAAAGGCGCGCCCGCGGGGGTGGTCTTCACCACGATGTTGGCGATCTGGTCCGGCGTGCGCGTCTGCCCGCTCACCAGGCTCAGCACCAGCTCGTGATTGGCCTGGATCATCCCTGGCGAATCGATCATGTTGGTGCGCGCAATGGAGTCCAGGATGTTCGGTACGGTGATGCCCGATTCGACCAGCTTGGCCGGATCGGGCTGCACCTGGAATTCCGGAACCTGCCCGCCCTGCACGATCACCGTGGAGACTCCCGTCTGCCGGTTCAGCCGCGGCTTGATGGTGTAGGTGGCCAGCTCCCACAAATCGGTCGGCGGTATCTTGTCCGAGGTCAGGCTGTACCCCAGGATCGGAAACGCGGCGAAGGTCAGCCGGTTGGCGGTGAGTTTGGCCGTGGGCGGCAGCTCCGGCTGCACCCGCGCCAGGGCGGCGTTCACCAGCTCCAGCGTGAGATACATGTCCACGTTCCAGTTGAAGAACAGGTCGATCTCGGCCGTGCCGCGGCTGGTGATGGAGTACACGCTCTCCAGACCCTGCACCGAGTTGAGCGCCTCTTCGATGGGCCGGGTGCAGGTGACCAGCATCTGGTCGATGGGAAACACCCCGTTATCCACGCCCACCACGATGCGCGGAAAATTAGTCTCCGGGAATACCGCCACGGGAATGGTTTGGGCCAGGTAGATGCCCATCCCGACCAGCGTCAGGATGACGAAGACGATGGCCTTGCCGTGACGCGCGGTCCAGTGTTCGGTTTCGGGCGGTGTGCCCGCCGGGCCGGCAGGAGGAATCGGAACGTCGCTCATTGTTTGGGCTTCGCCTCCTCCTTCTTCTGGTCCTTGCCGCCTTTGGCCGCGGGCGGCTCGGGCGGGGCGTTTTCGTCCCCGTTCTCGTCTTCGTCCTCGGTCTCCTTCACCGTGGTGTCTACGACTTTGACCTTGGACTTATCGTCCACGCCCAGCCCGCCCACGGTCACCACTTCCTCCCCCGGCCGCGCGCCGTTGAGCACCTGAACCCGGTTGCCTTCCCGCACTCCCAACTGCACCGGACGCTGGTGCGCTACGGAATTTGAGTCCACCACCAGCACCATCGTGCCGCCCTCTTCCCCCGGAAGAATGGCGGTCGTCGGCACCACCGGAACGGCTTTGAAGATTTCCGTGACGATGGCCGCATGAACCGCCGCCCCCGGCTTGAGCCGCTCGCCCGGGTTTTCGATCTGCACCCAGACCTGCACGGTAGTGCTGGCCGGATCGGTAGTCGGGCTCACCACCGTCACCCTGCCCCGAAGCTGCTCGCCGCCGTCGGTAATGGTGACATCCGCCGGCATCCCCACCCGCACCGTCGGGGCCTGCCCTTGCGGCACATTCACCCGCGCCACCACGCGCGAAATATCCACGATGGAAAACAGCGGCTGTCCGGTGGATGCCATGTCTCCGGCATACAGCGGCCGGTCGGCGATGGTGCCGTTCATGGGGCTGCGGATTTCCGTGTAGGCCACCTGGGCTTCGGCGGATTGATACTGCCCGCGGGCGGCCGTCACCTGCGCCGCGGCCTGCTTGATCTGCGCGTCCTTAGCCACCGCTTCAAGCGTCCGCAGGTGCTCCTGGGCGGTCAGAAGGGCGCTGTTGGCCTGCGCCCAGTTCACCCGCGCTTCGTCCACCTGGCGCTCCGCCAGCGCGCCTTGCTTGAACAATTCCTGGCGGCTGTCGAGCACCTTTTTGGCCGCATCCGCGGTCTCCCGGTCGGCCTCCACGTCCGTGCGCGCCTTAACCACCGATTCGGGAATTGACGCCCCCTGGGTAGCCTCCAGGTTGGCCTCCGCCTGGTCCACCTGGCCCTTGTTGGAATCCATAGCGAATTTCAGGTCGCGATTCTCGAGCACCGCCAGAAGCTGCCCGCTCTTCACGTGATCGCCGCGGTTGACGTAAAACTTCTGGACCGGCGAGGTGGCCCCCGAAGCGCTGGGCTTGGGCATCACGTTCTGCTGGTCCAACGGGTAGAGCACCCCGTCGCCGGCCACGATGCGCCGGATGGTATCCTGGGTGACCGCGGTCACCTGCACCGGCGCCGGCGCTTCCACTTCCTTCTCCTCGGGTTTCGAACAGCCGGCAAGCGCCACCGATACCATCACAACGAACAGGCCTATCCATTTCGAGCGCATCTGCCGCGCCGGCGGGCTCCCTGGCCGGGAACCTTCCGCCTTCTGTCTTCTCACTTCTCCCATCAAAACGCTCCCGTAAGTGTTTCGAGATTCGCCACGGCCAGCCGGTAACGGACCATCCCGTCCTCGAAGGCATTGCGCGCCTCGACCGCGGTGGTCTGGGCGTCCACCACTTCCAGTACCGATCCTTCACCGCCCTGGTAGCGCAGCATCGTCAGCCGCAGCCCCTCGGCGGCCAGATCCAGCGAGCGGTGCAGGGACGCGATCTGCCCGGAGGCCACTCCCGCCTCCAGGTAGAACTGGTTCAAATCGGCCAGCAACTGCCGCTGGGCGAGCGTCAGGTCGTTGTTGGCCTGTTGGACGCGCAGCTCGGCCTGTTTCATGCGGCTCTTGGTAATGCCCCAGTTCCAGATCGGGATGTTCAACTGCGCCTGCGCCACGGAGGCCAGGTTCCTCTGCCCGTATTGATTGTTGATGGCGAATTCATTGGCGTTGATGCCCCAGAAATAATCGAACGAAAGCGATGGCAGCAATTCCGCGCGCGCCGACTTGTACTCGTAGTGTTCCACGCCGACGGCCGCTTCGGCGGCGCGTATGTCCGGGCTGTTGCGGCTCGCCATGGCTTGGATTTCCGCAAAGGGCGGCAGCTCCGGGGTGCTGTCCAGATCGTCGGCCACCGCGAAATCCTGGCGGAAATTGGGGAACAGAAGCACCGCGAACGAGAGGCGGGCCTTATCGATGGCCAGTTGCGATTCCTCCAAGTCGCGCTGCCGGTCGAGTACCTGCGACTCGGCCTTCACCGTGTCGTAGTGCGCCGCCTCCCCGCCGCGCTCCAGCTTCTGGGTGATATCGGCAAACTGCTGCGCCTCGCGCAGGCTCTGTTGCGCGTTGGCATACTTGCGATTGGCGCCCACCAGGGCGTAGTAGTCGCCGACCACCGTGGCGATCAGCCCGCGCGCGGCGATCTCGGCCTTGGCCCGCGAAACTGCCTCGGTTAACTGCGCCTTGTGGTAATCGGCCATCTTCGAGGGAGCGTACAGGTCGCCGTGCACTTGGAGCTGATCGTTGTAGACGTGCACGCCATCGTTGGAGACGTAGGCGCCGGTGATGCTGCGGTTGCCCTGGGTGTAGATGTATTGGCTGAAGCCGATGGCCGTGGGCAGCAGCGCGGACTTCGCCTGGCGCGCATCCTCGTGCGCGAACAGGGCGTCGATATTCGCAGAAAGGAGTTGCGGGCTGTTGGCGCGGGCGCGCTCCATGCACTCCCGCAGGGTGAGGACCAGGGCGGCGGGAGGGGTGGCCGGCGCGGGCTGGGGCTGGCCCATCGCGCCCTGGCACAGAAACAGGCCGAGGCCCCAAATGAGCGATTTATGCATCGAGAGAGACCAGTATAGGCCTCGCCAGATGAACGCACGATGAACGGCGGAAGGAAGGGAAGGAAGCTGAACCGGCCCGTTCGTTAGGGGACGCGCGGCAAGCTGAAGGCCTGCCTCCATCGCCTCCCAGTTGCCAATCGTTCTTTGGTGGGCAGGCTTTGGTGGGGCAGGCGATTCGCCTGCCAAAGCCGTTCTACACCGGCTGCGGGTGCTTCTCCCGCCCCAGCAACTCCCGCACCTTGGCCAGCAGTTCTTCGCGATCCAGCGGCTTGCCCATGGTAGAATCGGCCCCCAGCATCTTCGCCACGTGAAGATATTGGCCGCCGAATGCCCCGGACATCGCCAGGATGCGCGCATCCGGCCGCAAGGTCCGGAGCATGGGGATGGTTTCCAGCCCCTCGCTCTCCGGCATTACCAGGTCGGTGATGACCACGTCGATAGCGCGCTCTTCGGCGATCTTCAGCCCGGCGCGCCCGTTGGCCGCCAGGAAGACTTCATAACCGGAATCCGTCAGCAAACGCTCCAGCAGAGACCGCACGGGCGCCTCGTCGTCGATCACCAGGATGCGCCCCGTCACGCGCTCCCCCAGCACTTCGCGGATCTTGCGCGAAAGTTCCGCCGGGCTGAACGGCTTGGCCACATAGGCCATCTCCGGCGCCAGCACTCCCTGCGGCGCCAAGACATCGGCGCTGTATCCGGAGATGTACAGAACCTTCATCTCCGGCCGCAGGCGCACCATGCGATCGGCCAGTTCCCGCCCGTTCATACCCGGCATCACCACATCGGTGATCATCAGGTGGATCGGCTCGGCGCAGCGTTCCGAAAGCGACAGCGCCTCGGTGCCATCGGCGGCTTCCAGCAGCCGGTAGCCGTTCTGCCGCAGGATGGCCAGCACCATCCGCCGGACCTCGCCCTGGTCTTCCACCACCAGGACCGTCTCCGCACCCGTGGCGCCCACCTTCCCCGGCGCCCGCCCCTGCTCGGTCCCGGTTTCCGTCATCACCGGCGCAGCCGTGCGCGGCAGATACACCTGGAAAGTCGATCCCCGGTCGATCTGGCTGGAAACGGCGATCCATCCGCCACAGTGTTTGACAATCCCATACACCGTGGAAAGCCCCAGCCCTGTGCCGGCGCTGCGCGGCTTAGTGGTGAAGAACGGCTCGAAGATCTGCCGCATGGTGTCCGCGGTCATGCCGATTCCGGTGTCGGCCACCGAGAGGGTCACAAACGCCCCCGGCTTGCCTTCGGGATGGTTCGCTGCCGCCGCCCGGTTCACCTCCACGTTGGCGGTCCGAAGCGTGATCCGGCCGCCATCGGGCATCGCATCGCGCGCGTTTACCACCAGGTTCATCAGCACCTGGTGCATCTGCCCGCGGTCCGCCATCACCGCCCCCAGGTCGGCGGCTAGGTCGGTGACAATCTCGACGGGCTCCCCGATCAGCCGCCGCAGCATGCGCTCGGATTCCTCGACCACCGCGTTCAGATTCAAGGCCCGCGGCTCGGCGATCTGCTTGCGGCTGAACGCCAGCAGTTGCTGGGTCAGCGAGGATGCCCGCGCTCCGGCGGCGCGAATCTCTTCCAGGGCGTCGCGCGCCGGTTCCGTGAGGCCCTTCTCTGCCAGCAGCATTTCGCAGTATCCGTTGATGATCGTCAGCAGGTTGTTGAAGTCGTGCGAGACGCCTCCCGCCAGCCGCCCGACACTCTCCATCTTCTGCGAGTGCTGCAACTGCGCCTCGAGGCGCGACCGCTCTTCTTCGGCGCGCCGCCGTTCGGTCACGTCGCGGACGAAGATCAGAGCCGCCGGCTGGTGGTCGTACTCGATGGGGGCCGCGGAGGCTTCTACTACCGCCGTCCGGCCGTCGCCCCCGGTGCAGCGTAACTCGCAGGGTGGAATCGTGGCGCCGCGCATTAATTCCCGCCACAGCCTCTCGACGTTCTCCCGCTCCCCGAGTTCCAGGCGCTCCCCCATCCGCTTGCCGAGCATTTCCTCCGCCCCCGTCCCATAAAGCCGTGAAAAGGCCGGATTGAGGTAGCGGTACTTCATATCCACCACCACCGCGATGCCTTCGGGCGCGTGCTCCACCACCTGGCGCAGCCGGGCTTCGCTGGCGCGCAGTTCCTCCCGCGCCTTCACCTGCTCGGTCATATCCTGCGTCACGCCCATGAAATGCTGCGGCTCGCCCGCGCGCGAGCGCACCACCGAGGCAGTGCGCTGGACCCAAACCACCGAACCGTCTTTGCGCACGTAGCGCTTCTCGCGGACCTGACTGAGGCAGGACCCGTTGAGCAAGAGCCGCAGATCGCCGTCCTCGCCCGCCCGATCCTCCGGGTGAGTGATATCGCGATATCCGAGCCGCAGCAATTCCGCTTCGGTATATCCGGTGATCTCGCAGAAGCGCCGGTTGACCCGCAGGAAACGGCCCTCCAGGCTGACGTGGTTCATCCCCACGGCAGCCTGGTCGAAGGCCGCTCGAAACAGCGCCTCGCTGGCCTGCAAGGCTTCTTCGGCCGCCTTTTGGGCGGTGACGTCGTAGAACACCGCCATCTCGCCGATGGCCTTTCCCTGGCCGTCGCACACCAGCGATCGCGCCAGGCTCAGGGTCACCCGCGAGCCATCTTTGCGCAAGGCTTCCACCACCAACCCGCACGCCGTACCGCTCTGGAAGAGCTGTTCCCGGGTCGCCAGAAACTGTTCCTTGCGCTCAGGCGGCACAGATGGCAGCGGCCGGCCCATCACCTCCGCGGCGCTCCAGCCGAGCAGGCGTTCGGCGGCCCCGTTCCAGGCCGTCACGCGGGTTTGCGTGTCCAGTGCGATGATCGCCGCCGGCGACGCCTCGAGCAGCGTCCGCAAAGTTCCCTCGGCTTGCAGGTGCGCCCGGTAGAAGCGCATGTCGCGCGCGCGCCACATCCACCCCACGCCCCCGCCCGCTGCCAGGATCAACGCCAGGGCCAGCGCTCCCAGGGATTCCCATCCCCGCACCACCGGTTCCAGCGCCTCGCGCCGGTCCATTTTCACCACCAGGATCCAGTCTGTGCCCGGAACCGGCTCTGCCGCCGCCAGCACCGGTACCCCCCGGTAGTCCACGCCTTGTAGCGCTCCCCTGGCGCCGCCGAACGCCTGCATGGCGATGCTGTTCGACGGCAGCGGCCGTATGCGCATCGCGGAATTCGGAGCATAGCGTAGCGGGTTGAAAAACAGGGCGCCCGCGCCTTCCCGCCGCGCCAGCAGGGTCTCGCCGGTCGCCCCGGGCCCCAGCCAGGTCTGCAATACGGGGTACAGTTCGGACACGGGGTCGATAGCCCCCAAGAGCATCCCGAACAAAGGGCCGCCCGGAGTGCGCCGCAGCGGTGCGTTTAGCCCCAGGTGAACGGGACCTCCAGCACTCACGTGGAAGTCCGAGAGCTTGGGTCCCTGCCAGTCTACTGCCCCGGCCGCAACCATGGCCAGATGCCGGGCGTCGCCTACCGGCGTGCCCGCTGCCAGAACCAGACGGCCGCGCGCGTCCGTCAGAATCAGGTTGGTAAGCGGTAGATCCCGGCGCAGTTCGATTAACCAGGCCTCTATGCGGGCGCGTTCCGCGGCGCTCGCCTGGCCCGTGGTCAGCCGCTCGAAACTTTCCAGGGCGCCCGGGCTGGCCAGGACCGCCCGCATTTCGCCCACCCGATGCTCCCGCCAAGTGGAGAGCACCTTGACTTTGACGCTGGCCAGATCTTGCAACTGGCCGCCGATCTCCTTCTCCATCGCGGCCTTCTGCTCCCAACCGTATCGGTAGACGATGCTGAGGAAGGCCAGCGCCAGCACAAGGAACACACCCAACAACTGGAACGGAGGCCGGGGAGACGACGCCGCCATAAAAGTCCTCGCAGTAATGGAGAGTGCCTCACCCCGTCACAGGAGGATCAAACACCGCAGCCAGGCTGCCAAGACTCGGCGCCGTCCGTGTGAGCTAACTCCAGGATAGCGCAACTTTCGGTATAATCGGGTCCTATTGACTAGGATAGCGGAGAGCGGGCCACCGGAAACTCGCCGGCGCGCCGGTCGCCGGGGCGAGACCTCACCCTCTACAGCATCACGGTCCTGCTCGCCTCCGAAGGCGCCGTGGTGGCAGGGCATCGCCCGCAACAGAGCGCACGGCCCTCTATGGCCGGCCCTGGATGCCCCCCCATCCACGGGCGCCGGCGACCTCCGCGCGCTCGCGGCGCCGTTAGACCCTGCGCAGAACGATGGCTGAGTTCTTGCTTCCGAACGCGATGCAGTTGGCCACCGCGCAGTCCACGTCCATGCGCCGCCCGCCGCCGGTCACGTAATCCAGGTCGCATTCCGGGTCCGGCTCATCCACGTTGATGGTCGGCGGGACCACCCCATCCCGCATCGCCAGCAGCGTCGCAGCTACCCCAGCCGCCCCGCAGGCGCCTTGCGGATGTCCAATCAGGCTCTTCAGCGACGATCCCGCCAGCCGGTACGCGTGGCCATTAAAAGCCAGCTTCACGGCGCGCGTTTCAATCCGGTCGTTGAGCTCCGTGGAGGTGCCGTGATAATTGATGTACTGCACCGCTTCGGGAGCCACGCCCGCCTCCTCCAGCGCCATCCCCATGGCTCGCGCCGGCTCTTCGCCGCACTCCTCCAGCCGCACTCTGTGGTAGGCCTCGCAGGTGGAGCCGTATCCGGCGATTTCGCCGTAAATATGCGCCCCCCGCGCGCGCGCCCGCTCAAGGTCCTCCAGCACGAAGAACCACGCCCCTTCGGCGATCACGAATCCATCGCGGTCGCGCGAAAAGGGCCGCGAGGCGCGCTCCGGCTCGTGATTCCAGCGCGTGCTCATGATCCGCATCAATTGGAATCCGCGCAGGATCAGGGGCGCGATGGGAGCATCCACCCCGCCCGCCACCATCACGTTCAGCGAACCGTGGCCGATATGCCGGAAAGCGTAGCCCAGCGCGTCGGTGGACGAGGTGCACCCCGTCGAAATGATGTGGCTCAGCCCGCGGAATCCAAACCGCATGGAAACCTCGCTGGCCAGCGTCCCGATGGTCCCGGTGGGAATGGTGTACACGCTACACTGCTTCTGGTGTCCCGTATAGTACAGGCGGTACTGCTCCTCGGTGAACTCCTGACTGCCGCCGCCCGAACCCACGATCACCCCGATGCCCCGCAGTTCCTCGCGCGACATGCCGTGCGCGTCGAGGCCCGCGTCCTCCATGGCTTCCGCCACGCTGGCCGCGGCCAGCGGGACCGCCCGTGACACGTGCGGCCGGTCCTTTACCTCCACCCAACTGTTCTCATCGAATTCTGAAGGCACTTCGCCCGCGACCTGCACGGCGAAGCTCGACGGATCGAAGCGGGTGATGCGTCTCACACCGCTCACGCCGTCCCGCGTAGCCTTCCAGAAATTCTCGCGCCCAATGCCGTTCGGACTGACCGCGCCAATCCCCGTAATCACAACGCGCCGCATGGTTTTTTGCTTTTGGTCCAACCGTCAGTATAGGCTGATTCTATGGACGGTGCCACCGAGACTCGCCGCGCAGGGGCACTTTCCTCGTTCCTGGCCGGATTGCAGGCCGGCCTGCTGGGCGTTCTGGCCATGCTCGCCTGGCTCGGCATCAGTGCTTCCTGGCAGCAGCGCAGCTTCTGGACCTCCGAAAACCTGATGGCCAGCCTGTTCTACGGCAATCGGGCCATCCGCGCGGGTTTCGCCGGCGACACCGTCTCGGGCCTGGCGGTGTATCTGCTGCTCTACAGCCTGCTGGGCAGTCTTCTGGCCGTGGTCCTCCGCGACCGTCTGGTCCGTCTGCGCGTCCTGCTGCTGAGCGTGTTGTTCGCGCTGGCCTGGTATTATTTTTCCTATCGCGTTCTGTGGAAGGCGGTGGCTCCGCTGATCGCCCTGTTGCACGTGGAGCGCGCCAACGTGCTCGGCCACCTGGTTTACGGCACCCTGCTGGCACGCTACCCTTTATACCTGCCGCAGCCTCCCTCCCCGGCCCCTTCGCCGCCGCCCGCCCTTCCGCCCACCGAAGCCGCGGACCAGCCGGCAGCCGGCAACCAGCCGGGTTAGACGGCCATCAGTGCTCCGATCGCCACTTACCAATTGGAGCACCGGAGATGGCGACCGGCTACAATCGGGTGGACATGTTCTCCTCGCGTTTCCAGTGGGATTTCGCGCCGAACCGCGTCACCCGCGTGCTGTCGGAACGGCGTCGGGCCGGTGCGCGGATCCTCGACCTGACGGAGTCCAATCCCACCCACGCCGGGCTGGCCTATCCAGCGGAGATGCGGGCGGCCTTCGCGGACTCGCGCCTGTGGCAGTACGACCCTTCGCCTGCCGGAATGCCCGCCGCGCGCGAGGCGGTAGCAGCGTATTATACGCGCCGCGGCGTGGAGGTCGATCCGGGACGCATCCTGCTCACCGCCAGCACCAGCGAAGGGTATGCCTATCTTTTCAAACTGCTCTGCGATGCCGGCGAGGCGGTGCTGGCGCCGCGGCCGTCCTATCCGCTGTTCGAGTTTCTGGCGCGCATGGAGTCGATCGAAATTCGCACCTATCCGCTGGCCTGGCATGGCGGCTGGACGATTGATCTGGACGCGCTGGCGGCGGCCCTCACGCCGCAGACGCGAGCGGTGGTGCTGGTGAATCCGAATAATCCGACCGGCTCGTTTGTGAAGCGCGGCGAGTTGAGAGAACTGGTGCGCCTGGCGGCGGAACGCAACCTGGCCCTGATCTCGGATGAAGTCTTCTCGGATTACCCCTTCGCGGCCGATTCCGAACGCGTGAGCACGCTGGCGGACGTCGAGGAAGGCCTGGCGTTTTGCATGAGCGGGCTTTCCAAGGTGGCCGGCCTGCCGCAGATGAAACTGGGCTGGATTGTGGCGGCGGGAGGGGAGGCGCGGCGCCGCGCGGCTTGGGAGCGGCTGGAATGGATTGCCGACACCTACCTCTCGGTGGGAGCCCCGGTACAATGCGCCGCGGCGGCGCTGCTGGAATCGGGCGAAGCGGTGCAGCGGCAGATCCGCGAGCGCACCGCGGCGAACCTGGCGCTGGCCCGCGAGGTGGTGGAGGGTTCGGCGGCCGGCATTCTGAGCGTGGAAGGGGGATGGTACATCACCCTGCGGGTCCCGCGCGTGCGAAGCGAAGAGGACTGGGTGGTGGACTTGCTGCAGAATGAAGACGTGCTGGTGCAGCCAGGCTTCTTCTACGACTTCGACTCGGAGGCGTACCTGGTGGTCAGTCTGCTGACCGCCCCGGGAATATTCCGCGAGGGCATGCAGCGCTTGAGACGGCGGCTCTAAAAGTCCAGAGGGTACCCCGAGGTTGCCAGCGCCGCGCCGGATCGCGTCGCACCCTGCGGCATCCCCTCCTCTTACAATGAACTCAGTGCCGGGTCTGCTGGAGCGCGTCATCCAAACTATCGAGCGTTACCACATGCTGGCGCCGGGCGAGCACGCCGGCGTGGGCGTGTCGGGAGGAGCGGATTCGGTGTGCCTGCTGCACCTGCTGGCCTCGCTCGCCGCGAGGTGGAATCTGCGCCTCACCGTCCTGCACCTGGATCACGGGCTGCGCGGCGAAGAATCCAGGCAGGATACCGAATTCGTTCGCGCCCTGGCGGCCTCGCTGGGGCTGCCGGTCGAAATCCGGAACGCCGCGCTGGCGGAAGCCGCGGGCAATCTCGAGCAGGCCGCCCGCGCCGCGCGGCTGCGGTTTTTTCACGAGGCCATGGCGGCCCACGGAATCGCCTGCGTGGCTTTGGGGCACACCCGCTCCGACCAGGCCGAAACCGTGCTTTTCCGGTTCCTGCGCGGCGCGGGAACGGCGGGCCTGGCTGCCATCCGGCCGGTGACGCCCGACCGAATCGTCCGGCCGCTTCTGGACGTCAGCCGCGAGGAGGTGCGGGAGTTCCTGCGCGGCCGGGGTCTTGGGTGGCGAGAGGATACCACTAACGCCAGCCCATGCTTCGCCCGCAATCGCATTCGGCACGCGCTGCTGCCGCAACTGCGGGCCGAGTGGAATCCGGCCATGGAAACGATCCTCGCGCACAGTGCCGATTGGGCGCTGGCGGAGGAGGCGTGGTGGCAGGCCGAGATCGATCGCCTGGCCACCGGACGCCTGATCCAGAAGGACGGGCGCGTCCTGGTGAGCGTTGCCGCGCTCCGCGATCTTCCCCTGGCGGCCGCCCGGCGCCTCGTCAGACGCGCCATGGAAATGGCCAAGGGGAATCTCACGGGGGTCGATTTTGCGCATGGGGAAACCGTGCTGCGGCTGGCAGCGCGTACCGATGGTACCGGAAGCTTTCGGGCCGCCGGGGTGTGGGTGCGCCGCTCCTTCGAGTGGCTTTGTTTCACGGCCGTTACAGGCAAACCCTCCGGAATCAGTGGTTACCGCTTCCGGGTGGAAGCGCCCGGGACCATCCGCCTGCCTGCCCAAGCCCTTTCCATCTGCCTGGAACTGCTTGAAAATACGGAAACTTCGCAGCCTTCGGATTGCGTCTATAATAAGGATGTGGATTGCTTAGACTGGCGGTGTCTGTCCGGTCCGCTGGAGTTGCGCAACTGGTGGCCGGGCGATCTCTACCAGCCCGTAGGGTGCGCCGCCGGGAAAAAGCTAAAGGCGCTCTTTCAGCAGGCTCGCATTCCGGTTTGGGAACGGCCCACGTGGCCGGTGCTCACCGATGACGGCGCCATCGTATGGACCCGCTGCTTCGGGTCGGCCGCTCGAGTGGCCGCCGGGTGCGGGACGGGACCGGTTCTCAGAATCCGCGAAATCGGGAATCGGGACGAGGCGATACAGCGTCTATAGCACTAGGGGTGGTCCGGAGGCTTCGTGAATTCAAGCGTCAAGACATTAATTTTTTGGGTGGTTCTGATAACCGTAGGTGTGTTTCTGGTGGCCGTGATGCGGAATGGCCAGAACATTAAGGAACGGGACGTCAGTTTCACAGATTTTCTGGACGAAGTGCAGTCCGGGCAGGTCAAACAGGTTACGATTTCGGGCAATGACGTACACGGGATCTATCAGAACCCGCAAACCGGGTTGCACACCTTCATCCCGCTGAACTACCCCGATCTTTATAACCAGCTTCGGGACCACAAGGTAAACACCATCATCAAGGACTCGAGTTCAAATAACTGGATCACGATGCTCCTGAACTTCTCGCCCTTCATCGTGCTGGGCGCCTTCTGGCTGTTCATGATGCGGCAGATGCAAAGCGGCGGCAACAAGGCCCTGAGCTTCGGCAAGAGCCGCGCCCGCCTGCACTCCACGCAGCAGAAAAAGGTCACCTTCAAGGACGTGGCCGGGGTGGAAGAAGCCAAGGAAGAGTTGCAGGAGATTATCGAGTTTCTGCGCGAGCCGCAGAAATTCCAGAAGCTCGGCGGGCGCATCCCCAAGGGCGTGCTGCTGATCGGCCCTCCGGGAACCGGCAAAACCCTGCTGGCCCGCGCCATCGCCGGCGAGGCCAGCGTGCCGTTCTTTTCCATCTCCGGCTCGGACTTCGTAGAGATGTTCGTGGGGGTGGGGGCCAGCCGCGTGCGCGACCTGTTCGAGCAGGGCAAGAAGA
>JASHSS010000398.1 GCA_030038565.1 Bryobacteraceae bacterium
GCCGGCCATATCCTTGATCGCCAGGATGTGCGCGCCCATCCGCTCCAGCTCCCGGGCCATCCGCACGTAATATTCCAGCGGATATTTCTCGCGCTTCGGATCGAGAATATCGCCCGTGTAACAGATGGCCGCTTCGCACACCGACCGCGTCTTGCGCACCGCCTCCATGGAGGCTTGCATATTCGGCAGCCAGTTCAAGGAATCGAAAATCCGGAAGATGTCGATACCCTGCGCGGAAGCTTCGTAAATAAACTCCGCCACCACGTTGTCCGGATAGGCCGTATACCCCACCGCATTGGAGGCGCGCAGCAGCATCTGGAAACAGATGTTCGGAATCGCCTGCCGCAGGTGGCGCAGCCGCGCGAAGGGGTCTTCGTGCAGAAAGCGCATGGTTACGTCGAACGTCGCCCCGCCCCACATTTCCAGGCTGAACAGGTTGCGCAGGCGGTGCGCCATGAAGTTGGCGATGGCCAGCATGTCGTAGGTGCGCACGCGCGTGGCCAGCAGCGATTGATGCGCGTCGCGTAAGGTGGTGTCGGTCAGGAGCAGCCTCCGCTGTTTGCCGGCCCACCGGGCGAACTCTTCGGCGCCCATCGCCTGCAGAAGCTGGCGCGTCCCATCGGGCGGCGGCGCGGGGTCGTGTTTGGGAACCGGGGGCGTGACGAAGCGCGCCGGCCGCGGCTTCCCCTCCACCTCCGGATTGCCGTTCACGATCACGTTGCCCAGGTACGAAAGCAGCCGCGTGGCGCGGTCGCGGCGCGGTGTGAAGCGGAACAGCGCGGGCGTCTCTTCCAGCCAGTTGGTGGTCACCCGGCCGCTCTGGAAATCCGGGTGATTCACCACGTTTTCGAGGAACGGGATGTTGGTCTTCACGCCGCGCACGCGGAACTCCCGCAGGCTGCGGTCCATGCGCTGGCAGGCGTGGCGGAATTCGCGCCCCCATGCGGTGTCCTTCACCAGCAGCGAATCGTAATAGGGGGTGATGACCGCGCCGCCGTAGGCCGAGCCGCCATCCAGGCGGATGCCGAATCCCGCCGGTGAACGGTAGGTCGTCAGCCGCCCGTAATCCGGCACGAAGTTGTTGGACGGGTCCTCCGTGGTGATGCGGCATTGCAGCGCGTAGCCGTAGAGCGGAACCTGGTCCTGCCGCGGCAGGTTCATCTCCGCGCCGTGCAGTTCCAGCCCTTGCGCCACCTGGATCTGGCAGCGCACCAGGTCGATCCCCGTCACCATCTCGGTAACGGTATGCTCAACCTGGATCCGCGGATTCACTTCGATGAAGTACCATTCGCCCGAATCGGCGTCCACCAGAAACTCCACCGTCCCGGCGTTGTAATAGCCCGCCGCCCGCGCCAGCGCCGCCGCGGCCTCCGCCAGCGCCGCGCGGATACCCGGATCGAGGCCCACCGCGGGCGCGACCTCGACTACCTTCTGGTGACGCCGCTGCACCGAACAATCGCGCTCGTAGAGGTGCAGGATGTGGCCCTGGCGGTCGCCCAGAATCTGCACTTCGATGTGCCTGGCGCGGCGCACGTAGCGCTCCAGGAACACCGCGTCGTTGCCGAAGGCCGCCGCCGCCTCCCGCCGCGCCTCTTCGAGGCGTCCGGCGAAATCGGCCGGATGGTCCACCACCCGCATCCCGCGCCCACCCCCGCCGAACGCCGCCTTCACGATCAGGGGGAAGCCGATCTGGGCGGCGATCTTCTCCGCCTCCCGCGTGCTGGTCACCGCCGTTTCGGTTCCCGGAACCACCGGGATGCCGGCCTTCTGCGCCAGCCGCCGCGCCGCGGTTTTATCGCCCAGCAGGTCCAGCAACTCCGCGCTGGGACCGATGAAGGTGATGCCGGCACGCTCGCAAGCGCGCGGCAGGGCCGGATTTTCCGAGAGGAAGCCGTAGCCCGGATGAATCGCGTCCACCTCTTTTTCGCGCGCCAGGGCCACGATCCCTTCCACGTCGAGGTAAGCCTCCACCGGTCCCTTGCCTTCGCCGATCAGGTAGGCTTCGTCGGCCTTGAAGCGATGCAGGGCCAGCCGGTCTTCCTGGGAATAAATGGCCACCGTGCGCAGCCCCAATTCGTTGGCGGCGCGCAGGATGCGAATGGCGATCTCGCTGCGATTCAATGCCAGTAACTTTTTCATGCGGGTTGAAAACGAAGGGCGCCTTCCTTCAGGCTAGCAGAGCGGATTCGACTCTGAAATCGGCCTTGCTGCGCCACGCGAAATACTCGCCCGCATTCTGCCGGCCGCCGGTAGGAGCGGGTTGGTCCGCGAGCGAGGCCACTCGCGCCGGCGCCACCGGGATCGCACCGGGCTCCGCGGCGCCCCCCTGCGTTGCCTCGTCCGGCGAATGGGAGCGCCCGGCCAGCGCCGCGTTCTCCCTCCCGCCGATAGGAGCGGCATGGTCCGTGAGCGAGGCCCCCGGCCCCGAGTTGCCCCGACCCCTGGCTTGCATTCGGCTTTACGGCAGGGTAGGCTCCGAAATAATCACCTTGGAGGTGGATCATGTTTACACTGAAATCGCTGTCGAAAGAGGCCATCCCCGCCGCCCTCGCCAAGGCCGAAAAATACCTGCTGTTCAATGAGCCG
>JASHSS010000399.1 GCA_030038565.1 Bryobacteraceae bacterium
GATTGCGGGGGTTGCCAGGGGTTGCGGGGTTGCGGGGTTGCGCGGGGTGCGGCCGCTGGGGGTGAGCGGTTGCGGGGGTTGCGGGCTGACGGATTCCGGGGCGCAACCGCCGCGAACCGAGCCCTGGGGCGTTCTCCGTGATACAAAGGGCTTATGCCTCTTTCTCCGGGGGAATCCCGCGGGGATCTCCGATAGACCGGCGAACCATGGCGGAGGAAAACGAGTGACATTTGAAGCGGGATTCGCGGACGCCGAACGCGCGGCGACGGCGACCACCAAGGCGGTAGCGGTTCTGGCCGCCGCGGCGCGCCAGTTTCACAAAGCCGCGGCGGAAGGCGACATTCTGAAGATGCGCAGGGCGTCCGAGAGGCTGACGACGGTTCTGGAATCGACGCGGCAGGAGATAGGCAATGCCAGATCGGCCTGGCCGTTCGGTCTGGAGGAGGAGGAAAAATACCTCAAGGAATCCTTCGCCGCCGAGATCCTCGAAGTGGCCCGCAAGGAAGGGCTGCAAATCCAGCAGCGGGATGAAGGGCTGGTGGTGTTCCCTTCCATTTTGCGCGTCCTGCCGGGCGACCGGGCGGCGCGCATCAATCGCCGCAAAGTGCAGGGGATCCGACCCACGCGGCTGGCCCGATTGCTGAAAGCGATCCAATTGCGAAAGCCCAAAGCCACGGCGGAGGCCTTTCTGGAAGTGCTGCACCGGGCGTACAAACTGGTGGCCGGGGCCGATTACGGCAAGACCGTGGCGCTCTCGACGATCTACGACACTTTGACGCTGCTGCCGGGAACGTCCGCCACTTACGACCAGACGGACTATGTCCGCGACCTCTTTCTACTGGACCGCAGCGGAGTCAGCAAGACCAGATCCGGCGCGACTTACTCTCTACCAGCCAGCACGGGCACCCGGAGCGCACGCGGAACTTACTCTTTCGTTGCGCCGGACGGTGAAACCGTGACCTATTATGGTATTCGATTCAGTGAGGCGCCGGAATGAGCACATTCATCGGCCCCGCCGGATGGCTCAACTTCATCGACCGGGAGTATTTGAGGACCTTTGTGCGCGAAGGCGGATCCGCGGTCAAGTTCGCCGTCCCCCTCGACGAAGCCTGGCGCCGGGAGATTTTCGACGGCTTAACCAAGCTGGCCGGTGAGGCGGGTTACCTGGTGGCCAGGATTGACGCCGCGGAAACCAAAGTTCACCTGGCGGATGAAATCTTCTTCCGCACCGCCGAACAGGTTCCGTGGCAGATCCTGAGCCGGAAATTTGTCGCCCGGCTGGCCGCCGAGTCGGGCTATCAATGGGCGGAAGACGGGGACGAACCGCTGTATCTGCGGCTGGCGGAGAGAAACCAGGTTGACCCGCAGATGCTCCTGCTGGACCTGAAGAAAGCCATCGGGAACAAGGTATTCAAGGAACACCGGTTATCGCGGGATTTCCGGGTGGCCATGACGCACCTTTGCATCGCCGAACTTTCCGGCGGGCCAGACGGCTCGACCACCGTGTCCATCCTGACGGACTGGCTGACGGGCCGTAACAAGGCGGTAAGCGCGGTCAAGCCCTATCATATCTTCCGCAAGATCAACCGCACCACGGCGCGCTACTTCTTTGAGTCGATGATTCGTTGGTTGCGAGTGGCGGCCTATCCGGGACTGGTAGTTCTGCTGGATGCCCGGAGGCTGATGCTGGCGCACAAACCCGACGACCTGAGCCTGTCTTACAGCAAGGCGGCGGTGCTGGACGCCTACGAGGTGTTACGGCAGTTCATCGACGGAGCCGACAACCTGGAAGGCTTTTTCATGGTGGTGCTGCCGGACTTCAGCTTCCTGGAGGACCCCGGCCGGGGAATCGGCGCATACGAAGCGCTCAAGTTCCGGGTCTTCGACGAAATACGCGACCGGAACCTGGTGAACCCGATGGCGTCCCTGGCGCGCATCTCGGACGCGCGGGAGGAGTGACGATGGCCGATCAGAAACTGGATTACCAGCGGGCTCTGGAGGCGCTTCGAAACGGCGTGCCCAACCGGCATGCGGTCAGCGTGCTGGGTTCGAACCAGGGCGAAGCGGAGAAGGAGTTCCGCTCGCGGCTGGATTCGGTGGAGAGCGCCGCCGCGGATGGCGAGCAGGCGCCCGGGCTATTGATCGCCGGCGGCTTCGGAACCGGAAAATCGCACCTGCTGGATTACCTGGAGCACCTGGCGGGCGAGAGAAACTTCGTCACCAGCCGCGTGGTGATCAGCAAGGAAACACCGCTGTACGATCCGTCCAAGATGCTGCTGGCGGCCATCGAGGGCGCCATCGTCCCGGAGTTGAACGGCGAGGCGATCCGCGAGATCGCGCTTCGATTACACCCGGACAGCCCCAGGTACCGCCATTTTTCCGAGTGGCTGAACGGCCCGGCGAGCAGGGTGAGCGCGATGTTTGCCGCGACGCTCCTGCTTCACGAACGGCTGCACAACGATCCGGAGCTGGTGGACGAAATCACCAGCTTCTGGTCCGGGGAACACCTGGGGGTAAGCCGGATCCGGCAGGGGCTGAAACAGATCAATTCTTCGGGGACTTACTCGCTGAAGGCGGTAAAAGTCAAGGAACTGGCCCGGCAGCGATTCCTGTTTGTCTCGCGCCTGATTCTGGCCGCCGGTTATGCGGGTTGGGTTCTGTTGATCGACGAAGTGGAGTTAGTCGGCCGGTATAGCTTATTGCAGCGGGGCCGCTCGTACGCGGAGTTAGCGCGCTGGATGGGCGCGGTGGAAGGCGAGGCTATTCCGGGAGTGCTGGCTGTAGCGGCCATTACCGACGATTTCAGCCTGAAGGTATTACAGGAAAAGGGCGACCGGGACAAAGTGGGCGGCCGGCTGCGCGCCAAGGACACGGACGAGTATCTCAACCTGGCGGGACGCGCCGATACGGGCATGCGGCTGATTGAGCGCGAAGCCCTGCTGCTTCAGCCGCCGGATGAAGCCGCCTTGCGGCAGGCCTACGAGCGGCTCAAGGAGATTCACTCGAAGGCCTACGGATGGGACGCGCCGGAGATTCCATGGCCGGCGGCGGCGATTACCCGCCGAATGCGCTCCTATGTGCGGCGCTGGGTGAACGAGTGGGACCTGCGGAGACTGTACCCGGGCGCGGCGCTGGAGGCGGCGGAAGAGTTGGAGATCCGCCCGACTTACGAGCAGGATAGTTACCTGGAGCAGGATCCCGAAGCCGGGGCGGAGGGGTAATCCAAGCCCGCGCGCCGCAATCCCACTTATCCCAGAGGGCTGCGCTTCATGACATACTCCACGGCTTCGGCGGGCACGCTGAAACTGGACATAGCCGAATTGCCCATGTAACCCAGCTCCTTAAAGCCGATGGGGCTGGTGTAATAGGCATCTACTACCATCCTGCGGGCCCAGGTGAAGAAATCGATGCCGGGATTCCATTCGGGCGACCGGTTCTTGCGCCAGGCAATCAGGTCCAACAGGGCGGTTTGCTGCGCCGGCGGCGCGCTCAGGAAATCCTGGCCGCCGGCGCGACGCCGCATGGTGTCATCCAGCCAGGCGATGCCGCCGGTGTAAATGGCCAGCATCTCATCGCTCGCGGCGCACAGAAAATCGATAAAGGCGGCGGCGCCCGCTTCGATCGCGCCGGGAGAATGCTGGTCAGCCGGCAGGATCAGCCCGCTCAACCGATCGAGAGTGGCGTACTCGTGGGCCGTGAGGGCCTTGGGCCGATAGGGTCCGGGTTGCGCCGCCTTGTCGTCCGCAATAGCCTGGTGCACGTGCTGCGCGTCCTGCGCGGGCAGAATCATGGGGCCCGCGGCGGCCAGGCTCAGGGCGCCGCCGATCCGGCGCAGCAGGTCGCGCCGCGAGTAATCCGTTTGCTCAGACATTACCCTTCCTCATTTCTTCCGCCAGGTACTCGGAGGCACGCCAGGCGAACGCCACAATGCTCAGGGTGACGTTTTTATCGGGCTGGCTGACGAACGGCGCGGCGTCGCACACGAACAGGTTTTTCACCTCGTGCGCCTGCGAGTACTGGTTCAGCGCGGAGGTCTTGGGATCGCTACCCATACGCACGGTTCCGGCTTCGTGGATGATGAAGCCGCCCACGGAAATGGCCTGGCGCGGGTCCTCTTTGCGCCCCAGCGGCTGGCCGCCCATGGTATCGATGATGGAAGCGAAGGTGTTCTCCATGTGGCGCACCTGGTTGAGTTCGGCGTCGCTCCATCCGAAATGGAAGCGCAGCACCGGGATGCCCCAGGCGTCGGTGCGCCGGGGATCGATCTCGCAGTAGCTCTGGCGGTTGGGGATCATTTCGCCGCGCCCGGAGAAATGCACGAAGGCGCCGTACTCCTCGCGGAGTTTATCCTTGAGCGCCTTTCCGTAGCCTTCGTGGCGGGCGCACTGTGCGGTGAACGAGCCCAGTTGCGGCATGCCGAATCCGCCGCCGATTTCGATGTGATAACCGCGCGGGAAGTCCTTCGTCTTGTCGCCGTAGAGCCACCACGGCACGTAGAGGTGCATGCCGCCGATGCCGTCGGAGTTATGCCGCGGCATGCCGGCCAAAGCGGGGACGAATCCGCTCATGGAGTAGCCCACCGAATCGGTCAGGTTGCGGCCGATTACGCCCGACGAATTGGCGATGCCGTTGGGGAAGCGCGGCGATTTGGAATTCAGCAGCAGGCGCGCGGATTCGCAGGCGCTGGCCGCCACCACCACAGCCCGGCAGCGCAACTGCCTCTCGCTGCGGGTGGCTTTATCCACGTAGGAAACGGCCGTGACCTTGCCCTCGCCGTCGGTCACCAACTCGCGCGCCATGGCCCCGGTGAGCATGGTCAGCTTACCGGTTTTCATGGCCGGGAAAATCATCGCCTGGCTCGAAGAAAACGCCGAAGCGGTCTGGCACCCGCGCCCGCACTGGCCGCAATAGTGGCACGCGGCGCGGCCGTTCAGCGGCTTCGTGAGCATGGCCATGCGCGAGGGGATGCAGGGAATCGAGAGCTTGCGGCAGGCCTTCTGGATGAGCAGTTCGTGCACGCGCGGGGCGATGGGCGGCAGGAAATTGCCGTCGGGAGCCGTGCGCAGGCCCTCGCGGGTGCCGGTCACGCCGATGAAGCCCTCGGCCTTGTCATACCAGGGCGACATTTCCGCGTAGGTCACCGGCCAGGGATCTCCGAGGCCATCCTCGGGTTGGAAATCGTAGTCGGAGAAGCGCAGGGAAATGCGCCCGTAGTGATTGGTGCGGCCGCCCACAATGCGCGAGCGGAACCACTGGAAGCGGCTGCCCTCGGCTACGGTGTAAGGCTCGTTGGGAATGTCCCAATAGCCGTTGGGGGCCTCGAAGTAGCCCCACTGCTGGCGGCCGAAATACAAGTCGGCGTGGGCGCCCGCGCCGCGGTGGTCCACCTGGTAGGGCAGCACGTGCTCCTTGAAATCCCGGGCGGGATTGAGCATGGGCCCCGCCTCCACGAGCGCCACCGAGAGGCCCAGGTCGGTGAGCACCTTGACCGCCGTGCCTCCGCCGGCGCCCGAGCCCACCACGACGACATCGAACACCTGCGGTGTACGGGTTATTTGCAGCATCCTGTTCCCTTTGGTTTCATCTTAGCAAGAGCGGCTGCGTCTGCACCACGGAGACACGGAGCGCGCGGAGAAAGCACGGAGAGAACCAAGGAGAAGCAGGAGCGACTGCGTCTGCACCACGGAGGGACAGAGCGCGCGGAGAAAGCACGGAGAGAACCAAGGAGAGGCAAGAGCGGTTGCGTCTGCACCACGGAGACACGCAGCGCGCGGAGAAAGCACGGGGAGAACCAAGGAGAAGTTTGATTTGATTCGCCAAATCAAATCAAGTGCGGTATACTCCCTTCGATGACCCTGGCGGCGGAGGTGGAGACGGTGCTGGAGTGCTACCCGCGGATCTACTTCGCCTGCCACCGGCGGCATGTGCGCGATCCGCGGACGCAGACGGTGCTGAGCGCCCATCAGGCCAGCGTGCTGGACCACCTGGACTCTGTCGAAGGCACCGCGCTTCTGGACCTGGCCCGGCACATGGGGGTGACCGCTTCCACGATGTCGCTCACCGTCGATCGCCTGGAACGCGGCGGCTACCTCACGCGGGAGCGCAACCAGGATGACAAGCGGCGCGTGGATCTCAAACTCACGCGGGCGGGCGTCCGCATCAAGCAGCAGCAAAAAGTTCTCGAACCCGAACTGGTGGGGGCCCTGCTGGGCCATCTGGACCGCGACCGGCGTCAGACGGCCCTGCGCGGCTTGCAGTTGCTGGCGGAGGCGGCCATGGAGATGATCCGTTCGGGGGACTTCAAGAGGATCCTGGTGAGCGGGACCAAGAGGGACGCGGGAGGGCATTCGGTATGAGATGGATCCTGTGGATTGTGGGAGGCCTGGTTCTGCTGGTAGCCCTGATGGCCGGCGTGGGCGCGCTGCTGCCGGTGCGCCATCACGGCACGCGCAAGGCGCGCTATCGCGTGGCGCCGGACGCGCTCTACGCCGTGCTGGCCGGTCCGCCCGACTGGCGCACGGGGGTGAAGAGTTTCGGCGTCCTGCCCGAACAGGACGGCCGCAGGCAATGGTGGGAAGAGGACACGCACCGGCAAAGAATCACTTACGAACTGGTGGAGGGCAAGCCCCCCGAACGCCTGGCCGTGCGCATCGCGGGCCGGGGACTGCCCTTCGGCGGGACCTGGACATTCCAGATTGCGCCGCTGGCGGATGGCGGGTCGGAGTTGCGCATCGACGAAGATGGCGAGATCTACAACGTGATCTTCCGCTTCATGGCGCGCTTCTTTTTCGGCTACACCGCCAGCATCGACGGCTACCTGCGGGACTTGGGCGCGAAGTTCGGCGAAGCTGTTTCGATCGAGGCGTAGGATGGGGCAGGAACTGGCGTGCCGGCTGCGCTACGGGGATAAAACGCTCAGCGGCAAAGCCTGGCTCGAAACCGATTTCCTGCTGTTTCGCGGCGAAGAGCGGCTCAAGATTGCGTTTCGCGATCTGACTTCGGTGGAGGCCGAAGCGGGCGTTTTGCACGTGCGGTTCGCCAACTCGGAAGCGGCCTTCGAATTGGGCGCAGCGGCGGCCAAGTGGGCGGCGAAGATCCTCCACCCGCCTTCCCGCCTGGACAAACTCGGGGTCAAACAGGGCGCGGCGGTGGCGTTGATCGGCGAGTTCGACGCCGGCTTCCTGGAGGAACTGCGGGCGCTGGAAGCCGCCATTGTGGACGGCCGCACTCCCGCCGATCTGCTGTTTCTGGCGGCGGAAGGGCGTGCGGACCTGGCGCGGATTCCGAAGCTGATCGCGCGCCTGGCGCCGCGCGGAGTGTTATGGGTGGTGTATCCCAAAGGCGCGCCGGCGATTCGCGAAGTGGAGGTGATCCAGGCAGGGCGGGCCGCCGGGCTGAAGGATACCAAGGTGGCGGCGTTTTCGGCGGAGCGGACGGCGCTACGCTTCTCGCGGCCCGCCGCGCGCTGAACCGGGGCTGGAATGCAGCGGAAACGGACAACCACGCGCGCATTGACGGGGGGGCGGGCGGCAACCAGGACGGCTCACGTTCGCACCAGCTTAGTGGTAGGACGACGTGGTCACCGCGCGCTCGTGCAGTTGCCGGGCGTCCTCAAAACGGCGCTGCTTCTCGCGCACCCGGGCCAGCATATCCAGGGTGATCGCCAAATCGCGGCCGGTGTGAACGCCTGCCTGTTCCTGCAGGCTCAGCGAGTGAACCAGAAGCCTCGCGGCTTCATTGTACTTACCCTGCCGGTAACGCAGCATGCCCAGATCGCTCTCTCCGATCCATTGCTCAAAATCCCAACCCGGGGAGCGCCTTACGATCGCCAGCGAGCGCAGCATGTCCTCTTCCGCCAGGGTGTAATTACCGTCCTCCATTTCCATCAGGCCAACCTCGGTAAGGATGGCCGCCGTTCGTGGATGGTCGGGACCCAGCAGGCGCTCGTAAATCGTCAATGACTTGCGGTACAGCGGCAGCGCGCGGTCGTAGCGCTTTTCCCACTTGTAAACGGCCGCCACGTTGGCATA
>JASHSS010000400.1 GCA_030038565.1 Bryobacteraceae bacterium
TGCGCCCGCAGGACGTCCCCGGCCAACGCCACCCCAAACGCAAAGACCGTGGCCCGGTCCAGCGGGTATTCCCCCGCCACTCCTCGAATGCCATCAGTGCCAAAAAGCTCTTTACCCAAGGCTTCTCCTTTTCTCCCGCCGCTATTCCTTTTTCATGACCGCGGTGACGGTGACCTGCGGAGAAGTTTCAAATCGCACGTACGGATCGTCGATGTAGGCGTTGACCCGAAATTCCTGCGAACCGACCACCGTAGAGACGTCCACCGGGTCGGTGACCACGGAGTGGATGCGCGCCACCCGGCTGGCCGGTCCGACGAGGCGCAGACTTGCCGGATTCACGACGCACTGCTCAAGCACGTAGCCGTTTTTTCCGGCGCCGACGATTTTCGCATTTACCGGAACATCGCGCACCATGCGGCGGTCGAAACCAAATCGTACCTCGGAGGGAATCGCGCGCACCAGCCGGACGCCTCTGGGCATTTGCACATTTGCGCCGGAGATGGGGAAGGTGCGCTCGCCCGCCGCCACATCCGACATGTCGAGCACCACGGCCGGCTGGAGGCCGCCATCGCCCACGCCGCGCAGCACGCCGGAGGGTCCCTGGAGTTCCAGGGTCACGGATCCGACCGGTTCGGAGCTGATCTCCAGGTCGTCGGGAAGGTTCTTGTACTCCAGGCGCACGGTGGCGAAGCCGGCCAGCTCCGGCTCGCTGGCCACCAGCCACCACAGCGCCACCGCGCCGGCCAGCGAGAGCACCTTCCAGCCGAAGTTGTGGAAGAGGATCTCCTGCAACTTTTTCACGGACGGGTCCTCTCACCGGGGCGCGCGATGGGCCTGACATCCTGGAGAGGGATGTCCGCAGTGGATTCGTCGGAAGCCGCGGGGCCGGTCTGGGGCGACTCGAAGTGCACGTTGATGCGGGTGGCAACCTCCTGCAACGTGAGGCCCGGATGCAATTCTCCAAAGGAGGCTACCGAGACACGGCCGGTTTCTTCGGAGACCACCACCGAGAGGCAGTCGGTTTCCTCGGTGATTCCGATGGCCGCGCGATGGCGCGTGCCGAGCTGGCTGGAGAGCGTGGGGTTGGTGGTGAGGGGCAGGAAACAGGCGGCCGCGGTCAGGCGTTCGCGCTGCACAATCACGGCGCCGTCGTGGAGGGGCAGGCCCGGGTGGAAGATGGTGACCAGCAGGTCGCGCGAAATCGCCGCGTCCAGGCGAACGCCGCTTTCGATAAAGGTGCGCAGGCCGATATCGCGTTCCAGCACGATCAGCGCGCCGGTTTTGTGCTCGGCCAGCTCCTCGACGGCCAGGAGAATCTCATTGAGCACTTCGGGAGTGTGGAAGTCGCCGCCGCCAAACCAGCGTTTGCGTCCGAGGCGCGCCAGCGTGCGGCGGATTTCCGACTGGAAGAGGACGATGACCGCCAATCCCAGGTAGGGGACGATGAAAGAGAGCAGCGAACGCAGCGCTTCGAGCCTAAGATAAGTAGCCGCGCCGTACAGCGAAACCATGATGAGAATGCCGATCAGGATATGGCCGGCGCGCGTGCCGCGCACTACCATGACGGCCTGATACACCAGGAACGCCACCACCAGGATATCGACGATCCCGTTGATGCCGGGGTCCGGCACCGAGGGCAACAGGCTCATCCATGAAGACATCGATGTTTCTCACTGGAATCCCGTCCAGCCGACTATTTTAACGTACCCTGAATTGCGCCATCGCGGCGCCGGTGGCGGCGTGGTTCCGGGCGTACAGGGCGTGGTTCCGGCGCTGGGACGACCGGTTCCCGGCTGCCGACGGTACGCCAGACCATGCGGCAGTTGCGCCGGAACCACCGGGCATTGGCGGATCTTGCGCCAGCGGTCACACGCCCCAAACGGCGGCGGCCGCCGGGTAAGGCGACCGGGTCCGTCCGTCTCCCGCTGCAAGGCAGACCGCCGGCAGTGGAGAACGGCCGGGTGCGGGGCCGGCCTGTTTCCTTGCCTGCCTGGTGGGCCCCGGCCGCCTGGTTCGCTCCCTCACGGTCGCGGCCCCACTCCAGTTCTGCGCCGGCCCCCAACCGCGGCACCCGATCTACGGCGGAATCACTAAATCACGCGGTCGAAGACTTGCCAGCGTTGAGCCGCCGGTCCGCGATTGGCCCGCCGCCGGAGGTGTGACCCGTAGAAGCTCAATGGCGCGGCGGGAGGGGCCGGAACCGTGGACGAGGCCCATCGCGCGGGCGCGGCGTTTCGCATCTCATCGCGCACGGGCGAGGATCGAACCGGGAATGTGCGGCAAAGGCAAAATCATATCCACCGCGCCGCGTTTGATGGCCTCGTGGGGCATGCCGAAGACCACCGAGGTGGCCTCATCCTGGGCGATCGTCACCGCGCCAGCCTGCTTCATTTCGAGCATGCCGCTGGCGCCATCGTCTCCCATTCCCGTCAGGATGGCGGCGACCGCGTTCGGGCCTGCGTAGCGCGCGGCCGAGCGGAACAGAACGTCTACCGAGGGACGATGCCGCGAGACGAGCGGCCCGTCTTTAATATCGACGTAGTATCGCGCGCCGCTTCGCTTGAGAAGCGTATGATGGTTCCCCGGCGCGATGAGCGCGCGTCCGCGCAGCACCGTATCGTTGGGTTCGGCCTCTTTCACCTCGATCCGGCAAAGGCTGTCCAGACGTTCGGCAAAGGCGCGAGTAAACATTTCCGGCATGTGCTGCACGATGACAATCCCAGGTGCATCGGCGGGCATGACTTCGAGCAGTGCTCGGAGCGCCTCGGTTCCCCCGGTCGAGGCGCCAATCACCACGACTTTCTCTGTGGTTTCCACCATTGCCGCGGTTCCGCGGGACAGAATGGCATCGGCCGTGAGTTTGGGCTCCACCGCCGGCGAGGCAGCGAGCGCCCGCACGCGCGCCGAGGCGGCGGCCCGGACGGCCTGACACAGCAGGACGCGCGATTCCTCGATGAACTGCTTGCTCCCCAGCCGCGGCTTGGCAATAATGTCGACGGCTCCGTACTCCAGGGCCTTGAGCGTGCTGCGGGCGCCGTCTGCGGCGAGCGACGAACAGATGACTACGGGGATGGGGTGCTGCGCCATGATCTTCCGCAGGAACGTCAGCCCATCCATGCGGGGCATCTCGATATCCAGCGTAATCACATCCGGCAGCTGCTGACTGATCCGCTCGGCGGCTACGAAGGGATCGCTGGCCGTGGCGATGACCTCGATGGCGGGGTCCGAGGAAAGCACCTGGCTCAAGGTCTGCCGCACCAGAGCGGAATCGTCCACAATCAGAACGCGAATGCGCTCGTGGCTCATAAGAACACGCGGTTCTTCTTTCGCGGGGTAGCTTGGGCGGCCTCGGAATCGCCGTCGAGGCGGCTCGTGCCCGGCAATCGGGCCAGCCTTTGCAGAAGCACTTCTCCGGTCCCGGTGTGGAAACGGAGAGTGCGGCCACGAAGTCCGCCCAGGTCCGAGGCGGCGACGCGCAGGTCTAACTCTACCAGAACCTCCATGGCCGTCCGGCAGTTCATGGCTCCGATAGTAGGCCTGTCCGGTATGACCGAGGTCACCGGAAGAACGTCCGCGCCGCCGAAGACTTTGACGTCCAATTCTTCGCGCGCGACCCCCATCGCGTCGAACTGCCCGGCGAGATAACGAATGCTGAAATCGACGTAGCGATGGCCCTCCGGTCCGCTGGTATTGAGCGGAACGCGCGGCAGGATGCCGTGGCACAACGCGCCGGCCCGAAAGCGGGCGCTCCAGAATGTCACGCCCACGCAGGACCCCAGGATTGTCCGCAGGATAACCGGGGTTCGGGCCAGGTAGAGTTGACCGGGCTGTACGCTGATTACCGGCAGGTCCGCGATCATACGCCCTTCCTGTAGACCGCCGGCCCCACCGCAGTCAACGGCAAGCCCATGTTTTGCAGGGACTCGGAGTGGCCCGAGAAGAAATAACCTCCGGGAGCTAGTTGGCGGGTGAGGTTTTCCAGAACGCGCACCTGCGTGGGACGGTCGAAATAAATGATCACGTTGCGGCAAAACAGAATCTCGGGGGCCTCGGGCAGGCGCTGGCCGGCATCCATGAAGTTGAGCCGCTGGAACTCCACCTTGGCACGCAATTCGGGAACGATGCGCGCCAGATTGGAGCCTGGATCGCGGCTGCGCATCACGTATTTCCGGCGCATGTTCTCGCGCACCGGCCGTAACACGTCGGCCGTGTAAACGCCCAGGCGAGCCTTGGCGAGCACGGCGGTGCTGATATCGCTGGCCAGCACCCGGAACTGAAAACCGGGGCGCCCCTGGGCGTACTCGCTGAGCACCATCGCCAGGGTGTAAGGCTCCTCTCCCGTAGAACATCCCGCGCTCCAGACGAGCAATCTCCGGTCCGCCCCCCGACGCGCATCCAGATCCGGGAGAGCCCTGGAGACCAGAAACTCAAAATGGTCGGGCTCGCGGAAGAAATCGGTCTTGTTGGTGGTGACCGCATCGATCAGATGCACCAGCTCCTGGTTCTTGCCGCCCGGCCCGAATACGTAGTTGCAGTATTCGGCGCAGGACGACATCCGCAGGTTGCGGAAGCGGCGCCGCAGGCGGATCTCCAACATGGTCCTCTTGTCCTGGTTCAAGTGGATGCCCGATTCGGCCTGGACCAGGGAGCGGAGCCGGTCGAAATCCGCGGACGAAAGACCGTCATTGTGCCTGTCAATCATGGTTCAGCGAACATAGGTGAGCGAAGCGGGGCCCGTCCAAACGCGCCCCGCTGCCTGTCAGGCGCTGAGTTCAGCCAATGGTTTAGCGCTCTCCGACCCGTGGAAAGCCGACCACTCCTCGGTGGAAAAGACCCGGTCGATATCCAGGATCATGATCAGTTGTGTGTCGCGCTTGCCCATCCCCTTGATGAAATCAGTCCGGATCTTGACGCCGATGCGGGGCGGAGGCTGGATGTGCTCCGGCTCCAGATCGATGACCTCCTCGACGGAATCGGCCAGCGCGCCCATGACGTTGGATTCACCATCCACCAGCATTTCCACAACCACGATGCAGGTGTTGACGGTTTTCTCGGTTTTGGACATCTCGAAGCATAGCCGCAGATCCACGACCGGCACGACGTTGCCGCGGAGATTGATTACGCCGCTCATGAAATCCGGCGTGCGGGGGATCTTGGTGATGGTGGTGAAATCGAGCACTTCCCGGACTTTGGCGACGTCGATGGCAAAGACCTCGTCTCCCAGCCGGAATGTGAGGTACTGGCGCGTTTCGGTGATTTCGGTGACGCTCATAAATGGGTTTTCCTTTCGCCTGGCGCAGTGGTGCGCAGGCCCGAATGGGACCCGCGCCGCACCCGTCTAGAAGCGCTCGAATTCCTTGTCCAGGTTGTCGCCGCTGTCTTTCATTTTCAGGGCTACTCCCGGTTTGCCGCCCTTGGGCGCGGAACGGACCGGCGTTTGCGCGACCGCTTCACGCAGGCGTCCGAGAGAGGCGGCGGGCTTGGCGGCACGCACGCCGGCCGGTTCGCCATCGCCCGTGCGGAAGAATCCCAGCGCGGTCATGAGCTGATCGGCCTGCCCGGTGAGTTCCTCGGTTGTGGAAGCCATTTCTTCGGCCGCGGAGGCATTCTGCTGGATGACTTTCTCCAGCTGTTGCAGGGCCTTGTTGATCTGCTCGCTTCCGGTATCCTGTTCCTTGCTGGCGGCGGTGATCTCCTGCACCAGTTCGGCCGTCTTCTGGATGTCGGGCACCAGCTTTTCGAGCATTTCCCCGGCCTTTTCCGAGGCCTTTACGGTGGTGCCGGAAAGCTGGTTGATCTCGCCGGCGGCCTTCTGGCTTCGCTCGGCCAGTTTGCGGACTTCGGCGGCCACCACCGCAAATCCCTTCCCGTGCTCGCCCGCGCGCGCCGCTTCGATGGCGGCGTTCAGGGCCAGCAGATTGGTTTGCCGCGCGATCTCCTCAATGATGGAAATCTTGCTGGCGATTTCCTTCATTGCCGCGACCGCCCCCGACACACACTTGCCGCTCTCCTGCGCGTCCTGGGCCGACTTGGTGGCGATCCGTTCGGTCTGCTGGGCGTTGTCCGCATTCTGCTTAATGTTGGAGACCATTTCCTCCATCGAGGAGGAGGCTTCCTCGGCGGAAGCTGCCTGGGAACTGGCGCCGTTGGACACCTGGACCGACGATGTGCTGATGGCCTGGCTGGCGGAAGCCACTTCACTGGCAATCCCCCGGATCTCCGTCACCGTGCGGGTGAGACCGCCCACCATGGCGATGAGCGCCTGCATCAGCGTGTCCTGGGGCGAACGCTCCCTGACGGTAACGGTGAGATTGCCGTGGGCGATCTCCGTGGCCGCGTGGGTGACGTCGTTCATGCCGCCGATGAGCGCATTGAGGTTGTTCTTGATCTCGTTAAAATCGCCCCGGTACTGGTCCGCGATCTTGGGAGGCAGGTCGCCTTTCGAAATGCGATCCACGTAATCCGCGGACATCTTCAGGGGCAGGATCACCGCATCCAGGGTGGCATTGATTCCGCGCACGACATCGGCGTAAGCCCCCTGGAACTGCTCCGGTTTGCCGCGCTCGGAAAGTTGCCCGTTTCTGGAAGCTTCGGTTAAACGCATCAACTCCTTTTGAAGGCCCTGGATCACCACCCCCACGTTGTTGACGGCCTGTTTCATCTTCTCGTGGTCGCCCTTGTAGGTGTGGGCGATCAGCTCGTCGATCTTGCCGCTGGAGATCTGGGCCAGGATCCGGTTGCCTTCGCCGATCGGCAGCAGGATGGCATCCAGCATGGCGTTCACTCCCTGCACGATGCCGGCGTAGGCTCCCTGGAACT
>JASHSS010000401.1 GCA_030038565.1 Bryobacteraceae bacterium
GAAGCTGGCATACACCGTGGTCTCGGATCCGGCGAACAGCAAGCCCGGCTGCCCGGGATCGACCCGCAGGCTGTTGATCCAGCTTCCGGTGCGCTCGTCGCGGGGCAGGCCGTTGACGATGCTGGTCCAGGTCTTGCCCGCGTCGGTGGTGCGCCAGATGAGCGGCACGTCGGCGTTGGCGGTCTCGTCGGGGGGCAGAGTTTGGCCGCGCTCGGCGCCAATGCGAGCGGCCACAAAGGCGGTATTGACGTCGTCGCCCGCCTCGATGGTATTGAAGATGGCGTGGGGCGGAACGTTGGCGATGTTGCTGACGTTCGTCCAGGCTTTGCCCTGATCCATAGTGTTGTAGATCTGTCCGTTGCTGCTGACCGTCCATATGACGCCGCGTTTGACCCTGGATATGGAGAATTCGGCGATCGAGGGTGCCTGCGGTCCGCCGCGACCCCCGCCCGGTCCTTGCGCTTGCGGTCCCTCTTCCGCTGTCGTGGGGTTCGGCTCCGCCGGCTGTGGGGTCGGTGGTGGCTCCGGCGGCGCAGCTCCGCAGGCCACCTGGGGCTTGTCCTTGGGCGTGGTCAGATCCGGACTCGCGACGCTAAAGGAATGCGCGCCGTCGCGCGATACCAGCAGGCACTGGTAAGCGACGTAGAGAGCGCCGGGATCGAAGGCGACGTCAAATTTTTTCTCGAAATCGCGCCCGGCGTGATATTTTTCCGCATCGGCTCCGAAGTTGGGCGCCACGTTTTCCCACTGGCCGTTGGTCATATCAATCTTGATGAGGCCGCTGCCGCCGCCTCCCGGACCATATCCAACGCCATAGATGATGTCCGGATTTCTGGGACCCGGTCTATCGATGCCGAATTCAGACGAGGGCAGCGGGCTCCAGTCCGTGAAGTTCACCTGTCCCCAGTTGCCGCGGCTCGAGATCATTACCGCGCCGGTGTCCTGCTGCGCACCCATGATGTGGTAGGGATATGCGCTGTCGGTGGCCACGTGGTAGATCTGCGAAATGACCTCGGTGTACCAGAGGCTCCAACTGCGGCCGTCGTCCAGGGTGACGCTTGCCCCCTGGTCGGAGCCGACCAGCATGCGGTGGCCATTCGTGGGGTCAATCCAGAGCTTGTGGTAGTCCTCTCCGCCGGGCGCGCCCTTGAAAGGCTCAAAGGTGAGGCCGCCATCGGTCGAGCGGTACATCGCCGTGCTCATGGTGTACACAATGTCCGGATTCTGCGAGTCCACGAACACCCCGCTGCTGTAGTTGCCCTGGCCGTTGCTGATCCTCTGGGCGATCCGCAGGTCGCTCCCGGCCATGTGCTGCCAGGTGGCGCCACCATCATCGGATCGGTAAAGTCCCGAACCATGTTCAATGGCATTGCCGACGATGTACATGCGCTGCCCCTTGGTGTGCATGGCGACGGCCACCGCAACGCGGCCCGAGAAGGGCGGAATCTTGATCTCGGCCCAAGTCTTGCCCTCGTCCGTCGACTTGAACACCAGGGGCGGCTTGCTTCTCGCCCCCCCGCGGCCGCCGCGACCGCCCCCGCCCCCGCCGCCGCCGAACCCGCCGCGGCCGCCGGTTCCCTGCGTGGCGGCCAGCATCACACTGGGGTCATCGTATGCGTATTGGAGTTCCCGCGCTCCGTCGTACCCGTCGGGCTCGAGGACGTTGGCCCAGGTCTGGCCGCCGTCGGTCGAGCGGTAGATACCGCCGCCCTTGCGGATGGCATCGCCGAGCGCGGAGACAAGCACCAGGTTCGGATCGGCCGGATCGACAACGATGCTACAGATCTTCACCGTGTCCTCGAGGCCAATGTGCCGCCAGGTCTTCCCGGCATCGGTCGACTTCCACATGCCGTTGCCGAGGCTGCCCTGAATGGGGTCGCCGGCGCCTGCATACACGATATCGGGATTGGAGGGAGCCACCTGGATGGCCCCCACACTATCCACGCTCTTCTCCTGGTCGAAGATCGGGAACCAGGTGACGCCGGCGCTGGTGGTTTTCCAGATCCCGCCCAGCGGCGTGCCGGCATAGAACACCCCCGGTTGGCCTATGGCCCCGGTGACGGCGGCAATTCGCCCGCCATGGAAAGGCCCCACATTCCGCCAGTTGAGGCCGGAATAAACATCCGGATTGACCTGCGCCGTTGCAGTAAAAGTTGATGCCAGTATGCTCGAAACAGCAAGCACCCAATATGCCGTCCGCGACATTCGTCTCATGATATTGGAACCCCTCGTAAGAGTCCTCGCCGTCATGGAGGCAGTATACAACGGAAGGCTCGCGGCGGTTCGAAGGCTTGCCTATGAGGCTGCGGATTCCGGCCTGATCAACGCACAACTAGCCGCCGGGATCCGCCGCGTAAAACGGGCCGGCCCCTCCCACCCGTGCGCGAACATCGAGCGGTGCTTAGGGTTACACTATTACCGCGTACCACGGAGGCCTTACTCCGGGGTAGAGCGGAGGAACTGAATAGCCATGAACTCTTTGCACCATCCCACCAGCCGTCGTGAATTCATCAAAACCGGCGGTAAATCGGCTGCATTGTCGGCCTTGGCCAACGTCGCGATTCCTCCCGTCCACGCAGCGGGCAGCGACCTGATCCAGGTAGCGCTTGTCGGCTGTGGGGGGCGCGGCGGCGGGGCGGCGGCCAACGCCTTATCCGTGAAGCGCGGTCCTGTCAAACTGGTCGCCATGGCGGACGTGTTCCCGGAACGCCTTGCGAGCGACCTGAATATGTTACAGAAGCGTTTCCCGAGTCAGGTCGACGTACCGCCAGATCGCCAGTTCCTTGGCTTCGACGCCTATCAGAATGCAATGAATTGTTTGAAGCCAGGGGATGTGGTCATTTTCGCCACGCCTCCGGCGTTTCGTTGGGTGCACTTCACCTACGCGATCCAGAAGCGCTTGAACGTCTTTATGGAAAAACCGCTCACCGCCGATGGCCCCACCAGCAAGCGCATGTTCGCGCTCGCCCAGGAGGCCGCGGCCAGGAACCTCAAGGTGGGGGTGGGCCTCATGTCGCGTCACAGCCGGGCGCTGCAGGAACTGGCCGACCGTGTACATAACGGGGAGATCGGTGAGATCGTCCTGCAGCGTGGTTACCGAATGCACGGCCCCGGCGGATATTTCCTCTCGCTCCCCAAACCGGCGGGCATCAGCGACCTGCTCTACCAGGTCAAGCGCTTCCACAGCTTCATCTGGGCGAGCGGAGGCTGCTTCAACGACTTTTATATCCATCTGATCGATCATCTCGGATGGATGAAGAACGAATGGCCCGTAAAAGCGCAGGCGTTGGGCGGCCGGCACTACAAGGTCAGTCGCGAAGGGGTTGCCTACGTGGATCAGAATTTCGACGTCTATTCGGTGGAATACACCTATTCGGATGGCACGAAGTTCTTCTTTGACGGCCGCTGCATGAACGGATGCGAGGAGATCTACACCAGTTGCCTGCACGGGACCAAGGGCCTGGGGATCGCTTCCAAGAGCGGCGACTGCGGGCTGCCATCAAGCCTGTACAAGGCTCAGACGGCGACCCCGGCAAATCTGATTTGGGAATCCACCGTCAGCCCGGACGAGAAGGATCCGTATCAAAACGAGTGGAACGATTTGATGGACGCCATTCGAGACGACAAGACCTACAACGAGGTCAAACGCGGGGTGGAGGCGAGCCTGGTTTCGAGCATGGGCCGCATGGCCGCCAATACCGGTCGGGAAATCACGTTTGAGGAAATGCTCGGATGCGAGCACGAGATGGCGCCAGGTATCGAGAAGTTCACAATGGATTCCCCGGCCCCCCTGCTTGCGGACGCCAGCGGCAGATATGCCGTGCCGCAGCCTGGGATCGTCACGAAGAGGGAATACTGACGAGCCGTCGGGCTTCGGCCACAGCCAGCATTTAAGCTCGGGCCCCTCTCAGTTTGCCCAACCCGAGCAGTTCTTCGGCATTCCCGTAAGCTATGGCTCTTTTCACCCGCGTTTCGAGGTCGAGACCCTCGAACCACTCGTTGGCCTCGGTTGTCGATTCGTATGGATAGTCAACCGAATACAGCACTCGATCAGATCCCATAACGCTAACCACATGTTTCAATGAATCCGTGTCGAATGTCCCGCTGGTTGTCGCGAAGAAATTGCGGCGGAGATACTCGGTTACCGTGAGTTTGCGTGGCCGGCCTTGTTCACCGGCCCACCTGGCCCATCCTTCGCGCTTCATGCGATGGTCGATTCGCCATGCCCAGAACGGAAGAAGTTCCCCTAGGTGTCCGATGATGATGCGCAGGTTCGGCAGCTTTTCGAATAGCCCGCTCATCATCAGCCGCAACATGTGCTCGGCCGTCTCAACGTGAAATCCCCACGCGGAGCCGCGAAGCTCGGGGTAGCCGGAATAGGTAGTGATACGATCGTCCGGCACGGAGCGCGGATGGACGTACACCGGCACATCCAGTGCCGCAGCCGTCTTCCAAAAATCGGCATATTGCGGCGCATCATAGTATTTCGCCGGCGCATTTCCCGAGTTGTCGTAACCGTTCAACAGCGCCCCGACAAAACCCAGCTCTTTTACAGCTCGGCTGAGTTCCCGCACGGCGAGTTCCGGGTCGC
>JASHSS010000402.1 GCA_030038565.1 Bryobacteraceae bacterium
CGGGGAAGGCCGCGAGATTACACGGGAGTCGATCAAGCAGCTTGCACGGGAAGTCAAGGAACGCGGCCGCGCCCGCCTTCTCCGGGAACTCACCGCCCCGGGCCGATGAACCACCGGGAGCGCCGGCGGCAGAGGCCCATCTTGACGAGATCTGGTGTTATGTCGCGGCGCGACTTGGGTAGCTTTTGCCCGCTCAGTTTCGACGCGCCGCCCCCCCTTCCCGCCGCCGGCCGTGCGGAGACCGGCGATTCGCGGTATGACTAATGAAGGAGAAAAGCTCAATGAGAAGGTCCCTTTTGACCGTTTTGACCGCTTGCCTGGCATTCGGGTCGTCGCTTGCCTTCGCGCAGATCAAACCCAACAAAGACCAGATCCTGTTCTACACGGCGGACTGGAAGGGGGAGCGTTTCCCGGATGGCCGCCCCAAGGTAGCCGACAATCTGCTGACGCGCGCCCTGGATGTGTCCATTGAGGACGTCTGGGATTTTCTGCGCGGCCAGGGCTACGTGAATCAGTTTGAAGCCGGCTGGCAGGCTCTGCACGCCGACAAGCCTTTTGCCGGCCGCGCTCTTACCGCGCAATTCATGCCGCGGCGGCCCGACATGGCCGCGGCGGTGGCCGCCGAGGGCCGGGCGGAGGGGCGCGTCAGCGGCACCAATAGCTGGGTGATCAACGAATTGAAGATGGGCGACACCATGGTTTGCGACGGCTATGGCAAGGTGGTGGAAGGCACCCTCATCGGCTCCAACCTGGGAAGCGGCATCGCTGCCCACACTCACTCCGGGTTCATCTTCGACGCCGGCATACGGGACGCGGAGGAGAACCGCGAGATTGCCGGGTTGAACGGGTTTTATCGCGGCTACGATCCTTCGGCCTGGGCCCAGATGCAACTGACCGGAATCAATGTTCCGGTGCGCATCGGAAGGGCCGTGGTCCTGCCGGGCGACCTGGTTCTGGCCAAGCAGGACGGGGTGATTTTCATACCCGCCGTCCTCGCCGCGCAGGCCATCGGCAAGGCGGAGTTCACCAATCTGCAGGATGCCTTCAACTTTGAGCTGAATCGCGCGGGCACCAACGGAGCCGAATTCGAAGGCGGCTGGACGGCGCAAAAATTCGCCGCGTTTACCAAGTGGATCGACGCTCATCCCGACAAGCTGAAAATGACCCGCGCCGAATTCGACGAGCTGGTGGCGCAGGCGCAGCGACCGCGCCCCACCGGCGGCGGGCGCCGCAACCAGTAGCCACGCACCACTGCATTTTTGGGAAGCGGCCACCCGCGGGGCGGTGGCTGCGAGCTGCCGGCCCGGCACACACGCCACGCACGCTTTCCGGCCTCGCCCCGTGCCATTGCCGGCGGATGTCTGATCACTCCGCGCGATTGCGCCACTCGGGTGCATGTCCTACAATCTCTACTGGACCATAGGTGATTGTCCGGATACCTCATGAACACGTCGGTAAAAGGTGAATACGCGCTCCAGGCGATTTTCGATCTGGCCTCCCAGAAGGCCGGCGAGCCGGTGCGGATTGCAGATATTGCACGGCGGCAGAAGATCCCGCAGAAATTTCTGGAGCTGATTCTGGCGGGGCTGAAACAGGGCGGCTTCGTGGAATCGCGGCGCGGCGCGGAGGGCGGTTACCTGCTGGCGCGGCCGGCTTCAGCCATCTCGGTGGGCGAGGTGCTTCGTTCCGTGGATGGCGCCCAGCAGCACGCCAAGGGACGTCCACGCCGCAAAACCGACACACCCTTCACGGAAATGTGGCAACAGGTGGACAACGCGGTTTCCGAGATCATCGACAAGACCACCTTCGCCGACCTGATGCGCCGCTGGACCGAGAAGCAAAATCGCTTCGTACTCAATTGGGAGATCTGAATTGGGCATTTTCGACGACAATTCACTGAGCATCGGTCGCACCCCGCTGGTGCGGCTGAACCGCGTGACGGCGGGCGGAAAGTGCGCGGTGCTGGCTAAAATCGAAGGCCGCAATCCGGCCTACTCGGTGAAATGCCGCATCGGCGCATCCATGGTGTGGGACGCCGAAAAGCGCGGGGTACTGAAGCCGGGCAAAGCGCTGATTGAGCCCACCAGCGGCAACACCGGCATCGCCCTGGCGTTCGTGGCGGCGGCGCGCGGCTATCCTATCACTCTTACCATGCCGGACACCATGTCGCTCGAGCGGCGCAAGGTGCTGCGCCTGTTGGGCGCCAACCTGGTGCTCACCCCGGGATCCGAGGGTATGGCCGGCTCGATCGAAAAAGCCGAGGAGATCGTGGCCTCCGATCCCAGCCGCTACGTGATGCTCCAGCAGTTCAAGAATCCGGCCAACCCCGAGATCCACTTTCGCACCACCGGGCCGGAGATCTGGGAGGACACCGGCGGAACGATAGACGTACTGGTCTCGGCCATCGGCACCGGCGGCACAATCAGCGGCGTGTCGCGCTTCATTAAAAAGGAGAAGCGGAAGAAGATCGTCTCCGTGGGAATCGAGCCCACCGGCAGCCCCGTAATCACCCAGACGCTCGCTGGCCAACCGCTGCGGCCGGGGCCGCACAAGATTCAGGGCATCGGAGCAGGCTTCGTGCCCGATACCCTGGACCTTTCCCTGGTGGACCGGGTGGAACTGGTGAGTAACGAGGAGTCCCTCGAAATGGCGGGCCGCCTGGCGCAGGAGGAAGGCATCCTGGCGGGGATTTCGAGTGGGGCGGCGGTAGCCGTGGCGGTACGCCTGGCGGCGAGGCCCGAGTTCGAAGGTAAGACCATGGTAGTGGTGTTACCGGATGCCGCCGAGCGGTACATCAGCACCAGCTTGTTCGAGGGATTGGCGGAGGATTAAGGCCCCAGGGGGCCGAGAGTTGCCAGGGGATCCCTTTTCGGAATCCCCCGACAAAATTTAAGCGGGCGCGGTTTGGGTGATAGGGGTGAGTGCGCCCGCTGTCGTAACGGGGATTTGTCTATAAAGACGGCAACAGCCCCGTGCAAAGTTACGATTCGGGGTATTTTATTTGGTAAACGAAAGAGTCATTTTGTGCTAGCTCATAAGGGCTATCCCAGGGCGGAGCTATAATTTAGGAACTATGCGGCTTCCGGCGTACGGTGTCATTCCGCCGCTGCTCCTGGCCCTCCTGGCGTGGGGCCAGGAACAACCGCCCGCGAATCCCCCGACCCCGCCCGCGGCGTCAAACCTGCTGGTTGTGCCGGTTCTGGAAAATACCGGCAAGCCGATGGTTCTGCCGTTTCAATGCACCGACGACGACATCCAGTGGGCCGGCCTCACCTGTTCGCCGGACGACCCCTGCCCGGTATATCTGGAATTGACCTCCGTGGCGGCTAAAAACAGCCGGATTGTAACCGCCGGCAACCTTCATACGGCTGCCGTGACGCTCTACACCGCCGTGCTCGTGAGCGACGACGCCGGACAGACCTGGACAAAGCCTCACCCGGGAATCCGCGGCGCTGGGCTCGACCATATCCAGTTTCTGGATCCCGAAACCGCCTGGATCAGCGGCCTGACCCAATTCCCGTTACCGCAGGACCCGTTTCTGCTGCTCACCACGGATGGGGGAAAGACTTGGCGCCAGCGCCCCATCCAGGATGAATACCACCCCGGCGCCATCCAACAGTTCTTCTTCAACAACCGCGAAGAAGGCGCCCTTCTGGTAGACCGTGGCCCGGCCGAGACCGGCGACCGCTACGAGCGCTTCCAGTCGTCCAACGGCGGCGAGAGTTGGACCATCCAGGAAGAAAGCACCAAGCCGCTCAAACTGGCGCGGACCGAGGCTCCGTCAACCGACTGGCGTCTGCGGGTGGACGGCCCTACCAAGTCGTACCGCGTGGAACGGCGGCAGGGGGGGCGCTGGACGGAGGTGGCGGCATTCGCGGTGAGAGTGGGAGCCTGCCGGCCGGATGCGGGAGGGGGCGACGGGGTGGCTCCGCCGCATTGAAGTGACTAACTGCCACAGCAGATGCCCAATTGTGGACACCGGATCTGTACGCAGCCTCGGAAATACTCCAGTTTCTTCAAAAAATTCCTCCGCGGATCTACGGCAAATAAATTGCTTAGCCGATAGGTAAGAGTGAGGATTCGATTATGGTCGTCGCAGCGGGGATCGGCATTCTAGTGGTGTTCTGCTTAGTGCTCTCGTGCGTTCACACGCCGCCAGCCATTGGCAAGTGAAGCAGGTGGCTCATTGGGCCACCCTAGCCTCACTTCGTGTGAAGGGGCCGGCATTGCGCAACTTTTTGGTTGCGTTTTCAGCCGTGGTGCCTTAATATGCAACCAGAGAGTTGCAAATGACGCCATCTGATCTCAGTAAAATCGAAAAACACATCCTGATCCGGGCGCCCCGCCAGCGAGTTTGGCGCGCCCTCACGAATATCGAGGAGTTCGCGCGCTGGTTCCGCGTGGAAGCCCACGGCAGCTTTCGGCCGGGAGCGCGGGTGGATATGGTTTCCACCCATCCGCTGGGCCAGGGTGCAAAGTTTTCCGTGGAAGTGCAGGCTATGGAGCCGGAGACGCTGTTCTCCTGGACCTGGCACCCCGGGGCCAAGCCTCCCGGCGCCGATTACGAAGCCGAACCCGGCACTTGCGTGGAATTTCGGCTGGCAGATG
>JASHSS010000403.1 GCA_030038565.1 Bryobacteraceae bacterium
ATGAAGCCGGAAGATCCCGGCATCATTCCGGATCCGGGCCTGCGCCAAAGTGTCCGCGCGCAGCACCAGGCCCAACTCGATGACGGCGTCCGGATGTTGCAGACCGCGCTTCAACTCGATCCCAATTTCGATTCCGCGATGGCCTACATGAACCTGCTCGACCGCATCAAGGCCGGCATCGCCGACAGCGCGGCGGAGTCGAACGACCTGATCCAGCAAGCCGACGGATGGGTGGTGAAGGCGCTGAACGCCAAGCGCGAGAAGACCCTGGCGGCCGCCGGCCGGGTTGCCTCACCAGCAGGCCAGACGGCAAGCGCGGGGCTGTCGGCCACCGAACCTCTGGCCGTGCCCCCGCCTCCGCCTCCACCCCCACCGCCGCCGGGCGCCATCCCACACGGCGACGGCGTGGCGGGCGGCGGAGGAGGCGGCGAGCGGATTGACCTGACGCGTGGATATAGCGATGGCCTCGCCTCCGGGACGGCGCCGGAGCGGATCAAGGTCGGCGGAAACGTGCAGCAGGCCAATCTGATCAGCCAGACGCCGCCGGTCTATCCGGCGGAAGCGCGCGCGGCCGGAATTTCCGGAACCGTCAGTCTGAACGTAATCATCGGCAAGGATGGCACGGTTCAGAACATCGCGGTGGTCAGCGGGCATCCGCTGCTGGTCGCGGCAGCCATGCAGGCGGTGAAACAGTGGACTTACAAGCCGACCCTGCTGAACGGCAACCCGGTGGAAGTGGCTACTACGGTCAATGTGAACTTCTCGCCGGAGTAGAGTCGTCCTCACCACGGAGATGCGGAGGGGGTGCCCCGGGGGTGCCCCTCATAAGCGGTAACTTAAGATCTGAACGACTTACCGGCTGGTCCCGTAGCGAGGGATCCTCCGGCAGGCATGTCGGCGCAATGACGACTACGGGTCAGACTGGAGTCGCATGCCGCGAGGGCCTCCAGGGCCCTTAGTTTCTGTCCATTTTGAGACCGAATATTGCGACGCCGGGACGCCTTTGTGCAACGTCTCAAATTGGACCCCTTGTGAGACAGGGACTCTGCTCCACTTGGCCATATCACCGTCCTGTAGAAGCGCTTCCCAGTATCGCCGCCGCCATCGATGTCCTTAGTTCCCGAGTGTGTCGTATGGTCAAAATGAGATCCGGACGGGACGCGTGACTTAACGCTTATGCTTATAGGGGCGCCCCCTGGCCCCGGAGTACGCATCCAGAAAGCCAAAGCCGAGGGTTCGGAGGCAGCCGAGAGAATCCTCAGAAAACCTGCGGCCGGAAGGTCGTACCCAGCGGGGACCTCCCGACCGGACCGCAGGATGTTCCAGGTGGGCCGTAGCTCTGTTCTCAGCGCGGGGTCGTGGGCCAGGCTGGAGATCCGGGCCGTTTCCCTGCGGGCCTGGCGCACCGGCGTGCAAGGAGCTCGCGGTTGGACATTGGGAAGAAGGGACTGTCACGTTTGGCGCGCGGCGGGCGTTAAACCAGAGTGTGAACCGCAGGAGGGCGGAGAGACGCCGGATGTGAAGTTGGAACCGCGAAGCGCAAGGCCGCCCGATAAGGCCGCGGCATTCGAAGAACTGTTCCGCATGAGCTACCGGCGCCTGGCGCGGCTGCTGTTTCGGATCACGCGCGACTTCGCCCGCGCCGAAGAGATGGCCTCAGAAGCCTTCTGGCGCTTGTACCGCAGCCCTCCGGCCCGCGACACTAACCTGGAGGGTTGGCTTTACCGGACCGGCCTCCGGCTGGCGCTCGATCACCTACGCAAGGAACGGCGGCGGGCGCGATACGAGGCGCTCGCAGCGGCAATCGGACTGGCGCCAGGCCCTGATGAATCCCTGGAGCAGAGCGAGGAGCGGGAGCGCGTGCGGGGCGTACTCGGCAGGCTCAAACGTGAACAGGCCGGATTGATCCTTCTGCGCGCCGAAGGCTTCGGTTATGCCGAGATCGGTGCGGTACTGAACGTGAAGACGACCTCCGTTGGCACACTGCTCGCGCGGGCCGAAGAAGCGTTCCGAAAGGAGTACGTCCATCGATATGGAAAACCTGGATGTTAGCGCGTGGGTCCAAAGCCGGATCGAACTGCTGGCAGCGCCGGCGGATTGGGAGCCGGACGTGCGAAGAGCGCTGGCGCGGCAGGCGTTGCGCGCCGAGGCAGGCCGAATCGAGCGCAGATCGCGGTGGCGGGTGGTTTTAGCGGCGACAGGCGTGGTTCTGGCGCTCTTCATTGCGGCGATTGCCATGCCGCGAATAGCGGTTCTGGCGCAGACTGGGGCGGAGCCGTGGCGCCCGTTCGAACAGGCGTGGAATTGGGTGACGGTCGTGTGGCGGGGGCCGGTGCTGCTAGTGGCAAAGCCGGGCGCGGCGCTGCGCGTTGAACAGGTGGAAGGGCCCGGCGAGCCGCAACCTGCCGCCAACGCGGAGGAAGCGGGGGAACAGATTGGATTTGCGCCGCGCCTGCCGGATGCGACCTTTCTTCCACCGCCGCGGATTGCGGTAAATGGGGCGATCGCCACTGCGGCGAATTGGGAGGGACAGGCGCTGACACTCGAAATCGGTCCCACCATGACCGCAACCTGGCGCGGAATAGCGGGATGGTCCGAGCTCCTCCTCATACAAGGGCAGCTACCGGTGATCGCGATGCCGCCGGGGTTCGATCTCCAGGCCTTTGAGATGGGTGCGATGGGGCTGCCGGGATCGCGGCATCCGCCCACGAGGTTCCTTGGGGATTTATTCGGAAGGGCGACGAGCGCTCCGGCGATTCTATCCGGCTATCTGCCGCGGGGCTCTGCGGCGTTTAAGGTGGTGCAATTGCGCGCGGAACCGGCCACCGTTATGGAGGAATTCAGCAATCGGCCGGGCGAAGACCTGCCACGGGTTGACCGGATCACTTTGGTCTGGAACGTCGCGGACCGGGCGTATGTGTTACGGGGAGAACGGGAAGCCCCGCCGTCGGTCCAGGGGTGGGATTTTGCGGTGGCGCTGACCAGCGCGATCGAAATCGCCAATGCCTTACGCTGATCGATGATCCATGGCGGCGGCGTCCGTGCGAGGCAGAGGCCGGGGCGGAGAAAACACCCTCGGAAAACCTGCGGCCTGGAGGTCCCCTGAATCGGGATCTCCCGGCCCGTCCATTTTCTGTGCGCTTTTTCGCTGGCGGCCCGGGCTTGCTTTTGATATCTTCATAAGAACCGCGGAACCGTGCGCGCCAGGTCGCTCGTGCGCCCGATGGAGAGGAGTTCACGATGGTTTTGGAATCCGAACACGCCGAGTCTCTACTTCAAAAGGGTTTCTCCCGCCGCCAGTTGGGCCGCATCGCCAGCCTGCTGACCGCCGGAGCGGCTCTCCCTTTCTACAACGAATTCGCCATGGCGCAGGACGCGCAGCGCCGCATGGGCATGGGCATGGGGCGGCGGCTCGACCCCGATACCGTGCGCATCAACCAGAACGAGAACCCCATGGGGCCTTCGAAGGAGGGCCTGGAAGCGATCGCCAAAATCGCGCCGATGGGCTGGCGCTATTCGCCCGGCGGCGAACAGGGCGAGCTCACCGCGGCCATCGCCGAAGTCGAGGGGGTCTCGACCAACAATATCTCGCTGTACGCCGGGTCGAGCGATCCGCTGCACCGCGTTTCCTGCGCCTTCACTTCGCCCGGACATAGCTGGACCATGGGCGATCCGGGCTACGGCGGCGGCGCGCCCGCCTTTATCGGCTCCGGGCTGAAGCGCGTGCCGTTGCGAGGGGATTACGCGCACGATGGCGCCGCCATGATCAAGGCCGATCCGGATGCCGGCGTGTATTATATCTGCAATCCCAACAATCCCACCGGAACCGTGACGCCGCGCAAGGAGATCGAGTACATCCTGGCCAACAAGCAGAAAGACGCCGTGGTGCTGGTGGATGAAGCTTACATCCACTTCTCGGATAACGCCCAGCCGTGCTCCGACCTGGTGAAGGCGGGCAAGGACATCATCGTTCTGCGCACCTTCTCGAAGATCTACGGCATGGCCGGACTCCGCATGGGCTTCGCCATGGCGCGTCCGGACCTGCTCGCCAAGCTGCGGCCCTATGGAGCGGGCTTCCTGCCGGTGACTGCGCTGGCCTGCGCCGCCGCCAGCATGAAGGTGAAAACGCTGGTGGCCGAACGGCGCGCGCTCAACAAGCAGATCCGCCAGGACACCTTCGATTTCCTGGAGAAGAAGGGCGTCCAGTACATTCCCAGCGAGACCAACTTCTTCATGATGGAGGTGAAGCGTCCGGCGGGCGACTTCGCGCAAGCCATGGCCGCACAAAAAGTGATCGTCGGCCGCACCTGGCAGACGTGGCCCACCAAGTCGCGCATCACCGTCGGCTCGGCCGACGACATGGCCAAGTTCAAAGCGGCGTTCGAGAAGGTCTGGGCGTAGCGGAGGAAGGGTCCGCCGGCGCGCACGGCGGACCCGGCTCCAGGGCAAACGGCCACGCTCTGGCCGTTTGACAAAATTTCCCCCTGTTGAATCAATAGTTTACGGGACCAGAAGGCCACGCTCTGGCCGTTTGGCCTATTGGGCGGCCCCAGCGCCAGCCCCGGCGTACTTCTTCCACGTAGCCGGGTCTGCCAGCATCTTCACGAATAACCCGCCCACTACCGAGCGCGCCTGAAAGCCCTGCTGCTTGGCGGTGACGGTATCGTACCAGTCGGTCAGGGGCACGCGGCTTTCCGAATCGTTGGCGAACTGGTACGCCGGGGCGACGAGCTTTTCGAAATCGCCCTGGCTATCCGCCAGCGTGGCGGTCCACAGGACCCAGTCCAGCTTAGTATACGTGCGCCGGTTGTCCAGCGGCAGCCCGTACTTGTTCAGTTTGGTGAGATAGAACTGGATCTCCTGGCGCGCCACCTCGGGCGGGAAGAGCTTCAGGCCCAGCACCTTGTCCCACACCAGGTTGTATTTCTGGCTCCAGGTGCCCGGCGCGTCGAAGGCCAGGCGGTAATGGTCGCCCTCGCGCGCCAGGTCCATCCACTTGCGGGCGAACTCTTCGGCGGTGCGGCGGTAATCCGCGGCCACCTCTTTCCGCCCCGTCATGCCGGCCAGCATGCCGTAGGAACCCAGCGCCAGAATGGCTTTGATGGACAGGTTGGCGTTGTGGGCCAGGTGGCCGGCGAAATCGTCCGTGGAAAGCTGGTTTTCGGGATCCAGCCCCTTGGCTTTCAGATATTCGGCCCACTTGGTCAATTGCGGCCAGTACTCATTGGCGAAATCCGCGCGGCCTTCCACCTTGGCCAGT
>JASHSS010000404.1 GCA_030038565.1 Bryobacteraceae bacterium
GCGCGACTGCCCCTACTATCCGCAATAGAAACCGGCCTGCAAAGCAGGTGGGTGGTCAACGCTGGTTGAACCAACATTCATTGAACAGGGGCTCGACTCGACTATCGGTTCTGTGTGCAGTGTCCGCCAGTCCGGAATGCCTAATGAACCGCGGGGAGCTCCACCGTCTTAGGACGGGTTCACCAGCGCATCGCTCACGGCCCCGTGGGCCGGATTCTACTTTCCCCTTCCCTCGCCCGCACCTGCGTAGCGGCTCAACTTTGAAACTCACTGGGTCGGCAGCGTCACCGCCATAATGCCGCAGTTCACTTTCGACATGCCCTGCACCGACTGTCCGAGATCGATGTCGTTGAATGTCTCGGTATTTTGCGACGGAAGCGGCGCCTGGTTCGAGGTCGACAGCGTCAGGTGCTTTTGCGCCTGATCCTGGTTGTTCTGGTCGTACTGATCACACTCCAGATCCACCGTGAGAACGGCCACATTCGCATTATTCGTCCATCTCCCCTGCGAGAGATGCACATCTCCATTTGTCACTTGCCACTGCGACGTGAAGGCCTGTTGCTGTAACACTGCGGCATTGGCCGCTCCCGCCGGCGGCGGCAGCGTCCCCACCACGTTCACTCCCGGCGTACCCGGCGGCACGGTCACTCCCATCACGCCGCAGTTCACCTTCGCCAGGTTTTGCACGGCCTGCCCGAGATCGAGATCGTTGAATGTCTCCACATTTCCCGCCGGAAGCGGCGTCTGGTTCGCGGTGAACAGCGTCAACTGCTTTTGCGCCTGGTCTGTGCCGCTCTGGTCATACTGGTCGCATTCCACATCTACCGATTGGATGGCCACATTCGCATTGTTGCTCCACGTCGGCTGAGGGAGATGAACATCCCCATTGGTCACCTGCCACGCCGATGTGAAGCTCTGCTGCTGCACCAGCGCGGCATTGGCCACTCCCGCCGGCGCGGGAAGTGTCCCCACCATGTTGGTTCCGGGCACGGCCACCCCCATGATGCCGCAATTGACCTTCGACAGGTTTGGCACGGCCTGTCCGATATCGAGGTCGGTGTATTCAACAGTCTGTCCGGACTGAAGTGACGGCTGGTTCGGGACCTCCAGCCTGACGCGCTTTTGCGCCAGGTCTTTGCCGCTCTGGTCGATCTGGTCGCACTGTAGATCCGCCGCCATGATGGCCGTATTTGCATTGTTCGTCCACTTCGGCTTGCCCAGATGGACATCGCCATTGCTCACCTCCCACGGCGATGTGAAGGCCTGCTGCTGCACCAGCGCGGCATTCGCTGCTCCCGCCGGCTGCGGAAGTTGCCCCACTATCGCGTTTGGCCAGGTGATGATGCCAAGCGTGTGGAGGCCGGAATACAGCGCAATCAGGCCGATGAGGAAAATGGCCACCCGGTAAGCTATGGGTATCTTTTTCCGTTTCGCGGGCGCTGCCATGGGAAATGGCGGTGGAGTCCAGTAGACCTGAGGACTGGGAGGGGCCTGCGACAGCGGCGGCGGCGCAACCGGAGCGGGCACCGCGGAAGGCACAACTGGACCCGCCGTCTCGGGCGCCGCAGCGGGCGCGGCTGCTGCCCTCAATTCGTGCCCGCAGTTCTTGCAAAACCGCTCATCGTCTTCCGTGTGTGCGCCACACTTCCCGCAAAATGCCATACGTCCTCCGTCTGCTCGCAATGCTTGTGTTGCTCCTGCTCAGGGCCAGACCGATTGCCGGCCTGCGAAGATTTTTCCCTATGCTGATGCTGGCTCGATCATACATTGAACGCTGCTGCTCCCTCCGCCGAGTTTTCTCGCCTGACTCCGCCAACTCCGCTAACTCCGCTGCCTTATCCTGACCATGTGCATCCGGTTCTGTTTCATCTCGGCAAGGTGCTGGTGCCGTCCTATGGCGTCATCACCGCGCTGGGCGTGCTGTTGGCTCTGGCCCTCACGCAGCGCACCGCGCGTGCCGCCGGCGTCGACGCGGCCAAGGTGTGGAATCTTTCCATCCTCAGCCTGTTCGCGGCGCTGGCCGCGGCACGGCTGCTGCTGGTGGTGGTGAATTGGAGTGTTTTGCGTCTGCATCCGGCGTGGTTGCTGGGCCTTGCCATGGTGCACCATCCCCTGCTGGCGGGCGTGGGCACGCTCGCCGGGGCAGGCTGCGCAGCGTGGTACGCGCGGCGAAGCAAGTTGCCGCTGCGCGCCATAGCCGATGCGCTCGGCGCCCCGCTGGCGCTGGGTCTGGCCTTTGAGCAACTGGGCGCGCTGGCGGCCGGCGCGGGCTACGGCACTCAAGCCGGACCGGGGTTGCCCTGGGCCGTCACCTACACCAATCCTCTGGCCGCTCTGTGGAGCGGCGCGCCGCTGGGAGTTGCGCTGCATCCCGTGCAGGCCTACGCCGCGCTGGCGTTTTTGGCCATCGGCGTCCTTTTGCTGGTGTGGCTGCCGGTGGAGCGCAGGAAGGGCGACGTGGCGGGACTCGGGCTGATGGCAACTGGAACGGCGATTTATCTCACCGAAATCTGGCGCGATCCGGAGGGGCGCGGCTCGCTGCTCGGTGGCGCACTCGACGGCCCGCAGATTGCCGCCGTGGCCATGGTGTTGGCCGGAGCGCTGGTGCTGCGCGAAAACCTGCGGCCCTCAGCCAAAAACCTGGGCGTGGCGGACCAAGCGCCGCAGCCGGCAGCCCAGGACCCACCCGCCGCGGACCACGAAAATTCGCATGCCAATGAAGAAGGCTCCGCATGAGCACGCCGCGCACCATTATCGACGTGCCGGCCGAAGCGCGCGGCCGGCGTCTCGACATGTTTCTGACGGCGCAGCTCGAAACCGTGAGCCGCTCGCGGGTGCAACTGCTGATGGAGCAGGGCGGCGTGCTGGTCGATGGCCAACCCCAGAAGCCCTCGCTCAAGCTGCGCGGAGGCGAGCGCATCACCATCAACGGCGACCCGCATCCCGCGCCGCTCAAAGCCGTGCCCGAGGATATTCCGCTCGATGTGGTGTATGAAGACGACGATCTGGCTGTGGTGAACAAGCCTGCAGGCATGATGGTGCACGCCGGATCGGGCGCAAGCGAGGAAGCGCGCAGCCGCGGAACGCTGGTCAACGCCCTGTTGCACCGCTTCAAAACGCTTTCCTCGGCGGGCGGAGAGCTGCGGCCGGGCATTGTGCACCGGCTCGACAAAAATACCAGCGGCCTGATCGTAGTCGCCAAAAACGACCGCGCGCATCGAGCGCTGGGTGCCATGTTCGCGGCGCGGCGCGTCAACAAGACATACCTGGCGCTGGTGCATGGCGCAGTCCCGCGCGACAAAGGCACCATCAACGCGGCAGTGAGCCGCGACCGCGTGCGGCGCACACGCATGACCACGCGGCCCGGTGTCAATGCGCGCTCCGCGCTGACGCACTACGAAGTGGTGCAGCGGCTCGCCACCCGCTTCGGCAAATTCACGCTGCTGCGCCTGCGCATTGAAACTGGCCGCACCCACCAGATTCGCGTGCACATGGCATCCATCGGCCATCCCGTAGTCGGCGACACGCTCTACGGAGGAACGGCGCAGTTCACGGCTTTGGCGGCGAAGCATGGGAAATCGGCTCGGGCTAAGCAGAAAAGCCAACATGCCGAACCGTTGAAGCTGGGGCGTAACTTTCTGCATGCGGCCAGGCTCGAGTTCACGCATCCATTGACCGGAAAGCAGTTGGTGCTGGAAGCGGCACTCCCCCCGGAGTTGACTGATTTCCTCCACCGGCTCCAATGCGTCTAACTTATAAGTGGCTGTGCAAGGACGAATTACGGCAGTAACCCCCAATCGCCCGCAAAAAAGCGTAGCGATTGTAAAATGAGAACTTATGAAGAAATTGCATTTCGCGTCCCCTGCAGGCACATCCCTGTTGGGACGTTTTCTCCTCCCCGTGATGCTGACGGCCTTCGCTTGGAGCGCGCCGGCACAGCAAACGGCGCCCGCCTCCCCGCCGGCGCAAAATGCCGCGCAACCCGGAAATCCCTCCGCGTCGGCGGCCGCAGCGCAACCCG
>JASHSS010000405.1 GCA_030038565.1 Bryobacteraceae bacterium
AACACCATGCAGGCTTCGATGGTCTTGCCCAGCCCGACCTCGTCGGCCAGGAGCGCGCGGCCCTTGAAATGGCGCAGCACTTTGCGGACGGTCTCCTGCTGGTAGAGATAGGCGTCTACGCCCTGGAGCGAAGGCAGGCACAGCAGATCCTCGAAATTCTGTTCCAGGCGCAGGGCCATCCAGCGGCGCCGCAGGAAATAATCCGCCAGCGTGCCGCGGCTCTCGAACCCCGGCGTGGCGGCGCGCAGAAAACGCACCGCGGCGCGCGGCGGCGGGACTTCCTCGGGTTTGGGCGGCGCGGGTTGAGCTTCCGGTGCGGCGGGCTTGGGCGCGGCCGTCGGCGCCGAAGCGGCGCGCTTCTCCGTCAAAGCCCGGGCGTGAGTAGCCGCGCGGAAGGTCTCGGCGGACAGGCGCAGCTTCTGAATTTTCAGGTCGCGAGAGGACCCGGTGGCTTCCAGAAACTCATCCATGGTCTCGGCGGCCTTCTCCCACTGGCCCACATCGCGATAGAGAATCGCGCAGTTGAAGATCGGAATCGGGTCGTCGGTGAGCTTCCGGACCCGCTGGAAGTAGCCGAGGGCTTCGGCGGGGTGCTCCGCCCTGATATGAATCTCGGCCAGCAGTGTGAGCGATTCCACGTGATCCGGGTTCAGAAACAGCGCCCTTCGGGCCAGGCGCGCGGCGCCGGGCGCATCCCCCTGATGATACAGACGGCGCGCCTCGCGGTGCAGCAGCCGGGCTTCCCGCAGATCCTCCTCGCGCTGCTCTTCCGCGCGCCTTTGTTTGAGTACCTGCTTGCGGTGCTCCTCGCGGCTGGCCATCGTGCTACTCCGGCCGCCGCTCCATGGGGAACCGGAAGACCGGCACCGGCGGCCGCAGCCCCAGTCCGCATTCGGCGTGCACCGCCTGCACGGCTTTTTCCAGGCCGCCGCGCCGCACCACCACCGCTATCGTCAGCTCGCTCGATCCCTGGGCGATGGCGATGATGTTCACGTGTACCCGCGAAATGGCCGTGAAAATCCGCGCCGCCAGCCCCGGCTTGCCTTGCATTCCCTCCCCCACGGCCGCCAGCAGACCGACGTCGCGGTTCACGTGGATGGGGTGCACGTAGCCGTGCGCCAGTTCCAGCGCCAGCGCCGATTCGAGCGCCTGCACGCTCTTTTCCAGCTCTTCCTCGCGCACCAGGAAGCAGAAATTCTGCCGGTAGCTGGAGCTGGAAAACACCAGCACCTCCACATTGGCCCGCGCCAGCGCCTCCAGCGCCCGCGCCATCACCTGTACGCCGTTCACCTCGGCCGAGGCCGGCTCCAGCGACAGCAGCGCCACCTTGGACGTGGAAGTCACCGCGCGCGTGCCCACGGCCTCCGCATCCCCCAGCGCGGGCACGATCTTGGTGCCGGGCTTCTCGGGCGCGAAGCTGTTCTTGCTCCACACCGGGATGCGCTTCTCCACCAGCGGCGCCAGCGTGCGCGGATGCAGCACCTTGGCCCCGGCGTAGGCCAGTTCGGCCGCCTCCGCGTAGGTCACCTCTTCCAGCACCTGGGCGTCCGGAACCAGCCGCGGGTCGGCGCTCATGATGCCGTCCACATCGGTCCAGATCCACAGCTCGGCGGCATCCAGGGCCGCCGCCAGGATGGAGGCCGAAAAATCCGATCCGCCGCGGCCCAGGGTGGTCGGGCGGCCATCGGCGGTCGCGCCGTTGAAGCCCGTCACCACCGGCAGGATGCCCTTCTCCATCAGCGGCGCCACCACCGCCGCCGCCCTGGCGCGGGTCGGCTCCATCAGCGGCGAAGCGTTGCCGAACATGGCGTCCGTCACCACCACGGTAGCGGCGTTCACGGCCGCCGCGGGAGTGCCCGAAACGCTCAGGTGCTCGGCCAGCAACAGCGCCGAAAGCCGCTCCCCCACCGCCACGGCTTCATCCACCGAGCGCGGCGGCCGTTCGTTGAGCATGGCCATGCCGTTCACGATGCGCTCGAATTCGCCCAGGATCTCGTGCATCCCCGCCAGTACCGCGGCGTGGCGCTTCTCCGGCAGCAGTTGGCGGCAGGCATCCGCGTGCCGCGAGCGCAGCGCCGCCAGGTTGACCTCCATGCCGGCGCGGTCGCCGCCTTCGGCGTGGCGCATGGTGTCGAGCAGCAGATCGGTGATTTTCGACATGGCCGACACCACGATGGCCACCGGCCGCCGGCCCGCCTCGCGCGCGGTCAGTTCGGCCGCCACACGCATGCGTTCGGCGGACCCCACGCTGGTCCCGCCGAATTTCATGATCAGCAGGTTGGTCAACTGAAATCCCTTCCGTTGGTAATGCGCGACCGCACCAGCTTCAGGACGGCCTCCTCCACGTCCTCGATGGCCAGCCCCGTCGAATCCAGGTAGATGGCGTCCAGCGCCTGGGAGAGAGGCGCATCCGGGCGGGTGCTGTCGCGCCGGTCGCGCTCGCCCATTTCGGCCGCCAGCGCGCTTTCGGCAACCTCCTGGCCTTTCCCGCGCATTTCCAGGGCCCGCCGCCGCACGCGCTCCTCCGGGGCGGCATCCAGGTAAATCTTCACGTCCGCCTTGGGAAACACCACCGTGCCGATATCGCGTCCCTCCATCACCACGCTGGTGCGTTCTCCGAGGGCCCGCTGCTTGGCCACCATGGCGCGGCGCACCCCCGGAATCACGGCCACTTTGGAAGCGCCCGAGGATACTTCCGGCCGGCGGATGGCATCGGTCACATCCGTGCCGTTCAGCAGGATACGTCCAGGCGCCAGTTCGATTTCCGCCGCCGCGGCGAGTTGCTCCATGCGGTGCATATCGCCGAAATCCACCTGCCGCTCCAGCCCCCACAGCGCCACCGCGCGGTACATGGCGCCGGTATCGATGTAGGTGAATCCCAGCCGCTCGGCCAGTCGCCGCGCGATGGTGCTCTTCCCGGCGCCGGCCGGCCCGTCAATTGCCACCACTACTCGTTTTGTCGTGAGGTTTGCCAATAAGACAGGATAACTCGGGTGCAAGCCGGAGCGGCTGTGGAGGCGCGCCCGGGGAAGCGGCGTTCCGCGCCGAAGCTGCCGCGCCTCCTGAACGAAGCCGCTTTAGTGAATGATCGGCTGCCCGCTGGTTCCGGTGGCCCCCGTGGCGCCGGTCGCCCCGGTAGACCCGCTGCTGCCGAACGTGCCGTTCTGCTGCGCCACGATATCGTTCACCGATGTCCCGATCTGGGTCTGCTGCAGATTGCCCATCTGGCTGGCGGGCGTGCCGTTGGTGCCCCCACTCGATAGCGGATTGGGCGGCGGGCGCCACTTGGAGGGATCGAAGAGGAACTCCCACTCCTTATAATTCTTGCGCTCGTTGTACACCATGATCCCGATCTGGTCCGCCTTGCTGGCCACCCCCGCAATACCACCGCCAATCGTCAGCCCGCCGCCCATCGGGCTGCCGATGGGGGCTCCCCCCGGCCGCGGCGATTGCAGAATCTGCTGGATCATGTTCTGCGCCGCATTGGGTCCGGTCGGCCCCGACGCTCCCGGCGCGGTCATTCCAGGCTGCGGAAAGCCGGGCGGCATACCATTCGCTCCCGAGGCCGTGGAATAGGCCGAAACGCCACCGGTTTGCGAATTCACCGGCGCTCCCGGCACTCCCGGAAATCCCGGCGGCATCCCCGGCATCCCCGGCATCCCCGGTGCGCCCGGCATTCCCGGCGCGCCCGGCATCCCCGGCGCAACCGGCCCCGGTGCACCTCCCTCTCCGGTCGGTCCCGTCGCACCCGTCGCGCCCGTAGGACCCGGCTGCCCGCCATCCGGCGAATTGCCCGGCGCCGTGGGGGCCTCTGTGCCTTCCGCTGGGTTCTGCCCGGCGCCTGCCTGCCCTGGGATTGGCGGCGCTCCAGTGGCGTTTCCGTTGGCCGCGCTGGTGCCGCTCCCGGGGTCCATGGGCGCGATCGTGCCGCCGCCCACGCCGCCGTCGCTGACCCTCCGGCGGCCCAGATTCGGGCCGGTCGATCCGCTGGCGCCGCTGGACGTGTCGAACATCCCCGCCGTCACCCCCACGTACTGCCCTTCGGTGCTGGCCTGCTGCTGCTGCTGCTGGTTCTGCTTCGGCTGGTTGGTCACCGAATCGGTGAAGATGCCGTTATTGATATGAATCAGCCGCCATTCATCCTTCCCGGTCATCGGGTCGATGTAGCGGCGCCGCAGGAAACGCCGGTTGTTGTGATTCTCCAGATCTTCAATCTTGGTCGGCCAACTGTTGTTGGTCTTGAAATAAACCAGGATCGCCCGCTTGTACTCTTCTCCGCGGGCTATCAGCAACTGCTCCTTCTGGCGCTGCGCCTCCACCGCCACGCGGGGAATTTCCAGGTACAGGTTGATAGCGATGATGGCCGCCAGCAGAAACACCAGCAGCAGCGCGAATCCCGACTCCTTGCGGCGTTTCATGTTAGCTGCCCTTGGCCTCCTGCGCCAGCGGAATGGTCTCCTGGCGCTTCGATTCCACATCCTGCAAGACCGCCGAACCGCTTCCCACCGTCACCACCCGATACCGCCGCTTCAAGGTTTCGCCCTCCGTGCCCAGCAGGATCTGGTCGTCGGTATCCAGGAAGCAGGCGGTCTTCCTGCCTCCCTGAGACAACGCCACGATGCCATAGTATTTCAGGTTGGTGTGCAGCGGGACCTCCGCCGGGTCTGCCGGTTTGACCGTCCCGGATGCGCCCGGCGCCCCGCTGGCGCCCTTCGCTCCCGGCGCCGCCAGAGCCACGCGCGTCTCCGGACCCTTGGGGAGTTCCACTGGTTTCGGCGGCGGAGGCGCCCCGAAGGCGAACAGGTTGCGCTTGCCCCCGCTCACATCCACATCCTGCACCTTGGCGAACAGGTCCAACCGCAAGGTAGGATCGATCTTGGACGGGTCCGGCCGCTCCTCGGGCCGGTTGCTCAGGTACACCGGGTGAAACTCATCCGTGCGCCCGTGCGGCGCCACCCGCGGCCGGGTCGCCGGAGTCTTGGGCGCCGCGTCCTCCATGGCCATCTCGTCGCCCGCGGCGCTTCTCTCCGCCGCGGCGCGCCGGTCGGGAGCAGGCTGCGCCGGGATGGACGGACCCGAAAACAGGTTCACGTACATGACGATCGCGAGCACTACCCCCAGCCCGCCCAGGAACATCAACTTCTTTTTGTCCTTGCCGCCCGCGGTCATAAGGCGGCTCCCGGAACATCCTTAATGAACGCGTCAATCTTCAGGCTCACATTCAACGTCTGGTCGGATTGGACCTTGGCCCCCTTCTCCTGCTGTTGCGGCGCGGAAGCCTGCATGGATTCGATAATCAGGAAGCGCGGCGACTTGTCCAGCAGGTTGACGAACTTGGTCAGGTTCGCGTAGCTGCCTTCCAGGCCCACCTGCGTGGAGAGCATGTGCAGCGTGGTGCTGCCTTCGATTTCCTGCTGGGCGAAAGATTCCTGGCGCACCTTGATCCCCGCATCCTGTTCCGACTTGGTCAGCTCGCCCAGAATCAGGAACGCCTCCGCCTGCGAATTCATGAAGTACTTGTCCAAAAACTCATCGCCCTCGGCGCGCGCCGTCTTCACCTTGGCCACCAGTTCCCGGCCGGCTTTCAAACGCGACTGCAACTGCGCCAACTGCGCGGCGAGGGCCTGCTGCTCGCGGCGCAGATCGTCCGCCCCGCCGCCGAACGGATGGAACGCCAGAACCGCCGCCGTCAAGTTGGCCGCCACCAGGACGCCGATGATCGCGCGCATCACCACGCGCGGGTCCTTCACCGAAATTCCGGGCAACTTAAAGCTTTTGAGCATAGTCCACACTGATCTGGTAGTGATACAGCGGCTCCGACTGGCTGGGCGCCTGGTAGGTCTTGGGCACCGGGTTCGAAAAGATCTTGGATTGCCCCAGCGCCTGCATCAACTGGATCACCGGCTGGGGAGACTCCGAAGCCACCGCCATATCCAGCGAAACCACCTGGCCGTTCACCGACGGGCGGATCTGCACGATCTTGACGTTGTACGGCACGATCTCCTCCAGGTCGGAGAAAATGCGCGTCCAACTGATGCCCTTGCGCGCCAGCAGCGCATTCAGAAACACGCTGCGCTCCAGCACCTCGGCGTTATCGGGCTGGTGCAGCACCGCATCCACCTTGGCCTGCTCCACCTGGATCGCCCGGATGTGCCGGTTCAGCCGGCTCAATTCTCCGCGCACGTCGGCGGATTGCGCGCGGTCCGCCAGGGCCAGCGAAATCAGCACCCCTAGCGTGGCCAGCAGCGCCGCGCAGATCCCCAGCGCGCCCACCAGTACGGCCCGGTCCTTGCGGAACGGCCGGCTTGCGAGATTGACCGGAATCTTCATTTCAATTGTTCCTGGCGATGGACCGCAGATACCCCAAGAGTCCCGCGTTCGACTCCGCCGGCGCGCCCAGCGGCGACCGGACCGGTTCCACCTCCACTCCCATCTCCTCGTGGAAACGCCGCTGGGCTTCCTCGGTGCGCTCGCCGAATCCGCACAGGATCAGCCTCTCCGCCCGTCCGCCCAGGTTGTCCTCCACATAGACAAAGGTCGGCAGCAGCACCGCCGCCACATCGTCCAGCTCCGGCGACGGCAGTTCCAGGCAGCGCGCCAGTTTCAGCCGCGCCTTCTCGCGCACCAGCAGGCTGAGCACGTTGCCGGAAAGCTTGGCCATCACGTTCAAGCCGCCATCGGGCGCCAGGTCGAGCGCCGCCAGCGACGACACCGTCACCAGTCCGGGGTTCAACCCCATCGCCCGGAAGGGCGCTTCGTAGGGCGACAGGATTTCGAGCGGCGTGGTGGCCACCACCACGTCCACGCGCTTCTCGATGGCCGGTTGCGCAAAGTAGCTCAGCGCCGCGGTTTCCACGTCGAACGGCACGCTGCGTTTCAGCCGGAAGCGCACCAGCGCGGCCTGCTCCTTGGCGTCGGTGGGAAAGCTGTCGAAATCCAGCACCGCCAGGCGCGCGCAGTAATCCGGCAGGATCAGGGCCACGTCTTTCCGTTTGCGCGCTGCCTGGGCCGCCCCGAGCGCCCGCACGGCCTCCAGGAACCCCGCCGGATCGAGCACATTCTCCTGAAACGGAGAGACCGCGATGACCCCATCCTTGAGCGGCTGAAACTCCACGTCGGTGTGCCCCGCGATCCTCGCCGCCGCGATCCCCCCATGCGAGATCTCAAACACACTCGCCGGCGGCGGATCCACCAGCAGCGACTTGAAGCGCTCTAGAAACATGGGATCTCCGGGGCGGGCGCATATTCACCACGGAGGCACGGAGAACACGGAGAAAGCACAGAGGAACACAAGAGGTTTTCTCCGTGCTTCCTCCGTGCTCTCCGTGCCTCTGTGGTGAACACACTACCCCGCTCTAGAAACATGGCCCCTGTGTTCCTCCGTGCTTCCTCCGTGCTCTCCGTGCCTCTGTGGTGAACACACTATCCCTCAATGAACGTCACCTTGTTGATCTCGCGCAGGGTGGTAATGCCCGAGCGCATCTTGTTGACGGCCGATTCGCGCAGGAAGGTCATGCCGTCTTCCTTGGCCGCCCGCTTGATTTCGCTGGTCGGCCTGCGGTTCAGAATCATCTCGCGGATCTTATCCGTCAGGTCCAAAAGCTCGTGAATCGCCGAGCGGCCCCGGAAACCCGTGCCGCCGCATTCGAAACAGCCCGCGCCCTCGTACATCGGAATGTGGCGCCACTCCTCCGGATCGAGAGCGCTCTCCACCAGCACCGCGTCCGGATAGGTCACCTCGCGCTTGCAGTGCTCGCAGATCACCCTCACCAGCCGCTGCGCCAGGATGCAGTTCAGCGCCGAGACGAAGTTGTACGCCTCCACGCCCATGTTCAGGAAGCGCCCCAGCACGTCCAGCACGTTGTTGGCGTGCACCGTGGTGAACACCAGGTGGCCGGTGAGCGCCGAGTTGATGGCGATCTGGGCGGTCTCCTGGTCGCGGATTTCCCCCACCATGATCTTGTCCGGGTCGTGGCGCAGAATCGACCGCAGCCCGCGCGCAAACGTCAGCCCCTTTTTGTCGTTCACCGGAATCTGGGTGATGCCCTTGAGCTGGTATTCCACCGGGTCTTCGATGGTGATGATCTTGTCCTCGTCGTTCTTGATTTCGCTCAGCGCCGCGTAGAGCGTGGTGGTCTTGCCCGATCCGGTCGGCCCGGTCACCAGCACCATGCCGTACGGCTCCGCGATGTAGCGCCGGAACTTCACCAGGTCGCTTTCCGCGAAACCCACCACGTCCAGCGACAGCTTGGCGAATTTCTCGCTCATGGACTCCTTGTCCAGCACGCGCAGCACGGCGTCTTCGCCGTGAATCGTAGGCATGATGGACACGCGGAAATCGATCAGCCGGTTCTTGTAGCGCACCCGGAAGCGCCCGTCCTGCGGCACGCGCTTCTCGGCGATATCCAGCTCGCTCATCACCTTGATGCGCGAAATGATGGTGGATTGCCAGTCCTTGGCAATGGGCGGCATGGCGTAGTGCAGCACGCCGTCGATGCGGTACTTGATGGCCACTTCCTGGTCGCGCGATTCGATGTGAATATCGCTCGCCCGCCGCTCCAGGGCGTTGAAGATGGTGGTGTCCACCAGCTTGATGACCGGCGCGATGTCGGTATCGCCGGCGGTCAGCTTGTCGATCGAAAGGGTTTCGTCGCCCTCGCCCTCTTCGGCCACCACGTCCAGCGCGAACCCTTCGGTGACTTCCTCCAGCACGCGCTGCGACTGCTCGGTCTTCTTCAGCAGCTCGGCAATCTGCGAAAGCGTGGCGACCTTGACCTTCAGCTTCTTGTTGAGCAGCAGGCCCAGTTCGTCGATCAGCCCCAGGTTGCGCGGATCGGCCAGGGCGATATCCAGCGACCCGTTGCGCGCCTGCATGGGGACGAAGTTGTAGCGGAACATGAGGTCCACCGGGATCGACCGGAACAGATCGTGGTCGATGGAGGCCTCGCGCAGATCCACGTACTCGCAGCGGTACCGGGCCGCTATGGCCTGCGCCTGTTCCTTCTCCGCCGCCCCATCCGGCAACCGCGGCTTGTCAGTAGTAGCCATAATCTACAGCACACGCCTGCTCTTCACCACAGAGGCACGGAGGACACAGAGGAAGAACGGAGAGAAACCCAGAGAGGTTTTCTCACAGAGGAGAAAAGCCCTTTTAGCTGTCCTCTGTGAAGCCTCCGTGGACTCTGTGTCTCTGTGGTGAATCATAAGCTCCTAGTGAATCGTGTCCGCCAACGAGAATATCGGCAGGTACAACGAAATCAGTACGAACGCTACAAACGTCCCCATCACGATCATGATGGCCGGCTCTACCAGCGAGAGCGTGGCGGTCATGCGCGTGTTCACATCCTCCTCGAAAAATTCGGCTACGCTGTTCAACATGGCCGGCAGCGCGCCGGTCGATTCGCCCACTTCGATCATGTCCGTGGCCAGGCCCGGGAAAATTCCCGAGTTCTTCAGCGATTCCGAAAGCGGCTGCCCTTCCCGCACGCGCTTCCCGGCCGCTTCGATGGCCCGGCGCAGCAGCGGCGTGTTCAGCGAATCGGCGGCCGTCTCCATGGCCTGCACCAGCGGGATGCCGCCCGTCAGCAGCGTCCCCAGAATCCGCGAAAGCTGCGCCACCTGGTACTTCGTCCAGATCTCGCCCACCACCGGCATCTTCATCTTCAGCTTGTCGATGCTTTCCCGCGCCGCCGGCCGCTTGGCCCACCAGCGGAACAGGAAAATGGCCCCCACCACGCCCCCCGCGATTGCCAGGATGTAGCTGCGGGCGGTGGTCCCGATGGCGATCAGCGCCACCGTCATGGCCGGCAGCTTGGCGTCCATGGTGGTGTACAGGGTGGCGAAGGTGGGAACCACGTAGGTCACCAGGAACACCATCAGCAGTATCACCAGCACGATCAGCACGCAGGGGTACATCAGCGATACGATCAC
>JASHSS010000406.1 GCA_030038565.1 Bryobacteraceae bacterium
GGAGTTCGAGGGCGACGAGGAAACTCCATTGCCGAATGCATCGACGGCGATCAGGAAGTATTTCGAGGGATCCACCGGATGGTCAGCTCCCACATAGTCGGCGATACTGCCGCTGTTGCCTGAAAACCAGCTGGGAAAGAGGACGGCGTTGGAGCGGTCGGCGTTGAGCGTGCCCCAGGTGCGGTAGCCCAGGCGGCAGCCCGTGATCTCGAGTCCATTCACGAGCTTGCACACTCCCAGATCGGCGAACTGCTGCTGCCCGTCGGCGGCGGCAGGCTGCGCCGACGCCGCTGCTGCCGCCAGCAGCCAGGCGGCAAGGGTCCTGATCAGAAATCTGCACATGGCAATGAGTGTAATGCCGGGCACTGATGGGGCGCAGATGCATACCGGGCAAGGGCCTTCGCCCGTCTAAAATTGAGATAGATGGCAGACGCGCTGTACTTGAGCCTGTGGTACCCGAATCTGCGCCTTGAGGCGCTCCCCGACAAGCTGATTGCGGTGCTGGGCGCCTTTGCTGCGCATGGCGGCCAGGCCAGGGTCTATTCGGCCACGGTGTGGCCGGTGGACTGGAGTGAGGCGCCGGTGTTTCAGCGCATTTACGGCCGCGCAGGTGAGGGCGTTGAGCGGGGAGCCGATCCGCGCCAGGCGGTTGCGGAGGCGCTGGAGCTGCTGCACGACGATTACGCCTACGAGTTCCAGGTGGGGTGGGTTTTGTGGGAGCTCGAGACCGGGGATGCAGGTCCCTCGACTCGACCGTCCGCCGCAACGGACGTCCTCGCCCGGGATGAGAGTGCAGATTTAAGCTCTCGGGATACCGGCGATACAACGCGCTGGGTGCGGGGCCCGCGGCTGGTCCGCATCACGGGCTTCGGGCCGCTCTTCGACGAAGGAGCCTACGAGCAGGAGGGCCACATTCGCATCGACTTCGGCAGCGACGAGCCATTTCTCGAGGAAGATGCCGATCTGGGCCAGGTGGGTGCCAGGCACATCGAGCAAAATGTGCGCCAGCTCGTCGACCTGACGGCGGCCGTGGAGAAGGCTTCAGGCGCGACCGCGCGGCTATTGTGGAGCGAGCTGGGTGAAAGCCTCGCCACACGGCTCGCTGACCGCCTGGGCATGAGGAATTAAGCTGTGCGTTTCACCATCGAACGAATCCGGACGCTGGTGTTGGTCGCGGGGGTGCTGCTCATCGCCGCACTGGGCGCATTTCTGTGGCTGGCCAAGTGGAAGACCAGGCTTGTGCACCGTGATTTGCCGCAGCGGTTGGGCCTCGACATCCAGCAGCAGGCCAACGGCTACACCTTCGTTCACGCCTTTGGCTCGCACTCGCAATACAGGATTCATGCCGCCAGGGAAGTGCAGCTGAAGAACGATCGCGTGGAGCTGCACGACGTCGAGATTGAGCTTTACGGCGAAGATGGCACCAGCACGGAACGCATTTCGGGTGACGAGTTCGAATTCGATCAGAGCAGCGGTGTAGCTACGGCGCAGGGGCCGGTAGAGATGTTTTTGACCCAGCAGCCGGCGCCCAATGGGAGTCCAGCAGGCAAGAATCCGCCAGGCGCCATTGCGCGAGCCGGCGGTTCGAGTCAGATCGACGTGAAGACCAGCGGCGTGACCTTCAACCGCAACACCGGACTGGTGACCACGGAGAAGCGCGTGGATTTTTCGACCAACCAGGGCACGGGAAGCGCGATGGGGGCCAAGTATGACTCGCAGAGCGGCTACCTGACGCTGGAGCAGCAGGTGGAGATACGAACGCACCGTGCCGGCGGCCCGGTGGAAATTCACGCTCAGCATGCGGAGTTCGACCGCAACGCGCAAATCTGCTGGCTGCGCGCGGCCACGTCGACGTACCAGGGCCGGCAGGCCGATGCCGCGCAGGCCAGAATTCTGTTTCGCCTCGATGGGTCGGCTCAGCATCTGGATGCAACCGGCGGATTCACGCTCTCTACTGTGACTGGCGAGCATCTTGCGGCGCCCACGGCCATGCTGGATTTTGACGAACACAGCCAGCCGCACCACGGGCATCTTGAGGGTGGTGTCACCATGGACTCGGCGAACGAAGGCCGCACCGTCCACGGGAGCTCGCCAACGGCCGAATTGGAGTTTACGGCCCAGGGCCAACTGCATCGCGCTCGACTCGAGCGCGGGGTAACGATGGAAAGTGATGCCACCACACAGGAGGCCGCCGGACCCGCTCTGCGCGTAAAGCGGACGTGGCGCTCGCCGATTGCCGATATCGATTTTCTTGAAGTAGCGGGCAAGACCACAGGCCGCACCGAACCGCAGACGATTCACGGATCGGGCAGCGTGGTGATCACCAGCGAGAGCCAGCGTGGCGACGCCGCCGTGGTGCCCGCAAGGATGACGGCCGACGATGTGACCGGAACCTTCGGTCCGGGATCAGTGTTGCGCACCATGACCGGCGTGGGGCACGCAGGAATCGACCAAACAACGGCCACAGGAACGCGGCAAACCGCCACTGGCGAACGGCTGACGGCGCAATTTGATGAAACCGGTGGAACAAGGGAACAAGCCGGCGTGAAGTCGGCCGAGCTCGACGGCAATATAGTGCTGGTTCAGCAGGCGGCGGCCAAGCCCGGCGCGCAGCCTCCGCCGCCGTTGCGCGCAACCGCCGGAAAGGCTGTCTATGAGGGCACGGGGGA
>JASHSS010000407.1 GCA_030038565.1 Bryobacteraceae bacterium
ATTATGTTCCAGGCGCGATGTCCATGAAAACCTCCCTGCTTCGGTTCTGTTACGCAGTGGCCGTGGTTGCCATGGCGAGTTATGCGTATGTGACGTTGCAGGGTCCCCGGGGACTGCGCGCGCTGATGGAAAAACGAGCCGCCATCGCCGAGATGGAGAAGACCAACACCCGGCTGGCCCGCGAAAACGAGCAGAAGCGCGACTACATCCAGCGGCTGGACAAAGACCCGAAAGTGCAGGAGAAGGTCATCCAGGAACAGATGAAGCTGGTGCATCCGGACGAGCACGTATTCATTACCGGTCCGCCGCCTGCGAAGCAATAGCGAAAATAGTGGCCAAGACGGCTCTCGCAAAGGCGCCAAGGCGCAAAGTACCGCCAAGGGGATTTTCGAAGGAAAGCGAGCGAAGTGCGGCGTCCCTGAGCCGGGGAAGCATGCGGAAGACCCGGGGGTGCGGCAGGTGAAGGGAGATCTCGCGGAGGAATTCGTGCCGTGACACCGGTTCCGTTGGAACTTCCTCTGCGGCCCGGGGAGGCCGCGGCGGTGGCTTGCCTGATCTTCGACCAGGCGGAGGGAAAGCCGCTTACCGGGGAGTTGAGGACACGGCTGGCGGGCCGCGTTCCGGGGTTGCGGCTCAACAGCCTGACCCCGTATTTCGGCTCGCTGGAGCGAGACCCGGTGCATCCCTCGACGTATTACCTGGCGGTGGATGGCGCACTCGGCCAGCCGCTGCTGCTGCACATGGCGCCGGCCAACGCGCCCACCAGCAGCCTGTTTCGGAAGCCTTTACTGATCGGGCGGATGCCGCGGGCGGGCGGTCCGGAAATGGTGATCAACTGCCTGCCGTTCGGGCCTGGGGATCGGGAAGCGATCAGGAAGTTCGCAGCCGAGACGGATTCGCGGTTGCTTCCGCGCCCGTCCGGGACGCGGCGGGCCATCGTGGTGGAAACAGCGCAGCCGGAGGTGGAACTGCCGGTGGCGCTGGAGGCGTTCCGGGCGCTGGCCAAGCGCGGCGGTAAAGGCCTGGCGGGGTTTGAGGGCGGCGCCGGCGTCTACGCGTGCAGCGTCTGGGCGGCCATCCGGGCGGGATGGCGGGAAGGCTACAGCGTGGGGACAACGATCGTCTTCGATGGCGATCTGGAGCGGGCGCGCGAGGCGGCGCGGCGGTCGGCGGCCTGTTCGCGGTTCAGTGCGGCGGTCGGGAGCGCCATCCGGCCGGACGGGCCGGAAGCGGAAGAACGATTCGGTCCGGCCCTGGAAGCCGCGGCGGCGATTGCGGGATACATTCGGGAGACGCGGTCGGCGCTCAACGCCGGACGGTCCTTCGATTTCGAAATTGACCTGCAGGGATGCGGGCAGCCCACTTCGCCAGCCGATTTGCGGTTCTGCCTGGAGTGGATGAAAGGGCGCGGAGTAGCGGTGCAGTTGGCCGCGCCTGAGATGGGGGGAAGCGGGACCGGCGAGTCGCTGGCGCAACTGGCGGAGGTGGCGCGCGGCTTTGGGTGTACGCTTTCGCTGGCGTCGCGGGCGGGACACGATGGCGCAACCCTGGCCGGCATGGGCCAGGCCACGCTGGGGCGGGTGAGCTACAGGCTCTCGTCCGGCGCGCTTCCGGCGGGGGCGGCGGGCCTGGCGGACGCCATCCAACTGGCGGCCACGCACCTGTTCGGGGCGGTGGTATCATAGCAAGATTTCGCGGATCTGCATGTCTCGCGCGGTGGGCTGGTTTTTCCTCGCCGCCATGTTTGCGCCCGGCCAGGATGACTCGGGAGCAGTCGCGCTGCGGCTGATCGTGCTGAACTCGGCCGACGAGGCCGCTAAAATCCATAGCGAACTTGAGAAGGGCGCCGATTTCGCGGTGCTCGCGCGCGAGAAATCGGTGGACGCCACGGCCGTGGATGGCGGAATGCTGGGCAAGGTTGACCCCTCCACCCTGCGCGAAGAGATGCGCACGGCTATCCGTGGACTGGCGCCCGGGCAGATTTCCCCGGTCTTCCGCCTGCCCTCAGGTTTCGCCATCGCCAAAGTGCTGCCGCCCGGCGAGGTGACGGCGGTGGACGACGCGCGGCGCGCCCGCCAGGCCGCCATTCGGGCGGAAGGGAGCATCCGGTTCGACTTGAACATTTCCGGATTGAATGAGTCCGAAGCGGCGCTCAACGACTTTGCCAAACCCGCCGGGTGGAATCTGGATTTGAACCAGGCATGCGCCCTGCGGCGGCAATCGCTCGACGACCTGACCCAGAGGGCCGAGAAGTTGCTGGCGACGGACGACCCCAACCGGCCGCCTGCGGACGCGATGTCGTTGCACATCGCGCTCGGGCAGATCTACGTGTATCGCGGCGAAATGGATCAGGCGATTCCGCAGTTCGAAGCGGCGCTGCGGATCGCCTCGGCCGCGGCGCCTGGGGCGATCGCCGACCTGGAAGAACTCGCCGGCATCGCGTATCTGCACCGCTCGGAGATGGCCAACGATGTGTACACCCATCCGGGCGAGCGCTGCCTGTTTCCGATGCGGCCGGAATTCAAATACGCCAAGACCGCCGATTCGGAAAAGGCCATCGAGCACTTTCTCCAGTCGCTCAAGGCGCGCCCGGACGACATCGAAACCAAGTGGCTGCTGAACCTCGCGCATATGACCATGGGCAGTTATCCCGCCGGCGTGCCCCACGACCACCTGCTGGCTCCCTCGTTGTTTACCTCCACCGAAGATATCGGACGCTTCCGGGACGTCGCGCCGAAGACCGGAATCAATGTGTTTTCGGAGGCGGGAGGTCTGATCGTGGACGACTTCGACAACGACGGACTGCTCGACATCGTGACTTCGAACTGGGATTTTTGCGCGCCCATGCATTTCTTTCACAACAACGGCGACGGGACGTTCACCGACCGCACCGCGAAGGCGGGACTGAGCGGGCAGTTGGGCGGCCTGAATTTGATCCAAGCCGATTACAATAACGACGGTTGCCTGGACATCCTGGTGCTGCGCGGCGGATGGGAGACCGGACAGCGGAAATCGCTGCTGCGCAACAACTGCAACGGTACCTTCACCGACGTCACCAAAGAAGCCGGCCTGAGCGAACCCACCTCCACGCAGACAGCGGTGTGGGCGGACATCAATAACGACGGATTGCTGGACCTTTACGTGGGCAACGAAAACGGCCCCAACCAGCTCTTTCTGAACAACGGCGACGGCACGTTCAAAGACATTTCGCACGCTTCGGGCACGGATCTTTCCGCCTATACCAAAGCGGTGGTGGCCGCCGACTACGACAATGACGGCTGGGTGGATTTGTATGTGTCCAATTACCGCGGCGACAACGCGCTCTTCCACAACAATCACGACGGCACGTTCACGGATGTGGCGGCCGAAGCCGGCGTGACCGGAACGGGCCGCGGCTTCCCGGCCTGGTTCTTCGACTACGACAACGACGGCTGGCCGGATATCCTGGCGAGCAGTTACGCCATGTCGGTGGAAGAAACCATGCGAACTTACATGGGCCTCCCGCACAGCTCCGGCAGCATGAAGCTTTACCGCAACCTGGGGAACGGCGCCTTTCGCGACGTAACCGCGGAAACCGGTCTGGACAAGGTCTTCATGCCCATGGGCTCGAACTTCGGCGACGTGGATAACGATGGCTACCTGGACATCTACCTGGGCACGGGAGATCCCTCGTTGGCTGCCGAACTGCCCAACGTGCTGCTGCACAACCAGGCCGGCAGAAAGTTCGTGGACATTACGGCCTCGTCCGGCACCGGGGAGTTGCATAAAGGGCACGGCGTAGTGTTCGCCGATATCGATAACCGCGGCGACGAAGACATCCTGGAACTGGTGGGCGGGGCGGTTCCAGGCGACAGCCACGCTTTCCGGTTGTTCGAAAATCCCGGCCACGGCAACGATTGGATTACCGTGCGGCTGGTGGGAGTGAAAGCCAACCGGTCGGCCGTCGGGGCTAAGATTAAAGTCACGGTGAAGAACGGGGCGGACACGCGATCGATCTACCGGACCGTGGGGAGCGGCGGCTCGTTCGGCGCGTCGCCTTTGGAGCAGCACATCGGGCTGGGGAAATCGGCGCAAATCGTGGGGATGGAAATCCAGTGGCCGGGCGACCCGCAGGCGCAGAAATTCGCGGCCTTACCGAAGAACCGGGCCATCGAGATCAAGCAATTCTCGCAGGACTACCGCGAATTGCCGCGGCATCCCTTCCGGCTGGGGGGAAATGGGCGATAACGGGATGCATGGGGAAACGGGTTGGCCGGCGGCGAGATTTGTTTTTCTCTGGCTCCTCGCGTCAGGCGCCCTCGCCGCCGCCGACCGGTACCCGGTGACCGGCATCATTCTGAAAGTGGACGCGCCCCATCGCAGCTTCGTAGCCTCATCGGCCGCCATTCCTGGTTACATGGACGCCATGTCCATGCCGTATTCGGTGCTCGACGAGAAGGAACTGGCCGGACTGCGGCCGGGCGCTTACGTGGACTTCACCCTGGTGGTGGAAAAGGAGCGTTCCTACGCCGAGCGAATCCACATCCACCGCTACGAGAGCAGCGAACGGGAGGCGCTGCTGGCGCGCCGTCTCGAATTGCTGGAACCGGCGCGCGCCATCGTGCGGCCTGGACAGCCGGCGCCCGATTTCACCCTCACCGACCAGACCGGGGCGCGCGTATCGCTATCGGCATTCGCGGGCAAAGTGGCCGCTTTGACGTTCATTTATACGAGCTGCCCGCTGCCCGATTACTGCTTCCGGCTGTCCAACAACTTCGGGCAATTGAAACAGCGATTCGGAAGCCGCATGGGCCGCGACCTGATCCTGCTCAGCGTGACGTTCGATCCGGCGCACGACCAGCCCAAGGTGCTGGCCCAATATGCCGCTACCTGGAAGGCCGACCCATCGTCCTGGCATTTCCTGACTGGATCGCCGGATGAGGTGAAGGCGGTCTGCCATCGGTTCGGCCTGGATTTCTGGGCGGACGGAGAGTTGCTCACGCACTCGCTGCACACCCTGGTGATCGACCGGCACGGCAAGCTGGCAGGCGATTTCGAAGGCAATCAATTCACGGCGAAACAGCTCGGCGATTACCTGGAAGTGGAGATGGCGGAGCGGTAAAACGGGAACGGGCGGGCGGGGCGGCCATGCGAAGAGCAAAGACGGGAACAGCCCTGGTAAAATCGCCCGCCATCGATGTGCGGTACGCCTGCTTCAAGCTGGAGATTCGGGAGTCCAAAATTCACCGCCGCGGGGTCTACGCACTGGAACCGATACCGGCCGGGCGCAAGGTGATCGAATACACCGGCGAGCGAATCAGCCGGCGGGAGACCAAGCGGCGCGGACACGGCAGACTGACCTATCTGTTCGGGTTGGACGCTTACTGGACCATCGACGGCGCGGTAGGGGGGAGCGGGGCGGAGATCATCAATCATGGCTGCGATCCCAACCTGTACTCGGAAATCCGGCGGGGACGAATTCTGTACATCAGCCAGCGGGCGATCGAAGCGGGTGAGGAACTGACGGTGGATTACTTGTTCTCGGACAAGATCCGGGAGTTCAAATGCCGGTGCGGCTCGCCATCGTGCCGGGGGACGATCAATCTGAAGAGTCCCCCATTGGGCATGCCGCACCCGCCAAGGTGAAAGTGGGTGCGAAGGGGGACTCTCGCAAAGGCGCTAAGGGCACAAAGTACCGCCAAGAGGATCTTCGAGGGAGTCCCCCATGGGGCGTGCCGCACCCGGCAAGATGAAAATGGGTGCGAGGGGGACTCTCGCAAAGGCGCTAAGGGCACAAAGTACCGCTAAGGGGATTTTCGGAGGAGGCGCGAAGAAAGGCGAGGGGGACTCTCGCCAAGGCGCTAAGGCGCAAAGTACCGCCAAGAGTTCGAGGGAGGATCAACCGGAGAACGAAGGGCTGAAGCCGGAAGCGGCTTCCAACTTGCGGCTCTTTTCGAGCGCGCGTTGGAAGCCGGGGAGGGAGCGCTCCAGTGACTCCCGCGGAATCGTCAGCGACAGGCGCATGTAGCCGGAGCGGCCAAAGCCGGCGCCGGGGACAGCCAGGATGCCCTCCTCCTGCAGCAACCCGATGAAGGCGATGTCATCGGGGATGGGGGTCCGGGGGAAGACGTAGTAAGAACCCTCGGGCGGCGTGAGCCGGTACCCCATGGACAACAGGGCGCTACAGAGAATATCGCGCTTGGCCTGGTATTCGGCGACCGGGACGGTGGCGCCGGGCGCTTCCGCAACCACCCACTGCCAGAGGGCGGGGGCGTTGATGTAGCCCAGGATGCGGGTGGAAAAAGTGCAGGCGTTGGCCAGCGCGGCGGCTTCGGAGAGGCGCGGCGAAATGGCCAGGTAGCCAATCCGCTCACCCGCAATAGCCATGGCCTTCGACCAACTCCAGGCGATTACCGAACGGCGAATCAGGCGGCTGGTCTCGGGGACCGCGACGCCATCGAAGACGATCGGGCGGTAGGGCTCGTCGCTGATCGCCAGCAAGGGTTCCTCAATCAGGGCGTCGAGCGCTTCGAGCGTGGGGGCGTGGTAGACGGCGCCGGTGGGGTTATTGGGGGAGTTCAGCAGCAGGGCGCGGGTTCGCGGGGTGATGGCGCGGGCGATGGCGGCGATATCGGGTGCGAAATCCGCGCCGGTTTCCACCGCCACTACCTTGCCGCCGTGGTTTTCGATGTAGAACCGGTACTCGGGGAAGTAGGGGTTGAGAACGATCACCTCGTCACCGGGATCGAGGATCGACTTAAGCACGGTGTTCAGAGCGCCGGCGGCGCCGTTGGACATGATGATATTTTCGGCCGTGAACGAGACTCCCGTGCGGGCGGCCAAACCGCGCGCGATAGTGGCGCGCACCTCCGGGAAACCGGCGTTGGGCATGTAGCCATGGCCGCCCGCGCGGCCATCCGCGGCCACCCGGCGGAGGGCGGCCAGAAGGGCTTCGGGCGGTTCCACATCGGGATTGCCGAGGGTGAAATCGAAGATGCGATCGGCCCCCCGCTCGCGGCGAAGCTGGATGCCAATCTCGAACATGCGGCGAATCCAGGAGGCGTTTTCCATCTGTCCGGCGATGGCGCGCGAGATACTCATGAACTCAAGTGAATAGTAACACAACTCACAAGTGGTGCATATGTCGGTTCGTGATTGTACGGCTCTCCACCGAATGGCCCGAAAGGGCTTTGACCCTGCCGGGGGAGTGGCGTAGAATCTGTTCCATATCGTTAGCTTTGGTGTCCTTCGAAAGAAGGACGGGTTTGTTTTTTAAACAACTTGGGAGGGGTTCATGCAGTCGATCCGCCGGCGGTTTGCCGGCCATTCAGGGTACGTCTACGCGTTTCTAAGTCTCGGTATTCTGCTTGCGTGCGCATTTGGGGCTTGGGCGCAAACCAGCACGGTGGGCACGGTTCTAGGCCAGGTCACCGACGAGCAAAACGCCGCCGTCCCGGGAGCCGAAGTAAGGCTCACGGACGTGGCCACCAACATTGTCACAACCACCATTACCAATACCGACGGGCGCTATGTGTTCAGCTCGGTCAAGCCGGGTACCTATAGCATCAGCATCAGCAAGCAGGGCTTCGAGAGCCACGTGGTGAACGCACAGAACGTGCAGATCGGCCAGAGCCTGACCATCAACGCCAGCCTGAAGGTCGGTTCGACATCCACCGAGGTGCAAGTGACCGCGGAGGCCGGCGCGGAATTGCAGACCATGAACGCCACCGTGGGTAACACGCTCACCGGCCAGTCGATCATTCTGATGCCGAACCTGGGGCGCGACGCGACCACGCTGGCGGTGCTCCAACCGGCCACCACGCTCTCCGGCTACACCGCGGGAAGCTCGCAGGACTTGAACACCTATCAGCTCGACGGAGCCAACATTACCGACGACATGTCGGGAAACGTAGTGACCTACCAGACCAACTACAACGGCATGGGCGGGACGCAATCGAGCGGCATTCCTTCGGGCGTGATCCCCACGCCGGCGGAGAGCATCGAAGAATTCAAAGTCTCGGTGGCCAACCAGACCTCGGACTTCAATAATTCTTCGGGAGGCCAGATCCAGATGGCCACCAAGCGGGGGACGAACCAGTTCCACGGCGCAGGCTACCTGTTCTATTTCGACACCGCGGTGGGCGCGGCTAATTCGTGGCAAAACAACCACACGCCCTACAGTTTCGGCAGCGTTTCGCTGCCGTACACGCCGATCATCTCCAACCACCGCGACCGGTTTGGCGCGGCCTTGGGCGGGCCGCTCACCCCCAAACCGTACCTCGGCGGGAAATGGTTTTTCTATTTCAACTACGAAGGGCTGCGGTTTCCCAACGCCATCAACTACTCCCACGAGGTGCCCTCGGAACTGATGCGGGCGGGCGTGATCCAGGTGCCGAACGCGGCGGGCGTGTATCTACCCTTTAACCTGAATCCCAATGCGGTGACGGTGAACGGCGTGACCTACCAGCCGGCGGCGTGCCCGGCGGGGGCCTGCGATCCGCGCGGCATCGGCCTCAATCCGATCGTAAACCAGATCTGGCAGAAGGAAATGCCGCTGCCCAACTCGATCACTTCATCGGTCGGCGACGGCTACAACACCCAGGGGTTTCTGGGCAGCATCCGCGAGCCGCAGACCTCCAATAACTACGTGGGACGGATCGACCACGATTTCGGCGACAAGTGGCATTACTTCCTGAGTTATCGCGATTACAAGCTGGTCAACCTGACGGGCAACCAGGTGGATATCGGCGGGGTGTTCCCGGGCGACCAGTTGGGCGTGCCGAACGCCATCGCCCCGCGGCCGCAGCAGCCTTCGCTGTGGACCACCGGGATGACCACCACGATCAATCCATCCACCACCAACACGTTCGTGTTCAGCTACCTGCGGCAATTCTGGCAGTGGGGCAGCGACAACGGGCCGGCGCAATTGCCGGGGTTGGGCGGCGCGCTGGAAATCGGGGGGAAAGCGCCACGGCCGACCTGATTCCCTACAACGTAAACACGCAGAGCGTGCGCCAGCGGTTCTGGGACGGCCAGGATAAGCAGTTGCGCGACGACCTGAGCATGTTGAAAGGGAATCACCTGTTCGCCTTCGGCGGCAGCTACCAGCGGAATTTCGATTACCACTCGCGCTCGGATAACGGGGCGGGCGTGAACAACCAGATCAGCTACCTCTCCACCAGCTCGGGAATCTTCACTTCGCCGTCGGCTCTCAATTACATTCCCTCGTCGGTTCCGGCTTCGCAGTACTCGAATTACGAAACCCTGTACTCCGAGGTGCTCGGCCTGATCAGCTCGACCCAGGTGATGTATACGCGCTCGGGGCCGCAGTTGAACCTGGAGCCGTTGGGAACGCAGGCGACGGACAAAGACATCATCCCCTACTACGCCGTCTACTTCGACGACACCTGGCACGTGAAGCCAACGTTCACCTTCAACTACGGGCTGGGCTGGAACCTGGAGATGCCGCCCTACGAGCTGAACGGGAACCAGGTGTTAATGGTCGACTCCAACAACAATCCGATCGACGTGTCGGATTTCATCGCCCAACGGCAAGCGGCGGCTTTGCAGGGAACCTCGTACACGCCGCAGGTCGGTTTCACTCTGATCCGCAACGTCGGGGCTGGACCAAAATATCCTTACAACCCGTATTACGGCGAGTTCAGCCCGCGCGCCTCCTTCGCCTGGAATCCGCAAGCCAACGGCGGTATGTTGGGGCATCTGTTCGGCAGCGGCAAGACCGTAATCCGCGGCGGCTACTCGCGCATTTTCGGACGCCTCAACGGCGTGGACCTGGTGCTGGTGCCGCTGCTGGGACCCGGCTTGTTGCAGGGCGTAACCTGCGTGAATCCGATCATGACCGGAACCTGCGCGGGGATCGGCAACGCGACCCCGGCGAATGCCTTCCGCATCGGAACCGACGGCGAGGTGGCTCCGTTGGCGGCGGCCTCGCCTACGCTTCCGCAGCCGTACTATCCGGGCATCGGAGGGAATCCGGAAACCGTCGATCCTGAGTCGCTGGACCCCAACTTCAAACCGGACCGGGTGGATAATTTCACGTTGACCGTTCAGCGCGAACTGAGCCATAGCATCACGCTGGAGGCGGGCTACATCGGTAAAATCCTCAGAAACGAGTACATGCTGCAGAACCTGGACTCGGTTCCGTACATGACGACGCTGGGCGGCGAAACCTTTGCGCAAGCCTACGCGCAGGTGTACGAGCAGATGTTCTTCAACGGAGTGAGCGCGACCAACGTCACCACGCAGCCGTTCTTCGAGGCGGCGCTGGGCGGGCCCACCTCGGGTTTCTGCAAGGGCTATTCGAGCTGCACGGCCGCGGTGGCATCCAATTACGGCTCGCTGATCAAGGAAACCGCCGTATCGGACCTGTGGAACAAGCTCAACGCGGCCCAGGGCTGGACGTTGGGGCGGACCGTGTTCAGCCAGCCGGCGCCTGGAGGAACGGTGGGGCAGGCCACTTCGCTAGGCATGAACACCAGCGACGGCTGGGGCAACTACAACGCCTTGTTCGTTTCCTTCCGGACCAACACCTGGCACGGGCTGACGGCGGTCTCCAATTTCACGTGGTCGCGGGCGCTGGGCACCTCGACGATTCTGCAGGCCAACAGCTCGACCACGCCGCTGTCGCCGTTCGACCTGGGCGCCAACTACGGCCCCCAGGGCTTCGACATCAAATTCCTGTACAACCTGTCGATGTACTACTCTCCGCCGGTTTTCCGGAACCAGAAGGGCATCCTGGGACACCTGCTGGGCGGATGGAGCATCTCGCCGATCTTCACGGCGCAGAGCGGGTCGCCCATCGGGGTCAGCTACAGCGAAGGCAACTGCACCGGCTGCGAGGCCTTTGGCGAAGTGACCACACCGGGCACCAGCGCGGTCAGTTCGACCTCCGAGGAGGCCGTAGGCTTCGGTCCTTACACCGGCGGCACCTCGGCGCAGTACGGCATCGCCGGCAACACCGGCAGCAACGTGATTTTCGGAACCAACGTGGTGGGCAACAAGGCGCCCTTGTACGGCATGAACATGTTCAGCAATCCGGGGCAAGTGTACGGCGAATTCCGGCCGTGCATTCTGGGCTTCGACACGAGCTGCGGCGGGGAAGACAACCTGCGCGGCCTGCCGACCTGGAACCTGGACGCCGCGCTGATCAAGGATGTCGGCTTCTACCACGAGCGTGTGGGCGCGCAGTTGTTTTTCACCTTTACCAACGTCCTGAACCATTTCCAGCCGAGCAATCCGAGCCTCAGCCTGACGAATCCGACAGCCTTCGGGCAGATCACCAGCCAGGCCAACACGCCGCGCAACCTGGAGTTCGGGATTCGGGTGCACTTCTAGGCACGCAGACCCTATCCGAAGCCGTCACCCGCCGGGGACCGAGCGAAAAGCGCTTAGTCCCCGGTTTTTTATATCCAAGAGGGTCTTCCAAGGGTCCTGCATGGGGCATGCCGCACCCGGGAGGAAGAAAATGGGCGGGCGGGCGAATCTCGCCAAGGCGCCGAAGGACCGGCGGCGGAGCGTTTTTGCCACCCTACAGATCGTTAAGGCAGGGCCGGTACCACCCGTTCCGGCCGCGAAGGGGCGCAGCGTTGGCCTGGAGGCCGGAGAGTTTTTCCACAGCAGCGGGGCCGAGATTCCCGCGTAGGGTATTCTCCTAATATCGTTGGGGATCAAACCGTAACTTTTGGGGACTATTGATAATTTCTTCTTGACTCCGGGGCGCGCCACACCGTACACTTTTTGACATTCATCGGTAGCTTTAGGCAACTCGCGGGGCAGGTCTACGTAAATGTGGAGGGGTCAATGGGGCCGAGTCGTTGGTGTGTTCGCGGAACGCTGTCCATCGGACCAGGGGTACTAGTCAGAACATTCGATTATCCTACGTTGACTGTGGCGGCTCCGACGCCGTACAATGCTTCAAATCATTCCAGCTCTAAATCCGTAACGAAAGGGAAGTCTACGTAACTTGGAGGGGTCTATGAAGTCGAGCCGCCGGCTATCAGGGGCCGGCATATCTACGAGAATCGCCGTGTTTCTATGCCTGGGCATAATGCTTATGGCCGGAAGCATGGCGTGGGCACAAACCAGTACGGTGGGTACGGTCGTCGGAGTGGTAACAGATGAATCGAACGCGGCTGTCCCGGGCGCGGAAGTGAAGGTCACGGACGTAGCAACCAACGCTGCCACGACCACCATCACCAACGCGGAGGGACGCTACGCTTTCAGTTCGGTGCCGCCGGGCCACTACAACATCAGCTTCACCAAGCAGGGTTTCAACTCCTACCTGGTGAACCAGCAGACGGTGGACATTGGCCAGGTATTGACCATCAATGCCACGCTGAAAGTGGGTTCCACCTCCACAGAGGTGCAGGTGACCGCGGAGGCGGGCGCCGAATTGCAGACCATGAACGCCACGGTGGGGAACACGCTGCACGGCGAGGCACTGCTGCTGCTGCCCAACATGGGGCGCGACGTAACCTCGATGGCGGTGCTGCAGCCGGCCACCACGCCCACCGGCTACACGGCGGGCAGCACACAGGATATGAACACCTATCAGCTCGATGGCGCCAACGTCACCGACGATATGGGCGGGAACGTCATCAGTTACCAGACCAATTACTCCGGTTTGGGCGGAAGCCAGGGAAGCTCCATACCCTCCGGCGTGATTCCCACGCCCATCGAGAGCATCGAAGAATTCAAGGTGTCGGTGGCCAATCAGACTTCCGACTTCAACAATGCGTCCGGAGGCCAGGTGCAGATGGCCACCAAGCGCGGCTCGAACCAGTTCCACGGTTCGGGGTATATGTTCTATTACGACAACGCGATTGGCCAAGCCAATTCCTGGTCCAACAACCACACGCCATTCACTTTCGGCAGCCTGACTTTGCCGGACACGCCGGCGGATATTCCCAAGAACCACCGCAGCCGGTTCGGCACATCCATTGGCGGTCCTCTGACGCCCAAGCCGTTTCTGGGCGGCAAATGGTACGCCTTCTTCAACTTCGAAGGATTGCGGTTTCCTAACGCGGTGCTGTTCTCGAAGACCGTGCCTTCGGCGCTGTTGCGGGCGGGCGTCATTCAGGTTCCGAATGCGCAGGGCGTCTACCAGGCGTACAACCTGAATCCGCAAGCGGTGACGGTGAATGGGGTGACTTATCAGCCGGCGGCCTGCCCGTTGGGCGCCTGCGACCCGCGCGGCATCGGCCTCAACCCCATCGTAAACGAGATCTGGAGCAAGGAGATGCCGCTCGAAAACAATCCGCTGGGCGGCGACAACTACAACACGCAGGGGTTTCTGGGAAGCGTGCGCGAGCCGCTGACCTCCAATAACTACGTGGGCCGCATCGATCACGATTTCAACGATAAGTGGCACTGGTACCTGACGTACCGCGATTTCAAGCTGGTCAACCTGACGGGCAACCAGGTGGACGTAGGCGGCGTGCTGCCGGGCGGGACCTTCGGCGTCCCCAACGCCACGGCGCCGCGGCCGCAGCAGCCCTCGGTGTGGACCACGGGCATGACCACCACGATCAATCCCACTACCACCAATTCCTTCGTGTTCAGCTACCTGCGGCAATTCTGGCAGTGGGGCAGCGACAACGGGCCGCCGCAGCTTCCGGGTTTGGGCGGGGCGCTGGAAATCGGTGGCGAAAGCAGCTCGGCGCTGATTCCCTACAACGTGAACACGCAGAGCGTACGCCAGCGCTTCTGGGACGGCCAGGACAAGCAATTGCGCGACGATCTAACCATGCTGAAGGGCAATCACCTCTTAGCCTTCGGCGGCAGCTACCAGCGCAACTTCGATTATCACTCGCGCACGGATAACGGAGCAGGCGTAAACGACCAGATCAGTTATTTGTCCACGCAATCCGGATTTAACTGGGCCAACTATATTCCCTCGTCGGTTCCGTCGGCCTACTACTCCACGTGGGAAAGCGAGTATGCCTATGTCACTGGCATGATCAGCTCGACCCAGGTGATGTACACGCGCGCGTTACCGAATCTAAGTCCGGAGGCTGTCGGTACGCCCGCGACGGACAAGGATATCATCCCGTACTATGCCGTTTATTTCGACGACACGTGGCACGTGAAGCCAAGCTTCACGTTCAACTACGGCTTGGGGTGGAATCTCGAAATGCCGCCCTACGAGTTGCAAGGGAAGCAGGTGTTGATGGTGGACTCCAACGACCAGCCCATCGACACCACCAATTTCCTGGCTCAGCGGGAGTCGGCCGCGCTGGCCGGAACTTCATATACGCCTGAGATAGGCTATTCGCTGATCCGCAACGTGGGCGCGGGGTCCAAGTATCCCTACGATCCGTATTACGGCGAATTCAGCCCGCGCGCTAACTTCGCCTGGAACCCGCACTATACCGACGGTCTTCTGGGGCACATGTTCGGCAGCGGCAAGACCGTGATCCGCGGCGGCTATTCGCGCATCTTCGGACGCCTGAACGGCGTGGACCTGGTGCTGGTGCCGCTGCTCGGCCCGGGCCTGCTGCAAGGCGTTACCTGCGTCAACCCACTGATGAACGGGACCTGCGCGGGCAGCGGAGTAGCCACGCCGGCCAACGCCTTCCGCATCGGCACGGATGGTTTGGACGCCCCGCTGGCAGCCGCCTCCAGCAGCTTCCCGCAACCGTTCTTTCCGGGGGTCGGGGGGAACGCGGAGACCGTCGACCCCGACGCTCTCGATCCGCACTTCAAGCCGGATCGCGTAGATAATTTCACCTTGACCGTGCAGCGGGAACTCAACTCGCACGCGCACCTGGAAGTGGGCTATGTTGGTAAGATTCTCAAGAACGAGTTCATGGAACTCAACCTGGATGCGGTTCCCTACATGACCACGCTGGGCGGGGAATCGTTCGCGCAAGCTTACGCTCAGATCTACCAGCAGATGTTCTTCAACGGGGTCAGCGCGACCAACGTAACTACCCAGCCGTTCTTCGAAGCGGCCATGGGCGGGAGCGGTTCGGCCTTCTGCCAGGGCTATTCGAGCTGCACGGCGGCGGTGGCTTCCAAGTACGGCTCGATCATCAAGCTGACGGGCGTATCCGACCTCTGGAACGACCTCGGGGCGTCTCCGAGCTGGACTCTCGGCCGTACGGTCTTCAGCCAGCCGGTTCCCGGCAACACCATCGGCCAAAGCACCTCGCTGGGCATGAACACCAGCGATGGCTGGGGCAACTACAACGCCCTGTTCGTTTCGCTGCGCACCACCGACTGGCACGGCCTGACCGCCAACTCCAATTTCACCTGGGGACGCGCGTTAGGCACTGGGACAATCCTGCAGCTCAATAGCAGCGCCACGGCGCTGACGCCCTTCGATATCGGCGCCAACTACGGTCCGCAGAGTTACGACATCAAGTTCCTCTACAACCTCTCGATGTACTACGCTCCGCCGGTCTACAGGGGCCAGCACGGCATCCTCGGACACCTGCTGGGCGGGTGGAACATCGCGCCGTTGTTCACGGCGCAGAGCGGCGGCGGATCCTCAGTCGGCTACAACGACAACGCCAGTTGCGGTTGCGAGGCGTTCGGCGAGGTCACCACGCCCGGCACCAGCGCATTCAGTTCGGTCGCACAGGATGGCGTGGGGTACTCGCCCTACACGGGCGTCATATCGGCGCGATACGCCGGTGTCGGCCTGGCCGATACTGGTACCAACGTAATCTACGGAACCAGTGTGGTGGGCAACAAGAATTCCTCTCCGGTCCTGCAAGGGTTCGCCAACCCTGGGCAGGTTTGGGGTGAATTCCGTCCCTGCGTACTGGGCTTCGACACCAGTTGCGGCGGCTACTATAACATGCGAGGCTTCCCGACCTGGAACCTGGACACCACGGTAGTAAAGGACCTGGGGATTTACCGGGAGCGGCTGGGCGCTCAGTTCTTCTTCACGTTCTTCAACGTCCTGAACCACTTCCAGCCTTCGAGCCCGAGCTACAACATCAGCAGCCCGACTTCGTTCGGCGAGATCACCGGCCAAGCCAACAGCCCGCGCTCCATGGAGATGGGCATTCGGCTCCACTTCTAAACTCCGCTTCGGGGCGGGCGCCGGGAGATGCGCCCGCTTTCGCGGTTAGTACACAGCCGGGACCGGCCGCCCGATCGGAGGCGAGACCGGTCCCGACCCTTTTTGTGTCCGGCGGAGTCGCGCCAATTGCGGCGACTGTAAGTTAAGAAGCCAAGTGCAGGATTCACCGGCAGTTTGCTATTGACTCAACAGCCAGGACGCCTTACAATCTTTCCCATCAATCCGACTAAAATACGTAACCAACGTTGAAGTCTACGTGAGTTTGGAGGGGTCTATGAAATCGAGCCGCCGGCTATCAGGGGCCGGCATTTCTACGAGAATCGCTGTGTTTCTGTGCGGGGGCATTTTGCTCCTGTGCGGAAGCACGGCGTGGGCACAAACCAGTACGGTGGGCACGGTCGTGGGAGTCGTAATAGACGAATCGAACGCGGCCGTCCCGGGCGCCGAAGTGAAGATCACGGATACGACCACCAACAACGTGTTGACCACTATGAGCAACGCGGAGGGCCGTTATGTCTTCAGCTCGGTAAAGCCGGGCGATTACAATGTCAGCTTCACCAAGCAGGGCTTTACCTCTTACCTGGTGAATGCGCAGACCGTCGAGATCGGTCAGGTATTGACTATCAACGCGACGCTGAAGGTAGGTTCTACGTCCACCGAGGTGCAAGTGACGGCGTCGGCCGGCGCGGAGTTGCAAACCATGAACGCCACGGTGGGCAACACACTGAACCAGACAGCCTTGGTCGTGATGCCGAACCTGGGCCGGGACGCGACAACGCTGGCAGTTTTGCAGCCAGGCATGGCGGCGGGCACCGGTGGCCAGGCGGCGGGAAGCGGTGGGGATTTGAATACCTATCAGCTCGATGGCGCCAACGTCACCGACGACATGGGAGGGAACGTCACCACCTACCAGACGAATTTTAACGGTATGGGCGGAACCCAGCAAGGCGGTTCTCCTTCGGGCGTGATTCCGACGCCCACCGAGAGCATCGAAGAGTTTAAGGTTTCCGTTGCCAATCAGACCTCGGACTTCAATAATTCCGCCGGCGCCCAGATCCAGATGGTGACCAAGCGTGGGAGCAACCAGTTCCACGGCGCCGGGTATATGTACTACTTCGATACCGCGCTTGGCGCCGCCAATACGTGGGCCCACAACCACACGTCCTACACTTTCGGCAGCACTTCGCTGCCCTATACGCCGATTATTTCCAACCACCGCGACCGGTTCGGCGGCGCCATCGGCGGTCCACTCACTCCCCGGCCAGTCCTCGGCGGAAAGTGGTATTTCTTCTTCAACTATGAGGGTCTGCGATATCCCAATTCGGGCAATTTTTCGACTGCCGTGCCTTCGCCGCTGATGCGGGCGGGCGTGATCCAGATACAGAATTCGGCCGGCCAGTACATCCCCTACAACTTGAATCCGAATCCAGTCACGGTCAACGGCGTGACCTATCAGCCGGCGCAATGCCCGGCGGGCGCCTGCGATCCCCGCGGTATTGGCATCAGCCCCACCATTCAACAGCTCTGGAACAAGTATGTGCCCCTGCCAGACAGTCCGCTGTCGGCCGGCGACCTGTACAACACCCAGGGATACTTGGCGACCATCCGCGAGCCCATCACCACCAACAACTACGTGGGGCGTATCGATCACGATTTCGGCGACAAGTGGCACTACTTCCTCACCTATCGCGATTACAAACTGGTCAGCCAGACTGGCAACCAGACGGATATCGGTGGCTTTTTCCCCGGCGATACACTGGGTGTTCCGGCCCCGGTGGCGCCGCGGCCCCAACAGCCTTCGGTGTGGACGACGGGCATGACCACCACGATCAATCCCTCGACCACCAACACCTTCGTGTTCGATTATCTGCGGCAGTTCTGGCAGTGGTCGGATCAGTCGGGTCCGCCCCAGCTTCCCGGATTGGGCGGCGCGATCAATATCGGCGGCGAAAGCACGACAACTCCTGGGCTGATCCCCTATAACGTGAATTCGCAGAGCATCCGCCAGCGCTTTTGGGACGGCCAGGATAAGGCCATCCGCGACGACCTGAGCATGCTCAAGGGCAATCACCTGTTCGCTTACGGCGGCTCCTATTCGCGGAATTACGATTTCCACTCGCGCTCGGACAACGGAGCCGGCGTCAACAACGCCATCAGCTACGAGACCTACAATAGTGGATTCAACTGGAACTCGCCTACCATTCAGTACATCCCCACCACGGTGCCCTCGTCGCAGTACTCCACCTACGAGAGCCTCTACGCCGAAGTCACCGGCATGGTGGCCTCGACCCAGGTGATGTACACCCGGTCGGGGTCGCAACTGAACCTGCAGCCGTTAGGCACCAATGCATACGAGCGAAGTGTCATTCCCTACTACAGCGTCTACTTCGACGACACCTGGCACGTGAAGCCGAGCTTCACTTTTAACTACGGGATTGGATGGAACCTCGAGATGCCGCCTTACGAACTGAACGGATCGCAAGTGGAGTTAGTGGACTCCAACAACCAGCCGATCTCGATCAACAATTTCGTTGCCCAACGCGAGACGGCCGCGCTGGCGGGATCGTCCTACACTCCTGAAATAGCCTATTCCCTGGTGCGCAACGTAGGCGATGGACTCAAGTATCCCTACAATCCGTACTACGGCGAATTCAGCCCGCGTGCATCCTTCGCCTGGAACCCGCATTATACCGACGGCTTGCTGGGCAAGATGTTCGGCAGCGGCAAGAGCGTCATCCGCGGCGGATATTCGCGCATTTTCGGTCGCCTGAACGGCGTGGACCTGGTGCTGGTGCCGCTGCTCGGCCCCGGCCTTTTGCAAGGTGTGGTTTGCAGCAACCCGCTGATGAATGGCACGTGTGCCGGAAGCGGCGTGGCCACCCCGGCCAATGCTTTTCGCATTGGACCGGATGGTCTGGTGGCGCCTCTGCCTTCAGCCAGCCCCACGCTGCCGCAGCCGTACTATCCGGGCGTCAACGGGAATCCGGAAACGGTCGATCCCTCGTCCCTGGATCCCAACTTCAAGCCGACCCGGACCGACAATTTCACCCTTACGATCCAGCGCGAATTGAACCCGCACATGCAACTCGAAGCCGGCTATATCGGGAAGATCATCAAGCACGACTTCATGGAGGAAGACCTGGATTCGGTTCCCTACATGACCACCCTGGGCGGCGAATCGTTTGAGCAAGCGTATGCGCAACTCTACATGCAGATGTTCTTCAACGGAGTGACTCCGCAGAACGTTACCACGCAGCCGTTCTTCGAAGCCGCCCTGGGCGGGACCAGCTCGGGTTTCTGCAAGGGCTATACGAGCTGCACGGAAGCCGTGGCGATGAACTACAGCACGATCATCAAGCAGACCGGCGTTTCGGATCTGTGGAGAGCCCTCAACGCCGACAACGGCTGGGTCCTGGGCCGCACCATGCTCAGCCAGGCGGTGCCGGGAAATTCCGTGGGACAGGCCACCTCGGCAAGCTTGATCGGCAGCAATGGATGGGCCAACTACAACGCCCTGTTCGTTACTTTCCGCTCCAATGCCTGGCACGGCCTCACCACCATCTCCAATTTCACCTGGGGGCGGGCTCTGGGCACGGCGACCGAAGCGCAGGCGACCAGCAGCGAAACGCCGCTGTCGGTTTACAACCTCGGCGCCAACTACGGATTGCAGCCTTTCGACTACAAGTTCGTTTATAACATCACCATGTACTACGCTCCGACCATTTACCGGGGGCAGCACGGCATCCTGGGGCACCTGCTGGGCGGATGGACGATCGCGCCTCTGTTCACGGCCCAGAGCGGCGCCCCCACCGCGGTCAGCTACAACGACAACGATAGCTGCGATTGCGAGGCGTTCGGTGAAATTGGGGGCGCCGGTTCGGGCAGCACCTTCAGCTCGTTGGCGCAAAATGCCGTCGGCGTCGCACCCTATACCGGCAACGTCGGGGCATACTACAACAATTACGGCGGCACGGGCAGCAACCTCATCTACGGAAGCAACGCGGTAGGAACGAAATCCAATGGCTCGTATGGACCGCTGGGGTTGAACATGTTCTCCAATCCGGCCCAGGTATACTCCGAATTCCGTCCTTGCGTGCTGGGATTCGATACCAGCTGCGGAGGGTACGCCAACCTACGCGGTCTGCCGACCTGGAACCTGGACACGCAGGTCTCCAAGGATCTTGGCATTTACCGGGAGCGCGTGGGCGCAACGCTTTTCTTCACGTTCACGAACGTCCTGAATCACTTCCAGCCAAGCACCGGGAGCCTGAGCCTGAACAGCCCGACGACCTTCGGCCAGATTACCAGCCAGGCGAACACGCCGCGCAACATGGAGTTTGGCCTCAGAATCCACTTCTGACGATTCTTCGCTAGAAGTTCCAACCGGGGATCGGGGCGCCTGGCGCTTCGGTCCCCGGTTTTTTGTTGGCGGCTATAATCAATCCTATGGCCAAGAGGCGACCGCCCCACCGCGGAAATGCCGGTAGCGCGGGTGTCTCGAACGAACCAGAGCGGCTGGTTCGGAAGCCCTCGCCTCTCAGGGGCAGCCTGGCGGATGTTTGGGCTTGGGCAGGTCTTCTCTGCGTTACCTTGCTGGTCTACTGGCCGGCTCTCCACGGAAGCCTGGTGTGGGACGACGACGCCCACGTCACCAAGCCCGAATTGCAGTCTCTTCACGGCCTCTGGCGGATCTGGTTCGATCTCGGCGCCACCCAGCAATACTATCCCGTGCTGCACAGCGCGTTCTGGCTCGAACACCGGCTTTGGGGCGATGCGGTGGTGGGTTACCATCTGCTCAACATCATCCTGCAGGTGGTGTCGGCGTGGCTGGTAGTTTCGATCGTCCGGAAGCTGTCGCTCGCGGGCGCATGGCTGGCAGGCTGCGTCTTTGTCCTGCACCCAATCTACGTAGAATCGGTGGCCTGGATTTCCGAGCAGAAGAGCACCCTCTC
>JASHSS010000408.1 GCA_030038565.1 Bryobacteraceae bacterium
AAGCTGGCGCTGATGTCGCCCTCGGTATGGTGGGATGAGCGCGTAATCCTCGACTGGATCGACGCGCGCACACCGCCGCGGCGGCCGCGCATCTGGCTGGACACCGGTACCGCGGAGGGAAACGACCCGGCCAAGACGGTGGCCGATGCGCGGAAGATGCGCGACGCTTTCGCCGCGCAAGGCTGGCGCGAGAATGCCGACCTGCACTACGAGGAAGCAGCCGGCCAGGGTCACAATGAGCAGGCCTGGGGAGAGCGCTTCGGACGCGTGCTGGAGTACCTGTTTCCGGCGGGAAGGGTTCCTCGCCAGGGCGCAGCGGCCTAGCCGCGGGCTGTCGTGCTGCGTGCGCGTGCGGAAACCATCGAAGCGAGGCGGCTTAGGGGCGGGACCCGGGGTGGCTGGCGCGCACCAGGCGCGTTGAAGCAGGATTCCGCCGGGCTTTGGAATTATGCTGGTTGGTGCGGAAGACGCATGACTCGGGAGCGGGTGCGGCAAGCGGTCACGATCGCGGTGCTGGTGGCGGCGGGAGGCCTGGCCCTGGGGGTGAAGACTGGCTGGCGCCGGCCGCCCTTGCCCGCCACAGGCGCGGAAGGAGCACCGCAGGATCCGATTTACGCCATGCTCGATGCGGCGCGGCAGGGCGACGTCAACGCCTATCTGGGTTGTTACACGGGGCCGATGCGCGCGGCGCTGGAGGCCTCCGTGCGCGAGTCCGGCGCCGCTGGTTTCGCACGCTACCTGCGCGATTCCAATGCGGCGCTCAAGGGCGTCGCCATCAGCGAACCCGAGAGACTCAGCGGAAGCGAGTGCCGGGCGCGAGTCGAATACGTGTACCAGGATCGCAATGAGGTGCAGAACCTGTACCTCGAAAAAGCCGGGGCGGCCTGGAAGATCGCGCGGGTTGATGGCGCGGAGCGGGTGAAGACCCTGGTGCCTTATGGCACGCCCGTGCAGTAGCGGTTCGTGTCAGACTTGCTGTTGTGATGCACCGCATCGCGCCGTTTCTGATGGCCTGCGCCTGGGCCTGCGCACCCGGCCTGGCCTTCGGCCAGCCATCCGCCTACGACCAGCCCTACCGCCCCCAATTTCACTTCTCGCCCCGCCAACACTGGACGAACGACCCGAACGGCCTGGTCTATTTCGATGGCGAATACCATCTGTTTTATCAGTACAACCCGTTCGGCGATGTGTGGGGCCACATGAGTTGGGGCCATGCGGTGAGCCGCGACCTGGTCCACTGGCAGGAATTGCCGGCCGCTTTGCCGGAGGAGAACGGCATCATGATCTTCACCGGCAGCACCGTGGTGGACCAGCGCAACACGAGCGGCTTCTGCGCCGGCGGGCGGCCCTGCATGGTGGCCGTCTACACCGGCCACACGCCGCCGGGCCCCGGGCATCCCGCGCTACAGACGCAAAACGTGGCGTACAGCAACGACCGCGGCAGGACTTGGACGAAGTACTCGGGCAACCCGGTGCTGAACCTGCATCTGTCCGATTTCCGCGACCCGCACGTATTCTGGTCGGACCGGGCGCGGCGATGGATTATGGCGGTGGCGCTGCCCAATGAGCACAAGGTGCTGTTCTACGGATCCGCGGACTTGAAAACCTGGCAGCGGCTGAGCCCGCGCCCGCCAATCGTGGCAGACCCTGTGGGCGAAGGGAACGCGTATCCATCTGCCGCAAAAAGAGCTGGAGGACTTGTTCCACTCCTCGTTCGCCTACGTCCTGATCCTCACCGAATACGACGCCGCGGGGGATCTCTGGATTCTCGACGGTCCGGGAGGCTATTGCCAGTTTTGGGCCGCGGCGAATATTTTCAGGCCCGCGCCTTGCAGGTGCTGGGCCGCTCCGACCTCGCCGCGCAGTCCCTGGAACACGCCTTCCACATTCAGATGGACGATGGCGAGTGGGATTGGTCCGCCGATCAGCGGGTGGCCCTCCTGGGACAACCTTGGGGGCAACGCCGCGGGCGCCTGGGAACATTACCAGTTCACCGGCGATCGCGCCTGGCTGGCCCGCGCCTACCCGCACCTCCTGGCTGGCCCGGCCTGGCGCGGCGCAATCGACGGCCCGTCTACCCCGGAGCGGGTGGCGACAACTGACGGAGCGCAACCGGGCAGGTCGATCGCCGAGATCAACAGGGACAGGTCGGCCGGAACGGCGGCCGCCATCGCCCGTCTGCGGCAGGCTTGACCCGGCGCTGGCCGGCTTCGATTCTCACAGCGCGGCAAAGCAATCGATCGGCTCGCCCGACAGGACCTTGGTGGCGCCTCCGCCGTCCGCGGGCATCCGGTAAACTTCGAAACCGTTGGAGTACAGCACCGAGCCGTCGCTCGCCAGATCGAACGCCCGCACGTTCTCGGCCAGGACTTCGGCCTTTTCCATCACGGCCGCGGTCTGGCGCATGAGCACCCAGGACGCCGGCGTTTGGAAAGCCGGTGCACCGGCGGGCTTCGCGGGGAGTAGCGGGCTTCCCGTACGCCGCTCGACCGACAGAGCGATCAGCCGGCCGATCACCCGTAGGATCTGGAACGGCACGAGGACGGTCTGCTGGAACGCGGACCACGGGGTGGCCGGTGGCGGCGACGCGTCCGCATTCGGCCGACGGATGTAGTAGAGGGTCTGGTCCGCGGCGATCCGCGGC
>JASHSS010000035.1 GCA_030038565.1 Bryobacteraceae bacterium
GTAATAGACATAGCATTGAAGTCGAAGGCGGGAATTTCAGATGAGACTGTCTTTTGTAACTGCGCTCCTGGTAGCCGCAAGCGTGGCGAGCTACGCACAGCAGGCGATGCCTCGCATGGCCTCGGTGGACCCGGACAATGGCAAAGCTGGGGATGTCCTGGTCGTCACCGGGGAGAACCTGGCGAAGGACGCCGTTGGGAAGGTATACCTGACCGATGGCAAGAACGACACCCAGGTAGAGATCGTGGAACAGACGGCCACCACCATCAAATTCAAGATTCCGGCGAAAATCGCCAACGGCCGGTTTGCGTTGATGGTGCTGACCCTGGGTAAGGACGCCAAGTATATCGAACAGCCGGTGAAGGTCACTGTTGGAGAGCCGCCCACACAGCAGTAAGGACCAGGTGGGGAGGCCCATCCTGCTCCGCGGCCCAGGGGGATGCACCTGGACCGGCCGCCCCAGTAATTGGGCGCGCCGGGGCCGATGGTTGAGCCTTGTTCTCCAGAACGAGGGGACTTACATTCTCCGGTAGGGTTGCGAGAGATATTTCCTGGATTCCTGGGCGGCCTCGGCGTCGGGGGCATAGGCGATGGCCTTCTTGTAAGCCGCCAGCGCCTGGGCGCGCTGGTGCTTCATATCGTAGATCTGGCCCATGCGCAGCCAGGCCGAGACCCCGGTATTGAGATCCACCTCTTCGGATGCCGAGGCAGCCGCCACCTTTTTCATATTCTCCAGCGCACGATCCAGGTCGTTGTACCAGAATTCGACGATACCCTCCTGAAAGTAAATCTTCTCCCAGGGGACGCGGTCATAGCCGGCGGTGTGGCTGGTTTTCAATTCGCCAACCTCTTCCGCGGCTTCGAGGGCATGGGCTTTATCGCCCGCCATGCTGTACATTTGCGATAGCTCCAGGCGCAGGATGTAGTTTCGCGGGAAGCGCCGGATGAGATCCTGGACCAGCGGGACGGCCAGGCGGGTGTGGTTTTCGCGGCGGTAGAGGGCGCACAGGAAGATGGTGGCGTCCAGGCGATTGTCGTCCCCGTGCGCGGCCACGTACTGCACGGTGCGGATGCCCTTTTCTTTGTCGCCGTGGATTCCCACCAGGAAGCCCAGCGCGCGGTAGCCCCAAGGCAGGCTTCCGACGATGTAATCGTGGAGGCCCTGCACCAGGCGCGCATCCACGTTGGCCGGGTCGAGTTCGCTGACGCGGTTGTGCAGCCTGCGCGCGGCGGTGGCGTCGCGAAGCGAATCGCGCCAGGATTTCTTCACCACCCAGTAATAATCCGACCGCAGCCCGAAAGCGATACCTTCCGCGTAGAGGGCATGAGTATCGTTGGGGTTGGATTTCAGGCGCGTTTCGGCCAGGGAGATGGACTTGGAGACTTCGTCCAGGAAGCGCTTCTCGGTGGCGGGCGAGGGGTTCAGCTTGGGCCGGCGGAGAAAGGAGTTGGTGCCCGACACCAGCTCGCTTTCGAGCGCGCCGTTGCGATACATTTCCTGGAACACGATGGCCTGCGCCAGGTGGTTGTGCAATTCCGGATCGTCCGGATGAATCGCGACAGCCTGTTCGAAGTCGGCGATGGCCTGGGGGTATTCGAGGTTATAGAAATGGTCGTAGCCTTGGGCGACGAGGTCGCTTTCGGCGGCCAGAGGCTGCGCCGGCAACACCAGAAATAAAAAAACTGCGAACCGGGGGCAATTCCGGTTTAAGATGCCCACTCTTCATGGTAACTGCCGGAGGGCCCACTGCGCATGTTCGGCGACCATGGCATCGGGCGATGCGGCGAGGCGCTCCAGAACCGGGCGGTGCTCCGGACGTCGCTGGTTTCCCATGGCGATGGCCACGTTGCGCAGGAATCCGGAGTAGCGGGCGCGCGTGACCGGCGTTCCGCGGAACATCCGGCGGAAATCGGCCTCCGAAAGGGCGGCCATCTGTTCCAGCGGCGGAGCGAACGAGCGCGGGGCAAAGGCCGGGTCGGCGGTGGAGGGCGCGCGGCGGTTCCAGGGACACACGTCCTGGCAGATATCGCATCCGAAGACGTGCGCGCCCATGCCGGCGCGGTGTTCCTCCGGGACTCGGCCGCGCAGTTCGATGGTGAAGTAGGAAATGCACAGCCGCGAATCGAGCGTGTATCCGCTGCCGGAGGGCACCAGGGCGGCGGTGGGGCAGGCGTCGATGCAGCGCGTGCAGGTGCCGCAGCGGTCGGGCGGAGGAGCGTCCGCTGGTCCCGGCTCGATTTCCAGCGATACCAGCAGTTCCCCGAGAAAGAACCAGGAGCCGCGCTGCTGATTGATCAGGCAGGTGTTCTTGCCAATCCAGCCGAGGCCGGCCAGCCGTGCGTAGGTGCGCTCCAGGAAGGGCGCGGTGTCTACCAGGATGCGGGTCTCGATGGCGCCGGGCCCAGGGGGCACCCCAGGGGGCACCCCAGAGGGCGCCCCTCCTCCCGTCCCGGCAAGTTCGCGGAGCGATTGTTCCAGGCGTTCGAGGCCGCGGCGCATCTCCTGGTGATAGTCGCCGCCCCAGGCATAACGCGAGATCCAGCCGCGCCCGGCCTCGTCGAACCGGGTGGAATATGGCCACGGCGTGTGGTACAGCTTTCCCACCGAGATCACCGAGCGGGCCTGCGGCAGAAGCTGCCGCGGATCGTCGCGCAGCCCGGCGCGATGGTCCTGCAGGTAGCGCATCTCGCCGGCGTAACCCTCCGCCAGCCATTGGTGATAGCGGCGGCGGTCGGCGGCGGGCTCGGCCCGCGCCACTCCGGCCAACTCGAAACCGCATTCCAGGGCCAGTTGGCGCACGGTTTTGGAATTCAGAGCCGGGGCCATAGGCGCGCGCTAAATTTCCAGCCCCACCTGGCGCATCAGCTCGATGGCGTTGCTTTTTCGCACCACGCCCGCGCGCATGCGGTAATCGAAATGGATCTGCCCGTTTTCGATCTGGTCCTCGAAGTGGACGTTGGCGGCGCGTTCGCCCAGCACGCCGGTGATATCGGCCAGGGCCAGGTCGTGGGTGGTGATCAGCCCGATGGCGCCGCGTTCCACCAGGCCGCGCACCAGGGCTTCGGCGCCGATGCGGCGATCATGGGAATTGGTGCCGTGCAGCACTTCATCGATGAGGAACAGGGCCGGGCGCCCGGACTGGGTCAGGTCCAGGATCTGGCGCAGGCGCAGAATTTCGGCATAGAATCGCGAGACGCCTTCCTGGAGCGAATCGATGACGCGAATGGAGGCCCCCACCGAGAGCGGCGAAAGGCGCAGCCGACGGGCGCGCACCGGCGCCCCCGCCTGCGCCAGCACGCAATTCACCCCCAGGGTGCGCAGCAAGGTGCTCTTGCCCGACATATTCGATCCGCTCACCACCAGCACGCGCGGGCCGTTCGCGCCGCCCAGGCAGACATCGTTGCGCACCAGGCGGCCGGCGGGGATCAGGGGGTGTCCGATGTCCGCGGCTTCCAGGGCGGGCGGTCCTTCGGTGAGTTCCGGATACGGATTGGCCGGGTTCTCGTAGGCGTGGCTGGCCAGCGAGCAGAGCGCTTCCATCTCGCCCACAGCGGTCAGCCAGCTTCGCACCGCCCGGCCCGAATGGCGGCGCCAATCCTCCACCGCCAGGGCCCCATGGGCCGTCCAGAGGATGAAGGGATCGGCCAAGCGGACGAAGAAGTTGTCCCGCGAGTCGAGGTTTTCGAGGATGCGTCCGAGCCGGGCGATGCGCGCCGAGGGCGGCGCGCCCTTGGAAACCAGCGAATCGCCCAGGGCGGCCAGGCGCGGCGAACGGAAGCGCTCGCGCTCCAGCCGCGCCAGGACGCCCGAAAGAAGTTGGAGTTCGTGGGCGGCATCTTCCACCGCGCCAACGACACGCTCCACCGCCGGACGGCGGCGATAGTAGAAAATGCCATTCACCAGCAGGACCGCGATGGCATCGTCCCGCCAGAGCGCCGCGGCGCGCTCCGAAAGCCGCAACATACCGCCGAGGTTGAGGATGGTGGCGATAGCGCCCACCAAACCGATTACTCCGACACAGGTGAACATCCACAACACCGGACGGATGGCCGGTGGCAGCAGGGCGGCCGCTTCTCCCCAGGCGGCCAGCGAGATGGGGTCCACGCCAGTGCGGGCTTCCTCCGCCACTACCGTCAGGTCTTCGCGCAAATCCAGGCGCGGGCGCAGTTCATCTACGGCCTGCTGGCGCCTGCCGATGGTGGCGGGATCGGCAGGGGCCAGCAGCCAGCGCGCCAGGGTATCCTCGCCGATGTGTGTGCGGGCGGTGGAAAGCAGTTCGAATAGCGAACCCTTGCCGAAGAGGTCGAGATCTTTGGCGTAGGGATGGGCGGGGTCGAGATAGCGGTCGCCGGTTTGGCCGTGGCCGGCCCAGTTGCCCTCCAGGCGCGCCAGGCCGCCCTCGAAAAAGCGCACCGCGCGGCGCAGCCGCTCGCCCTGCCGTTCGAGGCGGTTGTGGAACAGCATAAGGACCGTGAAGACGGCCGCGGGCGCCAGCACCCACAGGATGGAGGAGGGCTGCCGGGCGAGCGCCAGCCAGACCACCGCCAGCGCGCCGGCCACCATGGCGAGGCGTGCGTAGGCCAGCCGGCGCTGCCTTGCTTCGAGCGACGCGATGGCGCGCAGCCGCTCGTCCCGCAGGGTTTGGTAGGCGGATTGGGCGGTTTCGGGCATGGTCACCCTCATTCTCTCTCGGAAATGCAATCGTGCTGCACGCTGCGCGGACGGATCGAGTAGGCTACTGCCGGCTTCTCAAGATTGCGGCCATCACGCGCGGACTGTGCCGTCCGTGCGTCACAGCGGCAACCCCTAACGGTCTTCCGTTAGTCAGGCGCATACGCAATCAGATACTCTCCCGCACCACGTTGGCAGGTGCGCGGGACTTTAAGCGTCCTAGCGATCCGGCAGCACGCGGATTTTGACGTTTTGGAACCAGGCCTCCGAGCCGTGGTTCTGCAAGCTGATCGGGCTCGACTCCACCAGCGGAGTTTGGGGTGGCGAGCCTTTGGGCAGATCGTTGCGCAGGAGCGCCTGAACCGGTGCATCGTTCAGATCGAAGGTCACCACCTTCACGCCGTTCAGCCAGTGCTCGACATGCGTTCCCCGGACCAGCAGGCGCGAGTGATTGAACGCGCCGATGCGTGGCGGAATGTGCGGCACCGGGGCGATCAGGGAATACAGCGAGGCGGCCACCTTGCGCGGGTCGGAGGCCGCGTCGCGATCCGTATCGTCGGCCAACTGGTATTCCAGGCCGCGGGCGCGCGCCTGGCGTCCTTGGGCGTTGGTCCACTCGTCCACTTTCTGGATGCGATATTTGAGGCCGGAGTTGCCGCCCGCCAGGATCTTCCAATCGAATTCCAGATCGAAAGAACGGAAGGTTTGGGTGGTGCGGATGTCCTGAGCGCCATCGGTGCGGACGAGCGCCTTGAGCGAGCCATCGGCGACGGTCCAGCAATTGGCGGGGAACGGTTTGCCGGTGATCTCCTGCCAGCCCGAGGTGGTCCGGCCATCGAACAGCAACTGCCAGCCCTGCTGCCGTTCGGCATCGGTGAGGCGGTTGGAGTCGGCCGCGCGGGCCACGGTGAAGGCGATGAGGAGAAAGAGAGCGGTCCGGGCGGCCGGCGTTGTCATCATTTCATCAATCCCCCAGCCGCTCGCGCAGCAGCGCCGGGACGTCCGCCGGCCGCTCCACCGCCAGGACTTCGAATCCGGCGGCGCGGCCGCTGGCAATTCCGGCGGGCGAATCCTCCAGCACCAGCGCGCGGGTAACGCCCAGGCGTCCAGCGGCCAGCAGGTACGGGTCGGGCGCGGGCTTGTGGTGCTGAACCTGCTCGCCGCCGACCAGGGTATCGAAATACGTCCGCAAGCCCCCGGCCGTCAGCAGCGGCTCGACCTCGGCCGTGGAACTGGAACTGACCACCGCAAGGCGGTAGCGCCCGGCGAGGCGGGCCAGCAGGCCGTTCAGAGCAGGGTCGAAAGCGGGCTGCGCGATCATGCGCGCGCGGAAGCGCTCCTTCTTGGCCGGATAGAGCGCCCACAAGTCGCGCCAGTCGCGCGGCGGGTCGGATTGGGAGGCCATCATGCGGAGCATCTCGCGGTCGTCAATCCCGATGCAGTGACGGCTGTAAAAATCCCAGGTGAGGGTGACTCCCAGGCCGGCCAGTTCTTCGGCCCAGCAGGCGCAGTGGACTGGCTCGCTATCCAGCAAAACGCCGTCAAAGTCGAAGAGAATGGCCTGGAATTCGGGCATGCCGGGGGAAAACTTAGCGTAGCACGGGCAGGGTGTGGTATCACTGAAACAAGTTATGCCGTCTGAAGAAGAACTGCAAGCTGAGATTGAACGCCTTCGAGCCGAAAACGAGAGTCTGAAGAAGCCAACGGTGCGCGGGCAGATGTCGCTGAAGGTGAGCGAAAAGGGGGCCCTGTCGGTTTACGGGCTGGGCCGCTTTCCGGTGACCCTGTACCGCGAGCAATGGGAGAAGTTGCTGGGGATGGCGGAGGAAATCCGGCGCTTCATCCACGATAACGATCAACGCCTGAAGAAGAAGGAATAGGCTCGGGACGCGTGCCGAAGTTTGCCCGGTGGAGCGCTCCACAGCGGCGCGGGAGACGGACGCCCTGCTCCGCCGGCCCCGCAGCCCGGGTGGACGGGGGCAGACTCCGTTGGCGAGGGTGTTCCGGTGGCCCGGAAGACCCGGGCTGAAGCAAGCGTGGAGGAGCGTTTCCATTCCGGCGGAGTGAGCGGCGTTCTGGAACGCCCCGAAGAGGCGCGCGGGGACGCCATGGCGCTGACGCACGGGGCGGGGTCGAACCGCGACGCTCCGTTATTGGTGAGCCTGGCGCGCGGGTTTGCCGCGGCCGGATACCTGGTGTTGCGTTACGATCTGCCGTTCCGCCAGCAGCGGCCCAAGGGTCCGCCTTTTCCCGCCGCAGCGGCGCGCGACCGGCAGGGCGTCCGCGAGGCCGTGGCGGCGCTGCGGACTCTGGCGCCGGGCCGCATCGTGGCGGGCGGCCATTCCTACGGTGGGCGCCAGACGGCCATGGCGGCCGCCGAACAAAGCGGCCTGGCCGATGCGCTGTTGCTGTTCTCGTATCCGCTGTATCCGCCGGGGCGGCCGCAGCAAAAGCGCACCACGTTCTTCGGCGATTGGCGGATCCCGGCGTTATTCGTACACGGGACCAATGACGCTTTCGGGGCGCCCGAAGAACTGCGCGAGGCCGCGGCGGCCATTCCGGCGCGAACGGATGTGCTGGTGGTAGAGGGCGCGGGGCACGACCTGAAGCGCGCGGCGGGCCTGGCGGGCGAGATTCTGGAGCGGCTGGCGGCGCTGATGTAAGGCGGTGCACGGCGCGTGGTCGCGGAATGGGTGGTGGGCAGACCTTCCAGCCTGCCCTGGACAGGCGGAAGGACTGTCCCACCAGGCCCGCCGAGCAGTCGGCTGCCCAGGGGCTGTGGCCTCGCGGCGCCTGGATTTTGCGCATGTTATTCTGGACTAACCCACAGGGGAAAATCCGATGCGCGAAACAAGCTATACCACTCCCCACGGGATCAAGGTCACACGCAGCGTTTCCAAGGCCGGCTTCCGCCGCGGTTTAAAACATCTGCTGCGTGATCTGGACCGCCACCGTGGCATCTATCTCTCTTCGGGATACGAATATCCCGGGAGGTATTCGCGCTGGGATATCGCCTCCACATGCCCCCCGCTGGAGATCGTGGCCTACGATCGCCAGGTGGAATTCCGCCCGCTGAACCAGCGCGGCCGGGTGATCCTGGAATTGCTCCGGCCGATACTGGCGGAGAATCCCGCCTGGGCGGAGTTCGCCGCATCCGCCGGCGGCCTGCACGGCCGTCTGAAGCCGCTGCCCAAGCTGTTTCCGGAAGAGCAGCGCAGCAAGCAGCCTTCGGCATTTTCGATCCTGCGCGCGCTGATCGAGGAGTTTCGAGGCGAAGAAGAGCCGCGCCTGGGCCTGGTGGGCGCTTTTGGTTACGACCTGCTGTTCCAGTTCGAACCCATCGAAAAAAAACTGCCCCGCAGCGGCCCCAAAGACCTGCACCTGTTCCTGTGCGACGACATCTGGTTCATGGACCGCAAGAAGGAGCAGGTGGAGCGCTACCGTTTCGATTTCTCAAGCGAGGGCGTCTCAACCGCCGGCCTCGCGCGCGATGGCGCGGCCGTGCCGGAAGCAGCGGCGCGCGAGCCGGGCTCCATTGTTTCGGACCACACGCCGGAAGAGTACATGGCCAACGTGGAGAAGGTGCGCGAGGGCATGCGGCGCGGCGATTATTACGAAGTGGTGCTGCGGCAGACCTTCCGCACGCCGTATGCGGGGAAGGCTTCGGAACTGTTCGAGCGCGTGCAGCGCGCCAGCCCCAGTCCTTACGAGTTCCTACTGCAGTTCGGCGAAGAGCAACTGGTGGGGGCGTCGCCGGAGATGTTCGTGCGGGTGGAAGGGCACCGCGTCGAGACGTGTCCGATCTCCGGCACCGCCAAAAGGACCGGCGATCCGCTGCGCGACGCCGAGAATATTCGCGAGCTGCTGAAATCCACTAAGGAAGAATCCGAGCTCACCATGTGCACGGATGTGGACCGCAACGACAAATCGCGCGTCTCCGAGCCGGGCAGCGTGCGGGTGATCGGGCGGCGGCTGATCGAATCCTACGCTGGAGTATTCCACACTGTGGATCACGTGGAAGGCTTTCTGAAGGAAGGCTTCGATTCGCTGGATGCCTTTCTCAGCCACATGTGGGCGGTGACCGTGATCGGCGCGCCCAAGAAGGCCGCGGCGCAGGCGGTGGAAGCGTTGGAACGCGACGCGCGCGGCTGGTACGGCGGCGCGGTGGGAATGATTTCGCTCAATGGCGATATCAACACCGGCATCCTGATCCGCACCACCTACCTGCGGGATGGCGTGGCGCGGTATCCCGTGGGCGCGACGCTGCTCTACGATTCGGTGCCCGCCATGGAGGAGCAGGAAACCAGGCTCAAGGCCACCGGTTTCTTCCGCACCCTGGGAGCGGGACTGGCGGAGCCGGCGGAAGCCGCGGGCGAGCGCGAAACGGTGGGCGCCGGCGCACGGCTGCTGCTGGTGGACAACGACGATTGCTTCATCCACACGCTGGCCAACTACGCGCGGCAGACCGGCGCCGAAGTGGTGACCTATCGCGCCGGCTTTCCGGCCGAGTTGATTCGCGAAGTGGCCCCCAGTCTGATTCTGATTTCACCCGGCCCCGGACGGCCCGCGGATTTCGGCGTGCCCGAAGTGGTCCGGATGGCCGTGCGCCTGGGCGTGCCGGTGTTCGGCGTGTGCCTGGGCTTGCAGGGCATCGTGGAGGCGTTCGGCGGCGAACTGGGAGTGCTGGATTATCCCATGCACGGCAAGCCTTCCACCGTGCGGCATAGCGGGCGCGGCATTTTCGAAGGGCTGCCCGATGAATTCCAGGTGGGCCGCTACCATTCACTATTTGCGCGGCGCGAGACCTTCCCCGCTTGCCTGGAAGTGACCGCCGAATCCACCGACGGGGTGATTATGGGCATCCGCCACCGCGAACTGCCGATCGAAGCGGTGCAGTTTCATCCCGAATCGATTCTCACCGCCGAGGGCGGCCACGGGTTGAAGCTGATGGCCAATGCGGTGCGGCTGGGCAAGGCCGTGCGCAGCGGGAAATAGAACCACCCGCTATAGATTCTCCAGCACCTCGGCGGCGTGCCCCTTGGCCTTCACCTTGCCGTAGATCTTTTCGATTTTCCCATCCGGGCCGATCACGAAGGTGGTGCGCTCGATGCCCATCACCTTCTTGCCGTACATGTTCTTCTCCTTCCAAACGCCGTAGGCGTTGGCCGCGGCCTTTTCCTCATCGGCCAGCAAGGCGAACGGCAGGCCGTACTTGGTTTTGAACTTCGCCTGGGCGGACGGCTTGTCGGGGGAGATCCCCACCACCACCGCGCCCTTTTTTCCAAACCCCTGAATGCCGTCGCGAAACTCGCACGCCTCGGTGGTGCAGCCGGGTGTATCGGCCTTGGGATAGAAATACAGCACCAGGCGCTTGCCCTTCAAATCGGCGAGCTGGAACTCCTCGCCCGAATCGGTGCGCAAGTGAATATCGGGAGCCTGGTCGCCTTCTTTCAGCATTTCTCACCTCCTGCCAGATTGCGCTTCAAAAGCTCTGTGACAACCGTCACGTTGGCCTGCCCGCGGGTGGCGCGCATGGCCTGGCCCACCAGGAGATTCAGCACCGTGGTTTTACCGGCGCGGTACTGCGTCACCTGCTTGGGAAAGCCCGCGATCACCTCGGCGATGACCTTCTCCAACGCACCGGTGTCGCTGATCTGCTTCAACCCCTCGCGCTCGATGATCGCTCCGGCGGCTTGGCCCGAAGAAAACATTTTTGGGAAAATCTCCTTGGCCAGCTTGCCCGAAATCTCGCCCGCGGCGATGCGCTTCACCAGGTCGCCAAGGTGTTCGGCGCTCACCGGCGATTCGCCAATCTCCTTGCCCTCGGCCTTCAGCAGGCCCATCAAATCGCCCATCACCCAGTTGGCGGCGGTCTTGGGATCGCCCGAAACGCGGGCCGCGGTTTCGAAATACTCGCTCGACGCGCGCGTGGCGGTGAGCACCCCGGCATCGTACTCGCGCAGGCCGAATTCGCCGATGAAGCGCGCGCGCTTGTGCGCCGGAAGCTCCGGCATGACCCCCCGCACGCCGGCCAGCCACTTTTCGGAGATGCGCAGCGGCACCAGGTCCGGCTCGGGGAAGTAGCGGTAATCGTGGGCGTCCTCCTTGCTGCGCATGCTGAAGGTCTCGCCCACCTCGGGATTGTAGAGGCGCGTCTCCTGCACCACGCGGCCGCCCGATTCGAGCACCGCCACCTGGCGCGCGATTTCGTAATCCAGGGCCTGCTTCAGGAAGCGGAACGAGTTGAGGTTCTTTACCTCCGCCTTGACGCCGAACTTTTCCGCGCCCTTCAGCCGCACCGAGACGTTGGCGTCGCAGCGCAGGTGGCCCTTTTCCATGTCGCAGGTGGAGACTTCCACGAACTGGAGCGTCTGCTTGATCTCCATGAGGTAGGCGTAGGCTTCCTCCGAGCTGCGCATATCGGGCTCGCTGACAATCTCGATCAGCGGCGTGCCGGAACGGTTCAGGTCCACATAGGAGTAGCGGCCGGAATCGCGGAAGCCGTCGTGGATGCTCTTGCCGGCGTCGTCTTCCATGTGGACGCGGGTGACCCCGATGCGCCGCACCGCGCCATTGACCACGATCTCCACGTGGCCACACCCGGCCAGCGGCTCGTCGTACTGCGAGATCTGGTAGCCCTTGGGCAGATCCGGATAAAAATAGTTCTTGCGCGCGAAACGGGATTGCGCCGGGATCTCGCACTCCAGCGCCAGAGCGGCCTTGAGGGCCAACTCGACGGCGGCGCGGTTGAGCACCGGAAGCGCCCCGGGCAGCCCCAGGCACACCGGACAGACATTGGTATTGGGCGGCGCGCCGAAGCTGGTGGGGCAGCCGCAGAAAATCTTCGTGGCGGTCGCGAGCTGCACGTGCACTTCCAGCCCGATCACCGGCTCGTAGCGGGCGATGCTTTCAGGCGAGGCCAGGTCAATTGCCGAAGAGGACATGGTGTGCTTTCATTGTAGAATCTCCGGGCCAGGCGGGGAATTCACCACGGAGGCGCGGAGTCCACGGAGGAAGCACGGAGAAAACCAGGAGGTCCAGCAAGGTTCTTCTCCCTGCTCTCCGTGCCTCCGTGTGAAAACAGTGCCCACCCGTCCCCTCACACCTCCGGTTTCTCCCACTGTCCGCTTTCCGCCGACCGCACGACGGCGTCGATTACGGCCATGTTGCGCAGGGAATCTTCGAGCGGCACGGGCGGGGGCGTGCGCTCGCGGACGGCGCGGGCGAAGGCGTCGCCTTGCAGGGTGTACTGGTCGCAGGGCGGGAATTTCTCGATCTCGATGCCGCCGCCGGTGAGGTCGCGGCCGTCGTCGATGAGGATGCGGGAACGCTCGTTGGGGATGGCGTTGAAGGCGATTTCCAGCTCGATGCGGCCCTTGGTCCCGTAGAACTGCACGGTCTGGTGGGGCGCCACCTGCGTGCCGCAGGAAAAATGGCACGGTCCCGAGGGATAGTCGAGGATCGCCGCGGTGACGATGTCGGTACCCAGGGCCGGGTCGCGGCGCATGACTGCCGAGACGCGCAGCGGCTCCTCGCCGAACACCATGCGCGAAACCTTGATGGGGTAGCAGCCGATATCCATCAGCGCGCCGCCGCCGTACGCGGGAATGTTGCGGATGTTCTCCGGGCGGGCGTTGAAGTAGCCGTAGCTGACCATGGCGAAACGCAGCGGACCGATGCGCCCGGCGCGCACCAGTTCCGTGGTGCGCACCCACTGCGGATGCACCTGCACCATGAAGGCCTCGCCGATGGTCACGCCGGTGCGGTCGCGCGCGGCGATCAGTTGGCGAACCTCGGCGGTATTCATTCCCAGGGGCTTCTCGCAGAGCACGTGTTTGCCGGCTTCGGCGGCGCGAATCGACCAGGGCACGTGCAGATGATTGGGCAGCGGATTATAGACGGCGTCGATCTGCGGATCGGCCAGCAGCTCTTCGTAAGAGCCGTAGGCTTTGGGGATGTTCAAGGCGCGCGCCGCTTCCTCGGCTTTGGCCGGGGAGCGCGACGCGATGGCGGTAATTTCGCAATCCGCCGAACGCTCCATCCCGGGAATGACTTTGACGGTGGCGATCCGGGCAGCCCCCAGAACGCCCCAGCGCAGTTTGCTCATAGGACCAGTCTATGCTGGAACGGAAGCGATATCCGTGGCCGATTCGGTGTATGCTGCGGTATTGCCGTCGCGGTTTCACTTTTGAGCCAACCAACCGAAAAGCTCATCCGCGGATTCGGACCCCTGGAGGCCGTGGCGCTCAACATGAGCAACATGGTGGGGGCCGGACCGTTCATCACCATTCCGCTGATTATCGCGTCCATGGGCGGGCCGCAGTGCATGCTGGGCTGGCTCCTGGGCGCGGTCCTGGCGCTGGCGGATGGTCTGGTCTGGAGCGAATTGGCCGCCGCCATGCCGGGTACCGGCGGCACTTACCTCTACCTGCGCGAAACCTTCCGCCAGACCAGGCTGGGCGGCCTGCTGCCGTTCCTGTTCATCTGGCAGTTCATCTTCAGCGGTCCCCTGGAAATCGCCTCCGGGTATATCGGCTTCTCCCAATACGTGAGTTATTTCTGGCGCGGCATGACGGCGGGCGAGGCGCGCATGGTGAACGTGGCGGTGGGGGCGCTGGTGATCGCCCTGCTCTACCGGCGGATCACCACGGTGGGCCGCATTACCGTCACGCTGTGGGCGGGGGTGCTGGTCACCATGGCGTGGATCGTGGTGAGCGGGGTGGCCCATTTTCACGCCCGCGTGGCATTCGATTTTCCGGCCCACGCATTCACCTTCTCGCGGGGCTTCGCCGCCGGGCTCGGCTCCGCCATGCTCATCGCCATGTACGATTTCATGGGTTATTACGACATCTGTTACACCGGCGGCGAAGTCCGTAACCCGGCCCGCACGATTCCGCGTTCCATCATCTACTCGGTGCTGGCGGTGGCGGCGCTCTACGCGCTGATGAACCTGAGCATCATCGGGGTGGTGCCGTGGCGGGAGGCCATGCAATCGAAGTTCATCGCTTCCCAGTTCGTCGAGACGCTCTACGGGCCGAAGGCCGCCGCGGTGGCCACCGCCCTGGTTCTTTGGACGGCTTTGGCCTCGGTGTTCGCGCTGCTGCTGGGCTACAGCCGCATCCCGTACGCAGCCGCCGCCGACGGGCACTTCTTCGGGGTCTTCGCGCGGCTCCATCCGGAGGGAAAATTCCCGCACGTGTCGCTGCTGGCAATCGGGCTGCTGGCGATTGGCGCATCGTTTTGGAGCCTGGATGCAGTGATCTCCGCGCTGCTCACGTCGCGAATCCTGGTACAGTTCATCGCCCAGATCTTCGCCCTCGACCGGCTGCGGAGACACCGCCCTGAGATCCCGCGTCCGTTCAAGATGTGGCTGTATCCCCTGCCGAGCGCGCTGGCCTTTTTGGGGTGGGCGTACATTTTCCTGACCTCCGGCTGGATCTTCATTGCCTTCGGCCTGCTGACGCTGGCCATGGGTGTGGCGGCGTATGCCGTTTGGAGGCGTGTGGGGGCATAGGCCAGGGATGTGGTAGTGTCATGGCGGAGGAGTAACTTGTGCCCATACCTACCGAACCGATCGGCAGTATTCCGCGGCCGGCAGAGCTGCTGGCTGCCCGGCAGGCGTTCGCGGAAGGCCGGATGACGGCTGCGGAATTCGCCCGGGCCGGAGAAGCCGCGCTGCGGGATACCATCCACCGCCTGGAGGAGACCGGCTCCCCGGTGATCACGGACGGCGAACAGACCAAGCCCAGCTTTGCCACCTATCCGCTGGAAGGCATTTCGAACCTGGCGCCGGATGGCGTGGTGATTCCTTTTGAAGACGGCCACACCCGGCAATTGCCCCGGCTGACTGCAGGTCCGTTCCGCTACGGCACCCGCGCGTCCACCTACCTGGCGGCGGCTCGGCGTTTCACCGGGCTTCCGCTGAAGCAGGCGGTGATTTCGGCCTCAGCTTTGAGCCTGCTCTACCCCGGCACGGAGATTCCCGGTTACCCGCGCGAGCAATTTCTGGAGGACCTCGTCGCCGAAGCGGCAGCCGATATCCGCGGCTGCCTCGACCAGGGCGCCGATAGCGTGCAAATCGATTTCACCGAGGGCCGCCTGGCTCTCAAGCTCGATTCATCGGGAGGATTGCTCGCGAGCTTCATCGCCCTGAACAACCGCGTGCTGGAGCATTTCTCCCCTGAAGAGCGCCGGCGCATCGGGGTGCACACCTGCCCGGGCGGCGACCGGGATGCCACCCACAGCGCCGCTGTGGATTACGCCGGGCTGCTGCCGGCTCTGTTCCAATTGCACGCCGGGCGCTTTTACATACAGTTGGCGAGCGAGAAAGATCCGGAGCGCGTCCTGGAGATCATCGGCCGCCACCGGCCGATCAGACCATCTTCGCCGGGGTGATCGATCCAATCGCGCCGGCCGTGGAAACGCCGGAGCAGGTGCGCGACCGCGTGCTGCTGGCCGCACGGCACCTGCCGGCGGGTCAATTCGGCACCACCGACGATTGCGGCTTCGCCCCCTTTTCCGACGACCTTTCGACCTCGCGGGAGATCGCCTTCGCCAAGATCCAGGCGCGGGTGGAAGGCACCCGGCTGGCCGCCCGGGAAATGCCGCAGTAAAGCGTCGCGCGTCCGCTTCCGAACCTGTTCGGCGGCCCCACGGCCCCCCGCCCCATCGGCAGGGCGATCATCGCGCAGCAGGCGTGGTCTCTGCCTGATCCGGGCCCCCTTTCACACCCTCCGCGTCGTGGCCAGCGAACCCTCCAGCGCAATGCGCACCAACTGGCTTCGCGTCCGCACGTGCGTCTTTTGGAATAACTGTTGCAGCGTGGCCTTCACCGCCCCTTCCGACACTCCAAGCTGTGCGGCGATCTCTTTGTTGGTGAGGCCTTCGAAGATCCCGCGGAGAACGCGCTGTTCGCGATCCGTCAACAGGGCCCGGAAGTTGGAATCCTCGCGCTGGTGGATGCCATCGGCCATTAACTGGATGACTTTCTGATCCAGCCACATCTCGCCGGCGGCTACCAGGCGGATGGCCTTGGCCAGCGTGCCCGGTGAGTTGTGCTTCAGAAACACGCCCGAGGCCCCCAACTGCAGCGCGATGGAAGATTCCGTGGCGGTCATTCCGGCGGTGATCATCAGGAATTTGCCCTGGTAGCCGGCGCGCCGGGCGGAGCCGATGAACTGGCTGCCGTGGTCTTCGCCCAAATCGAAATCCAGCAGCACCACGTCCACCGGCGTGCGGGCCAGGGCCTCCAACGCCTCCGCCGACGTCCCGCAGTTGCCGGCCATCTCAAAATCCGGCTCGGACGCCAGCAGGCGGCTCAGGCCTTCCCGGAACAGGATGTGGTCATCGAGCAATAAGAGTCGTATCGGGTTCATGGGAGACGGCCTCGGCGGAGCCGGCGACGGCCAGATCGATCACGAACGAGCATCCCGCGCGGGTGGGATCGTGGCGCAGTTCGCCGCGGAACGAGCGGGCGAAGGCGCGCGAAAGATACAGGCCCAGCCCCGTGGAAGCGGCGCCCCTCTGGAAGGGCTGGAACAGTGTTTCGGGAGAAGCGATGCCCGGCCCGCTGTCGCTCACCCGGATGGAAACCATGTGGGGTCCGGCGGTTACCGAGATTTCGATACGCTTCTCCCGGGCGCCCTCAAGGGCCCGCTCGCTGTTCTTGGTCAGATTGAGCAGAATCTGGAGCAGCCTGTGGCGATCGCCCCACACCGGGGGAAGCTCGCCCGGAACGTTCCAGATCACCTGGATATTGGCCTCCTCGCAATACGGCTCCAGCACGATGCGCAGCTCGTCCAGAATCTCTCCGATCTCGATGCCGCCGATCGGGGAGTGGTCGCGCGACTGCTTCAGCTCGAGCGAAGCGATCCGGTGCAGCGTTTCGACCAGCGCGCCCAGCGCTTCGAAGTCCTTGTTGCCGCGCAGCGTGCCGCCGCGCACCAGGTTCTCGTGGACCACCGCGATGGCGCTGCACACATTGCGGATCTCGTGGGAAACCGCGCCTACCAGGATGCGCGATCCCGCCAGCAGTTGCTCCAGGTTGCTCTCCTCCCGCTCGCGCAAGTCTTCGGAAGCGTCCACCACCAGGGCCGCCAGGCGCGGTCCCATGGCCGTGCGGTAAGTGGAGAAGAAGACGTTGGCCAGGAAGACATCGCCGCGCTCGCGTTCGCCGCGGCACTGCATCTCGGTGCGGAAAGCCTGTGCCGACTGCTCGAGGGAGGGCACCCGCGCGAGAGAGGGCACATAGCGCCGGATGTTGCGCCCCGGCAGTAGGCTGTCCGGCACGCCGAACAGGCGATGGGCCGCTCCGTTGGCCAGCAGAATGACTCCCTCAGGGGTCATGGTGAGGATGGCGGCGGGGCTCGAGTCGATCAGAAACTCCAATTGCTCCTCGGCCTCGCGGCGGGCATCCACTTCGGCTTCCACGCGCCGCAGCGCGGCGGCCTCCCGCAGCCGGCTGAGGGTGACTTCAAAGGCGAACAGTCCCGTTCCGGCCAGCGATGTGAAGACCAGGATATCCCCCGGCAGCGAATTGGCCAGTGTGAACGGGAATGGGTCGAAGAGATCCGAGAGCAGGGTACACAGTAATGCGCAGGCCACCACCTGCCAGCGCGGCAGCACGGTACCCACCAGGAGCATGGGAAAAAGATATAGAAAGCCGAACGAAATGTTCAGATCGACGCGCCAATCGATCAAGGCGATGATCGCGATCAGCAACGCAGCCCGTAGCAGAACGGCGCGCGGCGTCCCTTGCAGAAACGGGACATCCATTTCAAGCTCCTCTCCTTAAATTCTAGAAAAAACAAAACTTTTCGCAAAGCCTCTAGCCAAAAGATAGGTTTCTCCACACTAAAAGATAGATCCGCGGCGGAATGTGCGACAGCTACAGTAAAAGTACGGAAGACACTGGCGAGAGGCGTAGCGATGCTTTCAGACGTCTTTCGGGACGACCGCGCTCCGAAGCCACGCCCCCCAGGGAGCTCCTGATCAGGGCGCCCCCGGCGGGTATCGTAAGGGAGCGGCTGGCGGCAAGGAGCCGGTGTTTTTCCGGCAGCGCTTTTCAGGAGGAATCATGCGGCGCCTGCGGTGGCGTCTGTGGCTGGGAATGACAGCGGTGGTTTGGTTCGCCGGGGGCGCATGGGCGCAGCAGCCTCTCACCTGGCAGCAGGTGCGCGCGAAGTTCGAGGCAACCAACCCTACCTTGAAAGCGGCTGAACTCACCATCGATGAGGGCCGCGCCGCCGAAATCACCGCTTACCTGCGTCCTAACCCCGACTTCACTCTGTTGACCGATGGGAGTCAGATTGCCCCGTACCAGGGAGTGTGGCGTCCGTTCACCGGCACTGACATTTCCACCAGCTTCAGCTACCTGCACGAGCGCGCCCATAAACGCGAACTGCGTCTCGATAGCGCGCGAAAGGGCACGGCGCTGGCCGTTTCCTCGCGTGACGACCAGGAACGCAACCTGCTATTCAACCTGCGCGGCGCCTTTGTCCAGGCGCTGGAAGCCAAGGCGGTGCTGGCGGAGGCCAACACCAACCTGGCCTACTACGATCGCCTGCTCGCCGTAAGCAACGACCGGTTCAGAGCCGGGGACATCGCGCAGGTGGACCTGGACCGTCTGGAACTTCAACGGGTGCAGTTCGAAACCGACGTGCAGACGGCCCTGGTAAATGTGCGCACCGCCAAAATTCAGCTTCTGCAACTGCTCGACGACCGCACGCCGGTGGAGCGGTTCGACATCACCGGTCCGTTCGAGTTCCCCGATACCCTGCCGCCGCTGGACGAAGTGCGCAGCGCCGCGCTGGCCACCCGGCCGGATTTGCGGGAGGCCCTTGAATCCGTCGATAAGGCCAATGCGGATTACAAGCTGGCCGTATCGAACGGCTCGGCCGATCCCACTTACAGCGCCTGGTGGACGCACAACCCTTCGTTCAACAACCCGTACGACAACGAGACCCTGGGCGTCAGCGTCACCATTCCGCTGCGCATCTTCGACCGCAACCAGGGCGAGAAAGCACGCACTCTCCTGGATATCCGCCGCAACCAGCGGCTGGCGGACGCTACCCGCGCCCAGGTTTTCAGCGACGTGGATTCGGCCTACGCCACGCTGATCGGTAACCTGGCCCTGCTGCGGCCGTATAAAGCCAAATATTTGCAGCTTGCCACGCGCGTGCGCGACACAGTCTCGTATGCCTATCAACACGGCGGCGCGTCGCTGCTGGATTTTTTGCAGGCGCAGCAGGACTATCGCAGCGTGCAGGTGAATTATCTGAATCTGATTGGCGCCTGGTTAAGCGCCGCCAATCAACTCAATATGGCGGTGGGCCGTGAGGTGATCCAATGAAACACGAAATCTATGCGGCCGGCCTGTGCGGGCTGGCACTGGTATTGGCGGGGTGCGGCGCCAAAGGCAGCACACGCAACGACGAAAAGGGCGAAGCCCCTCCCCCCGCCCAGGTGGTGCAGGAGGCGGATGCCAGCCTGGTCAAAGTAGACCATCCGGAACAGTTCCCCCTGGCTACCGCGGTCTCCCGCGCCGCCGCTCCCGAGCTCAATGTGACCGGTGTGGTGACCGCCGACGTTTCGCGCAACGTGCCGGTGATTTCGCTGGCTTCCGGCCGGGTGGTGGATATTCGCGCGCGTCTGGGCGACACCGTTCAGAAGGGCCAGATCCTGATGCGCGTGCAAAGCGCCGACCTCTCCGGCGCGTTTTCGGACTACCGTCACGCGCTGGCCGATGAAGTCCTGGCGAACGCGCAACTGGACCGTTCCAAGCTGCTCTACGAAAAGGGCGCCATCGCGCAGAAAGACCTGGAAGTGGCCGTGGATACCGAGGAGAAGGCCAAGGTGGATGTCGAGACGGCGCTCGAACACCTGCACGTGCTGGGGGCCGATCCGGACCATCCGTCGCCCATCGTGGACATCCCCGCGCCGGCTTCCGGGGTGATCACCGAGCAGAACGTGACCGCCGCGGCGGGCGTCAAGACCCTCGATAATTCGCCCAACCTGTTCACGATTTCGGACCTCTCGGAGGTCTGGATCCTGTGCGACGTATACGAGAACAATCTGCCTGCCGTGCACCTGGGCGAATTCGCCGACATCCGCCTGAATGCCTATCCCGGGCAGGTGTTCCACGCGCGCATCGGCAACATCGGACCGATTCTGGATCCCAACATCCGCACCGCCAAGGTGCGCCTGGAAATCCACAACCCCGGCCTGATGAAGCTGGGGATGTTCGTCACGGCCACCTTCCACGGGCAGACCATCGAAATGCGGGCGGTGGTTCCGGCATCCGCGGTGCTGCACCTGCACGATCGCGACTGGGTTTATATGCCCGCGCCCAACAACGGTTTCCGCCGCGTGGAAGTAGTTGGTGGCAAGATGCTGCCACCCGACCGCCAGGAGATCGAAAACGGCGTGAAGCCCGGCGACCAGGTGGTGGCCAACGCCCTGGTTCTGCAGAACGCTGCTGAGCAGTAAGAGGCGCCGCCTGGACGCCGGAACGAGGAGAACGAGCCTTTCCGCGTCTTACTCCAGGCCCCCAGCGCACCCCGCCCCCCGTGTCCGGGACTCTAAATTGCCCGCTGGCTTTTTGAACTGGTGGTCGGACACGCGCCTGAGCTGGCGGCCCGTTCCCAAAAGATAGGGCCAGGTGAATCGAAAGATAGGGCCACCCAGGGGGGGCCTGTCGCTACATTGAAAGCAGGCTTCAATTTCCATGATTCGCGGATTGGTCGATTTCGCGCTCCACAACCGTCTGCTGGTAATTGCTCTGGCCGTTATGCTGTTCGTATGGGGCGTCATCTCTTTTGAAAATCTGCCGATTGAAGCCTACCCCGATGTCGCCAACAACTATGTCCAGGTGATCACCCAGTGGCCCGGCCGGGCCGCCGAAGAGATGGAGCAGCAGGTCACCATCCCCATCGAAATCGCGATGAACGGCCTGCCGCACCTGCAGCACCTGCGCTCCACGTCGCTGTTCGGCCTGTCCAGCGTAATGCTGGTTTTCGACGACGATTCGGAGGACGACTGGAACCGCCAGAAGGTGCTGGAGCGCCTCTCCATGGTCACGCTGCCGCAGAACCTCCAGCCGCAGATGGGCACCGACTACAGCCCGGTCGGCCAGATCTACTGGTATACCCTGCACAGCACCAATCCCGAATACGACCTGATGGAGCTCAAGTCGCTCGAAGACTGGTACCTGGAGAAGCAGTTCAAGTCGGTGCCCAACGTAGTGGACGTTTCCAGCTTCGGCGGGACCACCAAGGAATACCAGGTGCAGCCCGACCCCGACAAGCTGGTGGATTACGGGTTGAGCCTGTCGCAGGTGGAACAGCAGTTGGCCAACAACAACGTGAATGCCGGCGGCAGCTTCATCGAAGCCGGATTGCAGCAGATCAACGTGCGGTCGCTGGGGTTGGTGCAGCACGTCGGCGACATCGGCCAGATCGTCATCAAGGTGCAGAACGGCACGGCCATCCGGGTGGCGGATGTCGCCAACGTCGTGCAGGGTCCCAAGATCCGTCTGGGGCGCATCGGCAAGGCTATCCATCGGGCCGACGGCAAGATCCTCGACAACGATGACGTGGTGGAAGGAATCGTGCTTCTCCGCAAGGGCGCCAATTCCGACGAAACGCTGGTGGCGATTCACAACAAAGTGGACGAGCTGAACAATGGCTTATTGCCTCCGGGAGTGAAGATCGTTCCGTTTCTGGACCGCAGCGAGCTGGTGCACTACACCACCCACACGGTACTCCACAACCTGAGCGAGGGCATCATCCTGGTAGCCCTGATCCTGTTCATGTTCCTGGGCAATGCCCGCGGCGCCCTGGTGGTGGCGATGACCATTCCGTTCTCGCTTCTGTTCGCGTCGATCTGCCTGGATTTGCGCCACATTCCGGCCAACCTGCTCTCGCTGGGAGCGCTGGATTTCGGCATGGTGGTGGATGGCGCGGTGGTGATGGTGGAGAACATCGTGCGGCACATGGGCCGCCGGGTGGATCCGCCGCGTCCCGTGCTGGCGCGCATCCGCGAGGCCGCCTTCGAGGTGCAGCGTCCGGTGTTTTACGCCATCGGCATCATCATTACCGCCTATCTGCCCATCTTCACCCTGCAAAGCGTGGAGGGCCGGCTCTTCAAGCCGATGGCCTGGACGGTGGCTTTCGCCCTGTTAGGAGCGTTGCTCTTCTCCATGGTCCTGGCGCCGGTGCTGTGCAGTTTCCTGTTCCGCGGCACCACCCGCGAATGGCGCAACCCGGTGCTGGTGTGGCTGATCGACCACTACCGGTCGGCGGTGCGCTTCGCCATTCGAGCACGATATCTGACCGCTGCTGTGGCGCTTGGCTCGGTGTGCGCGGCGGCCTGGCTGCTTTCGAGCGGCATCATCGGCTCCGAGTTCCTGCCGCACCTGGATGAAGGCGCGATTTGGGCGCGCGGCACGCTGGCCCCCTCGACGGGTCCGGCGGAGGGCAACCGGCTGATGACTCAGGCGCGCCTGATCCTGGCTTCTTTTCCCGAGGTGACCGAGGTGGTTTCGCAGGTGGGACGGCCAGACGACGGCACCGACACCACGGGCTTCTTCAATACCGAGTACTTCGTCGGCCTGAAGGACAAGGACCAGTGGCGGCCGGTGTTCCGGGAGCAGAAAGACGAGCTCATCGGCGCTATGGACCGCGAGCTGGAGAAGCTCCCGGGCGTGCTCTGGAATTTCTCCCAACCCATCGCCGACAACATGGAGGAAGCCGTCAGCGGCGTGAAAGGCGAGCTGGCGATTAAGATCTATGGCGACGATCTCAAGATCCTGGAGGAGAAAGGCGACCAGATCGTCAACGTGATGCGCAAGATCAAGGGAGTGGAGGATCTCGGGTTGTTCCGCGTGATCGGGCAGCCCAACCTCAACTTCACGGTGGATTGGCGCCAGGCGGCGCGCTTCGGCCTCAACGCCGCCGACGTGCAGGACGCTGTACAGACCGCCGTGGGCGGCAACGCCCTGACGCAGGTGCTGCAAGGCGAGCGCCGCTTCGACCTGGTGCTGCGCTACCTGGCCCCCTTCCGCAACACCAAGGAAGCCATCGAGGCGGTGCGCCTGCTCTCGCCGACCAACGAGCGAGTTTCGCTGGAACAGCTTTGCGACACCCAGGTGGCCGATGGCGCCTCCGAGATCTACCGCGAGGAGAACTCGCGCTACGTCGCTTTGAAGTACAGCGTGCGCGGCCGCGACTTGGGCAGCACGGTGGAAGAGGCCATCCGCAAGGTGAACGCGCAGGTGAAGCTGCCCACCGGCTACCGCATCGATTGGGCCGGCGAGTATGCCAGCCAGCAGCGCTCGCAACGCCGCCTCATGATCGTGCTGCCGATCACCATCCTGGTGATCTACATCATCATGTACACCATGTTCCACTCGTTCAAGTGGGCTACCCTGATGCTGGCGAACATCGCCATGGCGCCTCTGGGCGGCCTGCTGGCGTTGCTCATCACGGGGACCCATTTCAGCGTGTCTTCAGGCGTCGGCTTCCTGGCGCTGTTCGGCGTTTGCGTGCAGACCGGCGTGATCATGCTGGAGTACATCAACCAGCTTCGCTCGCGCGGCCACTCGGTGCTCGATGCGGCGGTGGAAGGCGCGGTGCTCCGGCTGCGCCCCATCATGATGACCACCCTTGTGGCCACCCTGGGCCTGATTCCCGCCGCCATGTCCCACGCCATCGGCTCGGATTCGCAGCGCCCCTTCGCGATTGTGATTGTCGGCGGGCTGATGGTGGCCATGGTGATGAACGTCTTCCTGCTGCCCACGCTGTATGTCTGGGTGGCCGCGGACGACGATGTCCTGCCGACGCCGGAAGCGGACTTCGAAGAGTAGCTCCCGCTAATATATTCATACTACTGACCCTCGCCCGCGACGGGATTAAGCTTGATCTACAACGAGGGTAACGGCCGACTTCGGCCGGGCACATGAAAATCCGTCTCGCGGGCGCCTTATTTCTGTTTCTGCTGGTCAACAGCGGCTATCTGGTGGCTTACCCCTCCGCCACTTTGTTCTACATGGCTAACGCGGTGGCGCACCTGGCGGCGGGCCTCGCGCTGATGGCAGTGGCGGCGTGGAGCCTGAAGCGCTATCCGCGGGAAGGCGGAGCGTTTCTGGTGGCCGGTCTGCCGGCGCTGTTTCTGGCAGTGCGGGGCAACACCTTCGATCATCGCGCCATCTTGTGGCTGCACATCGCGCTCGCGTCGGTCGCGGTGGGGCTGGTGGCATGGCGGGCCCGGAGGGTGCCCCGGCGCCGGATTCCGCTGGTCGCGCCGGCTTGCGCGGTCGCGCTGCTGCTGCCGGTCTCGGCGGCTGTATGGAACCGTGTCCATCCCTCGCCGGATGACCGCATCGTGAATCCGCCCTCTCCGCCCCTTTCCATGGATGAGGAGGGGTTGGGCGCGCATTCGCCCTTTGCCCCGTCCTCCGCGCGCACCACCACCGGACGCACCATCCCTTCGAACTTTTTCATGGATTCGGCAACCTGCGGCGAGTGCCACAAGGACATCTACGAGCAGTGGAAAGGCTCCATGCACCACATGGCCTCCTTCAACAACCAGTTTTATCGCAAGGCCATCGAATACATGCAGTCTGTTACCGGAACGCGTCCCAGTAAATGGTGCGCCGGATGCCACGATCACGCGGTGTTTTTCAACGGCCGTTTCGACCGGCCCATCTCCCAGCAGATCGATACTCCGGAGGCCCAGGCGGGCCTCGGTTGCATGTCCTGCCACGCCATCGTCCACGTGGGAAGCTCCATGGGCAACGCCGATATAGCGGTGGAATACCCTCCCCTGCATGAGTTGGCTTCCAGCCACAGCGGGCCGGTGCGGGCGGTCTCCTCGTTCCTCACCTATCTGAATCCCGCGCCGCATCGCATGACCTTCCTGAAGCCCTTCATGCGCCAGGCGGAGTTTTGCGCCGCCTGCCACAAAGTGCACCTGGATGTGCCGGTGAACAGCTATCGCTGGCAGCGCGGCTTCAACGACTACGACAACTGGCAGGCCAGCGGCGTTTCCGGCCAGGGCGCGCGCTCGTTCTATTACCCCGACAAGCCCATGGCCTGCGCCGATTGCCATATGCCGCTGGTGGATTCGCGCGACCCGGGCAACCGCCAGGGCAAGATCCACTCGCATCGCTTCGCCGCCGCCAATACGGCCGTCCCGTACGTCGATGGGGACAGCCGGCAGCTCGCGGAGACCGAAAAGTTTCTCCAGTCGGGCTTCATCACGGTGGACATTTTCGCCGTCTCTCCGGTGGATGCCGCGCGCGGGCAGACTTCCATGCTGCGGCGCAACGACGCGCCCCAGGCCAATTCCACGTTCGCGGTGGGGGAGGAAGCCGAACACTCCGCGCCGGCGATGGTGCGGGAAGTCGGCAAGCTGTCTGCGCCCGTGGGAGCGGCCGGCGCGTGCCTGGAACCCGGTACGACGTCGCGCGTGGACGTGGTGGTGCGCACCCGCAAAATCGGCCACTTCTTCCCGGCCGGCACGGTAGATGTTTTCGACACCTGGCTGGAATTGCAGGCCAAAGATGACGACGGCCGCATACTCTTCTGGAGCGGGATGGTGGAAGATGGCGGAAAGGGTCCGGTCGAGCCGGGCGCGCACTTCTACCGCTCCTTGCAACTGGATGCCGCCGGAAACCCCATCGACAAGCGCAACGCCTGGCAATCGCGCAGCCTGCTGTACGTCAGGCTGATCCCGCCCGGCGCGGCCGATGTGGTGCATTACCTGGTGAAGACGCCCCGCGACGCCAAGGGACCGATCCATCTCACCGCGCGGCTGAATTACCGCAAGTTCTCCTGGTATTACACGCAATTTGCGTATGCCGGCGTGCCCCGGCCCGGACAGGATCCGGCCCTGCTCACGAAGGATTTCAACAGCCTGCAATACAGCTTTCTGCCGGCCTCCATCCCGCCCAACGTCTCTGGAAAGATTCGCGGCCGCATCCCCGACCCGCCCATCGTTACCCTGGCGGAAACGCACGCCACTCTGCCCCTGGGCCGGCCGGATTGGAAGCCGGTGGTGCGGAAACAGGATCGCGAGCGATGGAACGATTGGGGCATCGGGCTGCTGCTGCAGGGCGATCTCAAGGGCGCCGAGTACGCCTTCGAGCGCGTGACCGAGGCCGACCCGGCGTACGCCGACGGCTGGCTGAATGTGGCCCGCGCGCTGATACAGGAGGGCGAGACTGACGCCGCCAAGCCGTACCTGGCGAAAGCCCTGGGCCTGAGCCCGCGCCTCGGCCGCGCCGAGTTTTTCCAGGCCGCGGTAGAAAAAGCCGATGGCGATTACGCGGGCGCGCTCGCCTCGCTGGCGGTGGCGCGCGAGCAGTACCCGCGCGATCGCGTGGTGCTCAACCAGTTCGCCCGCATTCAGTTCCTCCAGCGGCGGTACGCCGAGGCCGTGGAGACGCTAAAGGCTGTAGATGCGGTGGACCCGGAGGATGTGCAGATGCACTACACCCTGATGCTGTGCTATCGCGGGCTGGGCAATGCCGCCTCGGCCGAGCGCGAGGAGCAGTTATTCCGCCGCTTCAAAGCCGACGAGGCCTCGCAGGCGATCACCGAAAAACGGCGGCAGCTCAGCCCCGAAGATAACAACGAGCGCCAGCCAGTCCACGACCACGAGAGCGTGGCGCTTCCGGAGGGCAAGTGACCCCGCCTGCGAAGGATCGGCAACGAGCCGGCGCCGCGCAGGGTTGGTGGGACAGGCTATTAGCCTGTCGAAAGACGGTCCCGCCATCCAAACTACGCGCGGCCTCGGTGAGGGGGCCCTTTGGCCTGCCCCACCTTCTGCTAGCCTCGATTGCCGTGGCCTCGATGGCCGTCCTCCTTGCGGCGGACCGGCTGCCCGGCGCGGGAGTGCAGTTTACCGACGTGACCGCTGCGGCCGGGATACACTTCACCCACAACGCCGGGCGCACGGGGCGGAAATTCCTGCCGGAGACGCTCGGCGCGGGCTGCGCCTTCTTCGATGCCGATGGCGACGGCTGGCCGGATATCCTGCTCATCAACGGCAAGGATTTCGTACCTCACGGCCGCCGCACGGTCGCTGCGCTGTACCACAACAATCACAACGGGACTTTCACCGATGTGACCGCCGGAAGCGGCCTGGATGTCGAGATGTACGGCCTGGGCGTGGCCATCGCCGATTACGATAACGATGGCCGCGAAGACGTCTACATCACCGCACTGGACGGCGACCACCTTTTCCACAACGAGGGCCACGGAAAGTTCCGCGACGTGACCGCGGCTTCGGGAATCCGCAATGCCAGCTTCGGCGCCAGCGCCGCGTGGCTGGACTACGACCGCGACGGCAAAGTGGACCTGTTCGTCGCCAACTACGTCCAGTGGAGCGCCAAGACGGACCTGTGGTGCTCACTGGATGGCTCGACCAAATCCTATTGCACCCCCGAATCCTACAAGGGCACGCGCTCGCGCCTGTTTCACAACCTGGGCAACGGCCGGTTTGAAGATGTCACCGAGAAGGCCGGATTGGGCGACCCCACCAGCAAGTCGCTGGGCGTTACGGTGCTCGACTACAACAACGATGGATGGCCGGACCTGTTCGTGGCCAACGATACCCAACCCAATAAGCTCTATCGCAACCTGGGCAACGGTACGTTCCACGAAGAGGGTATGGCGGCGGGAGTTGCATATGGCGAGGACGGCGTGGCGCGCGGAGCCATGGGCGCGGATGCCGGCGACTACGACCGCAGCGGACGGCCTGGCCTGCTGGTGGGCAACTTCTCCAACCAGATGCTGGGACTCTACCACAACGAGGGCAACGGGCTGTTTGTGGATGAAGCGCCTTCCTCGACGGTGGGCCGATCGAGCCTCCTTTCGCTTTCGTTCGGGGTGTTCTTCTTCGACTACGATCTGGATGGCTACCCGGATATCCTGGCGGCCAACGGCCATATCGAGGACGAAATCGGGCGCGTGCAGCCCAAGGTGAGCTACCGGGAAACCCCGCTGCTTTTCCGCAATCTGGGGAATCACCGCTTCGAAAATGTCAGCTCGCAGATGGGGCCGGCGTTTTCCAGACCCATGGTGGCGCGCGGCGCCGCTTACGCCGATTTCGATCACGATGGCGATCTGGACGTGCTGATCTCCAACAACAACGGGCCCGCCGTGCTGCTGCGCAACGACGGTGGCAACCGCAACCATTGGCTCAGCGTCCGGCTGGCGGGCGCGCGATCCAACCGCGACGGCCTCGGCGCGGTGGTGCGGGTGGAAAGCCAGGGCGGAAAGCAGTGGAATATGGTCCGCAGCGGATCGAGTTACTGCTCCCAAAGCGACCTGGCGCTGACGTTCGGGCTGGGCGCCGACACCACCGCCAATGTGGAGGTGGTCTGGCCCAGCGGCACGAAGCAGCAGTTTCGGAACGTGGCCGCCAACCGGCGCGTGCTGATCGACGAAAATCGCGGGATCAGCGTTCTGCCGTAGGCGCGGCCGGTGGTTTCCACCCTCCGAAAACCTCCTCCAGCCAGAGCGCCACGCGCAGCACGATATCTTCGCGCCACGGGCCGGCCGCTACCTGCACCGCGATCGGCAGGCCGGTGCTGGATTCTCCGCAGCGCACCACCGCGGCGGGCCAGCCCGCGACGTTGAACGCCATGGTGTGGCTGAATCCTCGAAAATTCTCGTCGAGGATGGATTCGCCGTGAGGGAGCGCGGGGTGGGTGTAAGCCGGGCAAAGAATTACGTCGTAGCGGCTCAGGAAGCGGGCCATCTCCGCGCGATACGCATCCAACTCGGCCCAGTACCGCGCAAAGCCGGCCAGATCGGTGCGGTACGGCTCCAGTTTGTCGAGCCAGCCGGTGAGCAGCGGATGCACCTGGGTGGACCCGAGCTCACGCAAGTAGGCCCTCAGCCCGTCGCCGCCATCCGGGCCGATCAGCATCATTTCCAGATCGTAGGCCGCCTCCAGGCACGCCGGGCGGGTTTCCTCCACCGATCGGACCACCGAGTCCAGGGCCGCGCCCGCCGGCCATACCACCCAAGTCACCTCGTCGTCCGCCGCGGCGATCCCGTTGTTGGTGTAGACTGCCACGCGCAATTCGGAGAGATCCACCTCGTGCGGATCGCGGAACGGCACATGGGGAACCGTGGGATCGATGCCGTCGGGACCGTTCAGCAGGCGCATGGCCTCGATGAGGTCTTCCACCCTTCGGGCCATGGGTCCGATCTGCCATACCGTTTCCAGCCAGCCGCCCGCAGGTGGGAAGTGGCCCGTGCGCGGCAGACGGCCGGAGGTCGGCTTGAGAGCGGCGATCCCGCAGAATGCCGCCGGCAGCCGGACGGAACCAGCCGCATCGCTGCCCAGCCCCAAAGGCGAGCCGCACGCCGCAATCAGCGCCGCTTCGCCCCCGCTGCTGCCGCCCGAAGTGCGCGTCACTTCGTAGGGATTATTGGTTTGCCCGAAGATCAGGTTGGCGCTTTCGAAGGCGAAAAGCAGGTCTGGCAGATTGGTTCGGGCGATGGGGATGGCGCCGGCCGCGCGCAGCCGCGCGACCAGGGTGGCATCGGCGGTGGAAGGCGGTGCGTTTCGCCGGCCCCAGGTGCCCGCGGTCGATCGGGTTCCGGCTTGTTCGATCGAGTCCTTGACGCTGAACGGCACGCCGTGCAAAGGCCCGCGCAACGTTCCCGCCGCCAGTTCACGGTCGGCCGCATCCGCATCCGCGAGCGCCCGCTCGCATTGCACCTCGACCGCCGCGTGGAGCAGCGGATCGATCGCCGCGATCCGCTCCAGATGCGCCGCGATCAACTCGCGCGATGAGAGGGCGCGCTCGCGTACCAGGCGAGCTTGCTCCAGCGCCGGGAGCGTCAGGGGGTCGGGGTGAGGCATACTGTCATGTAGATGCGCAGCAAATTTCGAGGGTTCCTTGGCGCGGCCGCATTGGCCGGAATGGCCGGCGCGGGCTGGCTGGTCTTCGGGCAGAGTTCCAACGACGACCGGCTTTGGCAGCACCGCAACCTGGGCAAAGCGTTTTATGAGAACCCCACCCTCCACAAGGAGGCGGTGGACGAACTGCGCCAGGCTCTCGCCCTGGCGCCCAATTCCGTCCGCGAGCGGTTGAATTACGGGCTGGCCCTGCTGCGGCTGGGCGATGTGGAAGCGGCCACCGCCGAATTGGAGCGGGTGCAAAAGACCGATCCCGGGCTTCCCCATACGTGGTTCAACCTGGGCATCGTTTACAAGAAAGAAAATGAGGTGGACAAGGCCTTCACCCAGTTCCAGGAGATGGTCAGGCTGGTTCCCAACGAACCGATAGCTCACTACCAGTTGGGGGTGGTCGACAAGCTGAAGGGCGACACCGCCGCGGCGGTTGCGCAGTTCGAAGCCGCGCGCGATCTCAACCCGCTGCTGGCCGCGCCGCATTTCCAGCTCTTCGGACTATACCGGCAGACCGGCCGCGACATGCAATCGGCGGAAGAGCTGCGCGTTTTCCAGGAGATCAAAAAGCAGCAGGAGGGAGCGGCGGTTCCGGAAGATGTCGAATGGTGCCAGTACGCCGAGTTGTACGATCCGATCGACGCGCCCTCGCTTCCCCTGGCCGCGCCGGTGTACCGCGAGGAGAAGGTGGCGGAAGGCTTCAGCGGGCCGGCTTCCGGGGTGACTTCGCTGGCCGGCGCTAACGGGCACGCGGACCTGATCGCCTGGTCATCGGGCCGCGTGGCATGGTTCCGCGGCGGCCGGACCCCGGTGGCGGATTCCGGCCTGGAGGCCCTCCGCGACGTGCGCTTCATCGCGCCCGGCGATTTCGATAACGATGGTTTGCCCGACCTCTGCGTGATCACCGCCAAGGGCGCCACGCTTTATCGCAACACCGGCAGCCGGTTTGTGAAACACTCCGAGCTGGCCGCCGGATCCTTCCGCCAGGGCGTCTGGATCGATTACGACCACGATTACGACGAAGACCTGATCCTGGTGGGGGACGATTCGCGCCTGTTGCGCAACAACGGGGAAGCTGGATTCAGCGACGAAACCAGGCGCTTTCCGTTTGTGCCAGGGCGGGCGCTGGATGCCGTGCGATTCGACCTGGAACCCGACACGCCGGGCTTCGACCTGGTGGTCTCCTATGCCGGGCGGCCCGGCGTGCTCTACCGCGACCACCTCGCCGGAAGTTACCAGGCGGTTCCGCTCGCGGCGCTGCCCCCGGACGCTCACGGCCTGACGGCGGCAGATGTCAACCACGATGGCTTCACCGACCTGGAGTTCGAACCCGGACGCCTGCTCCTGAATCATGGGGGCCGTCTGGAAACCGCTCCGCGGCCCGAGCCCCGTCCGTTCCCCACCACCTATGCCGCCGCGGATTTCACCGGCAACGGGAGGCTCGATTGGGCCGGCGTGAAGGGCGATGGAACCCTGGTGATCGAACGGGACGTCACCCCCAACTATGGCCATTGGATCGAAGTGGCGCTCGCCGGCGTGAAGAGTCCGAAACTGGCCCTGAACTCCAAGGTTGAGGTGAAGGCCGGCTCCCGCTACGAAAAACAGACCTACGCGGGCATACCGCTGGTCTTCCGCCTGGGCGGTCATGCCGCGGTGGATACCGTGCGCATCACCTGGCCGAACGGCCTCATCCAGAACGAAACCAGTCCGCCCGTGGACCGCGTGCTGGCGGTGAAAGAAGCGCCGCGACTGTCTGGCTCCTGCCCCATGATCTTCACCTGGAACGGAGAGCGCTTCCAGTTTGTCACGGACGTGCTGGGCGTAGCGCCGCTGGGCGCCAGTTCCGGCGATGGACAATTCTTCCCCGTGGACCACCAGGAATACGTCGCCATCCCCGCCGCCATGCTCCAGGCGCGCGAAGGAGCTTACCAGATCCGCATGACCGAGGAACTGCGTGAGGTCTCTTATATCGATCAGATCAAGCTGCTGGCGCTGGACCATCCCGCGGACATGGAAATCGTCACCAACGAGAAGTTCAAATCGCCGCCGTTCCCCGAATATCGCCTGTACGGAGCGAGCCGCAGAATTTATCCCGCCGCGGCGCGGGATAGCCACGGGGCCGACGTGCGCGCGGCCCTCCTGGAACGCGACCGGCGCTACCCGGATGCCTTCCGGCGCGATCATGCGGGCGTGGCGGAGTTGCACCATCTGGACCTGGATTTCGCTGGCGCGGCTGCCGATGGAAGAGCCGTTCTGGTGCTCTACGGCTGGGTGGATTGGGCCGATGGCAGCACCTTCCTGGCCGCCGCCCAGGCTCATCGCGACCTGGTGTTTCCGTACCTTCAGGTAAAAGATGCGCAGGGGAATTGGAAAACCGTGATCGAAGATATGGGCATGCCGTCGGGGAAGCCCAAGGCCATGGCGGTGGACCTCACCGGCAAGTTCCTCTCGCCGTCGCGCGAGGTGCGGATCGTCACCAACCTGTGCGTCTATTGGGACCAGATCTATCTGTTCGAGACCAATGCGCCGCCGCCCGCGCGGCTGACGGAAATTCCGCTGGCTTCCGCTGACCTGCATTTTCGCGGCTTCTCGCGGGCCACCATCGATCCCCAGCGCAAACAGCCCGAATCCTTCGATTACCAGACCACCCGCGCCACTTCCATGTGGAACCCGACGCCCGGCAACTACACCCGTTACGGCCCCATCACGACCCTGCTGCGCGACGCCGACGACCGCATGGCGATCCTGGGATCGGGCGACGAAATCCGCATGACGTTCTCCGCTGGCGGCCTGCCGCTGCTTTCCCCCGGCTGGACCCGCGATTACCTGCTGCTGGTGGACGGCTGGGCCAAGGATGCCGATGCCAACACGGCCTTCTCGCAATCGGTGATGCCGTTGCCCTTCCACGCCATGAGCCGCTACCCGTACCCGGAGGGCGAGCGCTATCCGGACGACCCGGCCCACCGGTCTTACATCCGCGAGTATCTGACCCGCCCCGCTCTGCGGCTGGTACGGCCGCTCGCGCCAGCCGAACCCGGGACGCGGTAGAAAACACCGGCTATGGCGGCACACTCCTGTTGCGCCGGTTCGCTTTGCTGAGTGATGCCGGAGACGGGCGAGGCTGGCTCGCCGCCGGAATCTCCTCCACGCGATCGATGACCATCACCGGCGCCGGCACGCGACGTACGTCGGCTGTGCCGGGCTCCGAACCCTGCGCCTCGTGTTCTGAAGTAGACTGATCTTGGTGCTTCTCAACAGGAGGGCGATCGACATGGCGCGGGTGGCGGCATTTCTGTTTCTGGCGTTTTCTTTCAGCGTCGCGGCCTTCGCCGCCGGCGCGGAACAGAACGCCTGCACGGGCGATCCGAATCACTGGCGGCAACTCTTCGACGGCAAGGACCTTTCGGCCTGGAAGCACGTGGGGCCCGGCGGAATGACCGTGGAGGATGGCCTGATCCACACCCACGGCGGCATGGGATTGCTCTACTGGACGGGCGGGCAGATCGGCAATTGCGTCCTTCGGGTGGTCTTCAAAATGCGCGACGAGAACGACAATTCCGGCGTCTTCATTCGCATTCCCCTGGAGCCGCGCGAGGAGTGGATGCCCGTGCATTACGGCTACGAAGTGCAGATCGATAACCACCCCGAACGCTCCAACCCGCCCGAGGACGAAGCCCATTCGACGGGCATGTTGTACTCCCTCACCAGGCCGCTCGCCATGGCCGGCAAGCCGGGACCGCAGTGGAATACCATGGAAATCACCCTCGATGGCCCCCGCACCATCGTGGCGCTCAACGGCGTAAAGGTGACCGATTACAAGGAAGGCGATCCGGTGCCGCCGCGCAAGTTCAGTTTCGAGCCGCAGCGCGGGCTGCGCCCCAATCTGGGGTATATCGGGCTTCAGAACCACAGCGATCACGACATCGTCTTCTTCCGCGAAGTGGCCATCAAGCCGCTGAAGTGAGGAAGGGAGGTTGGTCTATGAAACTCGATTCATCGCGCCGCCAGTTCCTGCGCACGGGATCCGCGGCCGCCGGCAGCCTGCTGGCCGCCGCTACCGTGGACCTTGCGCCGATTGCTGTGGAAGCCGCCGCACAAGGGGACAAGGGCGCCACGGTGCGGTTCGGCATCATCGGCGTGGGCATGGAAGGCTCGGGATTGTTACGGGCCGCCCTCACCCTTCCGGGCGTAGAATGCGTGGCCGCCGCCGACCTCTACGATGGCCGCCATACGTTGGCCAAGGCCATCACCGGCAACGCCAGCCTGCCCACCACCCGCCGCTACCAGGAACTGCTGGAACGCCGGGACATCGACTGCATTCTCGCCGCGGTGCCCGACCACTGGCATAAACGCGTGGTGGTGGATGCCTGCAACGCGGGCAAAGACATCTACTGCGAGAAACCCATGTCGCATGCCGTTCCGGAAGGTTTCGAAATGGTGGAGGCGGCGCGCCGGAACCACCGCATCGTGCAAATCGGTTCGCAGCGGGTCAGTTCGGCGCTCTGTGCTAAGGCTCGGGAACTCTACCACGGCGGCGCCATCGGCGACGTGGAGATGGTGGAACTCTCGCTGGGGCGCAACGATCCCACGGGAGCCTGGGTTTATCCGCCGCCGCCCGACCTTTCTCCCCAAAACCTGGATTGGGACACCTGGTTGAACGATGCCCCCAAGATTCCCTTCAACCCGGAACGCTTCGCCCGCTGGCGCTGCTGGAAGGAGTACGGCACCGGCGTGGGCGGCGACCTGATGGTGCACCTGCTCAGCGGGATGATGTTTACGCTCGGTTGGAACGAGATTCCGCGCTCGGCATCGGCTTTGGGCGGCATTTTCCGCTGGAAAGACGGGCGCAACATGCCGGACTTGCACGTGGTGCTGTTCGATTATCATGGGATTCCGGTCTACGTCCGGCTGGGTCTGGGTACGGAAACCGAGGAAATGGCCCGCTTCTTGGGCCCCCAGGGCATCCTGGAAGCCGGCGAGTATCAGCTCCGCCACATACCGCAACCGGGCGTGGACACGGCGCCCAGCTACTACGCGGCCAGCTTCCCGCCCAAGCTGCATCAGGCATACGTGGAGCAGTGGCATGCCCAACACGACCCCGCGCCCGGAAAGGAACCCATTGCCGCCGAAGCGGTCTATCGCGGCGACGACTGGGACGACCTCCGCCCGCACCTGTGGACTTTCTTCCAGGCCGCCAAGACCCGCCAGCCCGTAACGGAAGACGCGATGTTCGGCAACCATGCCGCCATCGCCTGCCACATGGCCAACGAATCGTATTTCCGGAAGAAGCCCGTTTTTTGGGATGAGGCTTCCCGCAGCATCGTGAGCTAAGCGCCCGGCAACGGCGCTACATGTACTCCGGGATCGGGATTCCCAGAATCGCCGCCGTGCGCTCCAGTTGCTGCCGGAAGAAACTGGTCATCCACAGCAGAAAGACCTGCCGTTCGCGGTTCTGCTCGTGAATCACGGGATACTTCTGATAGAAATTGCTGAACGCCTGCGCGAGTTGGAAGGCGTATCGCGCCACGTGGGAGGGCTCGCCCGCGCTGACCGCGCTTTCCAGCGCCGATTCCGCCTTGGAGGCGGCCAGCAGCACCTGCCAGAAATCCTCGCTTTGCAGCTGCCGGGCCATCGCCGCGGCGTTCAGTTCGGCGGCAAAATCGGGCAGAGGCGCGCCGCGCTCCGCGAACTTCGCCAGAATCTTGCGCGCCCGCACCGCGGCGTACTGTAAGTAAGGCCCGGTTTCGCCCTCAAAACTCAGCGCCTCCTGCAAATCGAAGGCAATCACCGTATTGCGCGTGAACTTGAGCAGGAAATAACGTAGCGCGCCGATGGCGATCCTGGTGGCCACGGCGCGATTCTGTTCGGCGCTGTCCTCGGGGTGGCGCGAGACCACTTCGTCCAGCGCTTTGCCAATCAGGCTGTCCAGCAGGTCGTCCGCTTTCACGCCCAGGCCCTTGCGCCCCGAAACTTCCACATACGGCCGCTTGCGATCTTCCTCCGAGAGCGGAATCCCCAGTTCGGCGCAGCAGCGGGGCGAAAGCGCCACCATCTCGTAGGAAAAGTGGATGGATCGGTCGGCTTGCTCGCGGTACCCCAGTCCCCGCAGCCCTTCCGCCACCACGTCCTGCAAATAGGACTGGCGTGAATCGATCACGTTGTACACCCGGGATCCATGCCCGAAGCGCACTCCGGATTCCACGGGCTGATCGGTGGTGACCCACAGCATCCGCCCGTCCGCATAGGTCTTGAGCGGCCGGTAATAAAAATCCTTGCCGAGGAGTCCGAATTTCCAGAGTTGATAGGCGATGTCCTTGCCGGTGTAAACCACCGTTCCGTCCGATCGCACGATCACCTTGCCCTCTTCGGAAAGCCCCGGCATCACCCAGCAGCCCGCGTGTTTGCCCTCGGTTTCGAAGACGATGGCATGGCGCTCTTTGAGCAGCTCGAAGGCCGCCGCCCAGAATTCCAGGTGCAGGATTTCGCTTTCCCTCGGCAGCACGTCGTACTCCACGTCCAGCCGCAGCATGGTGGCCAGGTGGGCTTCCACAATCGCGTCCGCCACCAGGTGGGCCAGTTCCGCCAGTTCGCCCTCGCCCGCCTCGATGGCGTGCAGAGTTTGGGTGCGCCAGGCCAGCGCTTCCGGATGGTCGTGGTACCAGGCCGAGGTGCCCGCGTAGAGGTCCCAGCAGTAGTAATCGAAGCGCACCGCGGGGTCCGCGATCAACCCGCGCACCGCGGCGGGCGCCAGGTGCTCCAGGTAGTGGAAGCCCACTACCACGTCGGCCACCTGCACTCCGGTGTTGTCGATGTAATTCTGCACCTCCACCCGGTTGCCGCTGGCGCGCAGCATGCGCACGAAGGTGTCGCCGAGGGTGGCGTTCCTGAGGTGCCCGATGTGGGCCGCCTTGTTGGGATTGATGTTGGTGTGCTCGACGATGATTTTTTCGCCCGCCGGGGTTTCGGCGGCCGCATCCCCCGCGAGCAGGCTGGCCCCATAGGCGCCGCGGTCCAGCCGGATGTTGATGTAGCCGTTGCCGGCCACTTCGGTAGCCGCCACGCCGGCAATCGGGCCCAGTTCTTCCACCAGTTCCGCGGCGATTTTGCGCGGCGCCTGCCGCAGTTGCCTGGCAAGCTGGAAAGCCGCTGGAACCGCCATCTCGCCGAAATCGCTCTGCCGCGGCTGTTCTACCGTAACCGACAGATCGATTCCGTAGCGAATCCGGATATGCGTGTGAAAGGCGTCCGCTACTTGTTTTTCAATGGTATGGAACACGGGAACTTACGAGTATAACAAGCGGCTCCCGGCGGGCCGCCGGCGAGGGCGCGGTGCGCCAAAGCCCGGCCACAGCGCTGGTACCAGGGTGTAATGGGACCGGAGAACCATAACAAAGGCAAGCATGTTACTGTTGCCCATCGGCGTTGCATACTCAGGGTGGATCGCAAGGAGGGCGACCGATATGTACATGCTGCTGAGATATCCAGCCGGGATCACCCTGGAAGCGTTGCTACTCGCCAGGAGGAAGAATCGGATGCGGGTGGTGGCGAAAGGCCTTTCCGACACCATCGAATTGAGGCGCTCAGGTACCCTGTGGCTAGACCCCGACCGGCAGCCGGTCGAGTTCGATTTTATGATGTCCGCCGGCACTGAATTCGAGAGCCAGCCGGTGGCAAGTTCCGTCCGCGTGGCTGGTTTAGCCGCCGGATAGCCGCGTGCGCAGCGGGCGCTTCCGGGGCTTGCCCACCGGGATTCTCTCAGGAAGCCGCCCGCACCTGCACGATCATCGAAGTGGTAATCGGCTCGAAGGCGGGATGATTGAATTCCAGGCACATGCCCCGCCCGATAAACCCCTGCTTGATCATCGAGCCGCCCCAGGTGGACCCCTGGATGGTCACCAGCACTGGCTCGGGGCAAAACACCGGATGCCCCGAGATGAGCGCCTTGCCCATCCCCTCGTAGCGCAGCTTGTACGAGCGGTTCTGCGTAAGCACTTCCAGCACCGTGCCGGGTTGCACATCGCGAAGGTGAACACCGCCTTCGATCTCCGACTGCACAATCCGGCTGTTCACAAAGTCGGCCAAGTGCGGGCTGGGCTGAAAGAGGACCGGACTCTCCATCCTCCTTTCAGCTTAATACACCTTCGCCGACCGGGTGGCGCGCCCGGGTTGCGAGGGTCTTAACCAGCACTCCGTAGCGGCCGCGGTTCGCTCAGGGAAGCCCCGGGGCCCACTCCGGTCACCGCCCTCTCGCAGATATTTCCACTGCTCTTGGGCGTCAAGAGAGAGATCCTGCCCGCCGATCTTCCCGCGAGCACAGGCAACTGTTTTGGAGCGCTTGGCAGCGCGGCCGTGCGCTTCCATGCCGCAACCAGAAAGCCGAAACTAATCCAGCCAGATCCATGAGTTCCAGAACTTGTAGGCATTTTCACAATTTGTTTGCAAACCGCGCCCTCGTCGTTTATCATCAACGTGAGATTCCGCTACCAGGCTCGGGTAACACCGAAAAGGAGGACACGTTTCGATGGGAGGTGGCGATGGTCAGAGCGCGCCCAAGCCCTCTGAGAGGGCCGGACTCCATATCGTGGCCGCGGAACTTGCCTTTTTGCTTGTCCCTTTCGTAGTCGTTGGCCTCGCCTACTTTTACAAAGGTGACCTGGTTAACCTCCTTTACGTCCCATACTGGTCTATCGCGTCGAGCGTTCTGATCGGTCACGCCCTGATCCGGTTCATCATTCGTCTGCTCCAATCCAATGGGCACGATCCGGGCATTTCGTGGGAGAAAGTCACATTGATATTCTCCCTGCTCATCATTTTTGGGCTGATCCCTTCCCTTTTAGTGCTGCTGCTGGTGCTGATCTCCGCTCAGCCATCGATGTACCTGGGCGTGACTCAATTGGTTTTGTTCGTGTTCGCGCTGGGGCTTTACCTCTGGTTCGGCTCGATCGCGCAAGACATGCCGAATACCGCAGCCACCGAAGAATTCAGCGCCGGGTTGAATATCTCCACACCCAACGTCCCCCGCTCTTATAGGAAAGCCAGCGGAGAATAACCGCGCGGCTGGGTCCAGCGCTTCCGGCAAGTTTTCGTAAGTTATTGATTTATGGAGCGGGAGACGGGGATCGAACCCGCGACCAACAGCTTGGAAGATTACGTCTGTTTTGAAAATAAAGAACATATGCGCCAATGGCGCTGAACTCTGGCCACCTAAACCACTGGGTTTTCAACCCCACCTTCGGCGGGCCTGCTTAACGGAGTAATCGGAGTAACGGCCCGCCCGACTTCACAGCCCGCCTAGTTGTGCTTCAACGCGACAGCCCCACAAACACGAAAACCGCCGGTAGCGCGGCGGCTCGCGAGAATCTTGAAAGGCGATTTGGATGCCCAGCCCATTTGGGTCCCGTGGCGGCCTGAAGACAGTGGACCGCCGGAAGCTCGCAGCAAAATGGATTCTGGCCGGATTGGCCGCCGCCGCACGCATTTCAGCGAGTGGCCCGCTGACCGGCCGCGAGATTGGAGTTTGATATGGCTGACATCCAGACGATCTACTCGATCCTGTTGGCCAAGAGCTACCAGGAGCAGCTTTTCTCAGATCTCATCGGTATCCGCAAGAGAGAGGCGGGAGGACGGGAGACTCTGGTTACCTGTCCCTTCTGCCAGAAGGAGCGTCACTTTTCCTATAACCGCGACAAGCCCGTATGGAAATGCTGGCATTGCGGTGAAGGTGGGGACTGGATCGCATACCTGCAGAAGGCTAAGGGCCTCGATTTCAAAGATGCGGTGCTGTGGCTGGCCCGGGATGCTCGATCCACGACTCGATTTGAGGTTTCCCTCCCGTCAAGAAGCGCTTTCGTAGGGGTGGATGGCGATCGATGAACGGATTGCCCCAATCAAACAGTCCTCACACCCCGCGGCTCCGATATCGGAAGCGTGTATACAGCTACCACCGCGAAAAGTTCAAATGCCAAACGCGAAGCCAAATCACAGAGCGGTGGTTGGCGGACAAGACCTTCGCCATGATACCGAGACGATTCTTCCCGTATTTGTTTAGAATCACTGGATCTAAGCGCGAGTTGGCGGTCCTTCTCGCCGTTATCGATTTTAGTGTCTGCAGGCCAGCTCTCGATTTCAAGGGGCCGGAAAAGAATAAGGTGGAGCAGGCCCTTGAGGGAAGGTATTACACACCGCCGTTGGTAGGGCCGGACATCGCCGGTATGTCCGACATCAATGAGAATGGGATCGCCGCGGCGTTTGAGGAAGAAGTTCGCAATGGTGTTATCGAGCGCAAATGTGGATGCAGCGCGGGCCGCATATGCGGCAACCAAGCGGACCATCACAGCTACCGCTGCCGGTTTGACAACTGGCCCAACATCAAACGCGAGGACATCTGGGAGGATCGCAATGGAGTCCATGACCCGGATACCGGCCGATTTGCGCCCAAGAAGCCAGTCTGCTCCGAAGGACTGGGAAGTGACAGTCCGATCCAGGCGGAACAGGATCAGTTAGTTACATCCGAGCCCGCAGCCGCAACTGGGTTCCGCCCATCGGATCCCGGCGCACAAGCGCATCCAGGCGATGGCAGTGAAGTTAAGGATTCTCACTGTGATGCAACAGGTTTCTCTGTCGATGAGTTGGCAAGTCAATCTCGTCCAATGGATCGAGTCACTCTGGCAATCCCCACGAAGCCCGTCGAGATTCAGGCTGGCCAAACCGTCATGATAGCCTCGAAGCCAATCCCGGTTCATTGTAAAAACGAGATGTCGGCTCCGACACTCGTCTCGGCCAGCATTCCGCCGAATGGGCAGGGCTTCTGCTTTCATATTCACCAAACTGCGGAGGCACTGTCCAGACACGGACCCTCGTTCGCCGCGCCTGCAGTTGACCTGCCAGCATCGTTTGCCGCTCCATCAGCTGGCAGTGATCCCTGCGCGCGAAGTAGTGGAGCGCCGCCATCCAAGGCCACTTCCACGTCGCGGGATGCTCTGATCGCGGGCCTGAGTGAGCGCAAGATCGCCTGTGAGCCGAGCTATGCCGACCAAGTCCTCCAAAACCTCGCACCTGCATCGCTGGCATATTTTTTTGAGTGCCTCGATGTTGAGGCCGCGGGCAAGCGCAAAGCTCGAAAGCCCTTTAATCCTGCCCGGTACCTCCACGTCATCGCCGAACAGGTATGCGTCAAGTGGAAGACTGCAGTTTTGCCACGCCAGCACGCCGAGGAAGCCGCGGCGCAGGACCGTCGGAAGGAGGAGATCACCGAGTGGCTGCGCATGCTGGCAGACCCGAAAATATCTAAGGAAGATCACCAAGTCGTCCGCGAGTGCCTCCACAAGGCTGGCCATACCTTCACGTAGGTGTGTTCGGGTTTGTGCGGCCATGGCTTTGCTGTCCGTCATCGACCGGACAAACGTCTCAAAAGTATTCGGCCGAAGTCACTGAAATTCAGCGCGAGCGTGCGCTGCTCGCGGGAACACCGTAGGGTGGGGCACCGTGGCCCGCTCACACAATCCACCTGAAGGCACGCTTGGGCGCGAATGTTCGGCACGTCGCAAGCAGCCGAAGGGCTGGTGAAGCGCATTCAAACCTGGTGCATCCGACCACACCGAACACGGGGCCGTGTAGCTGTCGCTCATCAGCTCATGGTGTGGGATAGTTTCTCTGCCCCAGGAATGGGTGAGCCGGTGGGCTGGCCTTTCTCGCCAGGCGCCCCACTCGGCCTCCGCCAATCTCCCGCCTCCCTTCTTTCGCGAGCATTCTAAGTAATATCTGATGCGCATCGCAGTATCTAACCCGCGCGTTCTCTTACATATCCATTCGTGAAGCAGCTCCTTTGACGTCAGCGACTTGCTCCATTTGACATCAGCGACTCGCTCCATTGCTTGTTGGCCAGTGGCTCCAATAGACGTTGCCACGGTAGCTTTACCCCCGAGGGCGCGAGGGGATGGGGAACATTGTCTTATCTCAACCGGGCGCGCGGCGCTGTAGCCGGAAGTACCTTTCGGGATTATCAGCTCGACCGGGGGCAACGGGACCAACGGCTACTCCGGAGACAGGGGCTGGCGGCTGGCGCAACATCTTCCCGAAAGGGCAGCGTGGTTTGCTCGGGCTGATGGCACCGGGTTGGCGGCCTTGGCGGCCCCCGGAAGGATGTTTTCGAGCGTCAGGGGCTGGTTCGGCACGTATTTCTAGACGCGGATCAGGGCGGTCGGGCTACCAAATGTACGAGGAGAATTGGACTGTCGAAGTGCGCACCGATGAGTGAACAGGCTGCAATTTGCCCACGGCTGGTTATCTGTCAATCAGCCGGGGAAGAAGGCTGGAAAGAGAGGAACGCGCCCGCGAGCGCGACGTGAGGGTCGCCGAATGCGCGGCGGGGGATCAACGCGTCCGCCTGGTGGTGATCCCCGGCTCGGGCAAACCCGCCGCTGGCCGCGCGGGCACGGCGGGAGGGTCGCCGCATGCGCGGCCGGAGGATGAACGCGTCCGCCTGGCGGTCAGTTCCTGACAATGTGAGAAGACATCACCTGAGCAGGCACTATAAGCCCGAGGAAAGGCTTGATGGCGAAAAAGAGTGTAGCGTGGTCGACAACAGGGATCAGGAGAATTCTTCGCAATCACGGCGCGGCCGTCGGAGGCCGGGTTACACGCCTGTTCTGCGTTGACGCGGTCACGTGTTGTGAGCTGGATAACGGCCTGCTTATTGGCGGTCAAGTCGCCAAACACGGTAGTATCGAATTAGTCGTGGCGCGCCCTGAACATTTGCCCGCCGAGTTCAGCACTGGCCGAAAAAGCGCACCCAGGGCTATGGAACTAATCCTGCTCGGCCGTACGTTTCGCGGGATAGTGGGACATCCTAAGAGCGGCGATGTGTCCTTCGATTTTGGACGCTACAGATTACGCTTCCATCGCCTTGAGTGTGGGATCTCCATCGAAATAGGCATCGATCAAACAGGATTCTACGACCTGACCGAGGATAGCCATTTGTCAATCGACGACCAGATAATGGCAGCACAAGACCTTGCGCGAGCCGAGCATAGGCCCTCTTGACACGGGACTCTCGGAGCTCGCGCGTAAGGAATACCGGATACCTCTCCAGCCCACGGCATACGGATCCGGACCTGCAACGCGATAGTCCCATCCCGGCGGGCCGCATACTCGCGCATCGCCCGGTTCCGCATCTCTACCAATGTCTACCGTCCCTACGCGCGCGCGAGGGAAACACAGGAGTTACGGTCGGATCCCGCGCCGCCCAACGTCTGGCTGCGGGGCAGGGGGGAGGGTCGCTGCTGCGCGTCCGTTCGCCGGAAAGCGGCCGGGACAATCGATTCGCCTGGCGGCGATCCACGGCTCGGGCACTGCGCCACCGGCCGCGCGGCCCGGCCCGACGTGACGGACGTTGGCGGTGGGCACGGCGACGAGACACTTTTCCCCCCAGCGCGCAGGGCCGAACACGAGCACGCTGAGGAACGCGCCTCCCAACGGCGGCGATGCCATCGCAGACGACGTCGTTCGGGCCGCGACCAATGTCCACCCCTCCACGCGCGCGCGAGGGAAACACAGGAGTTACGGTCGGAGGATTCGCCCGCGCGAGTGCCGCGGGGCACTGCGGGAGGGTC
>JASHSS010000409.1 GCA_030038565.1 Bryobacteraceae bacterium
CAGGGAAGTCTCGGCCGCCACGATTCGCGACCGCTCCGCCGATTCCAGCAGGCTGCGCAGGCCCTCGATGGCAATCGGTTCCGTATCACACACCGCCACGCTATTCACGGTTCGCCCCTAAGACCATTCTCACGGCCTTGATGTCTTTTATCGGCGTGATTGGCGGAAAGTTTAACGGGTCCGCTAGGTCTTCGACCGCGTGATTTAGTTCTTCCGCTTGGTGGGGCACGGTCGAAAACTGCCAAAACGTCTGCCGCGCCACGCTAGAAATCCTCGATCCGCGGCGGCTGCCGCGGTGGGGCAGGCGTTCAGCCTGCCAAAGCGTCTGCCGCGCCGGTGGGGCACGGTCGAAAACCTGCGCCGGTTTTTCATCCCTTTGGGTGGCGCGCCGCGCCATGACGACAGGCCTTCAGCCTGACCTGGATAGGCTGAAGGCCTGTCCCACCAATGCCTCACGCATCATGCTGTGACAGGCCGTCTTCAGGGAAGCGAATCATGCGGTCGGGGACCTAGCGTGCCTCCTTCCCCATCGCGTCGCTCAGCCCGTGCCTCACCATGAGCTTTTCGATGGCATCCGGCTCCACGGGGACGAAGGCGGACAGGTTCTCGTACCCGCTTTCGGTGATCAGCAGCATGTCCTCCAGCCGGATGCCCACGTGCTCATCGGGAATCTGCATGGCCGGCTCGATGGTGAAGATCTGGCCCGGCTCCAGCGTGGCGGTCGGGTTGCGCACGTCGTGGACTTCCATCCCCACGGTGTGGCCCAGGCTGTTGGCGTGGCTGTTGCGGTAGCGTTCCACGAAATCGGTGGCCGCCTGCTTGATTCGGGCGTCGCGGAACGGGTAGCCCGCCATAATCGCGTCCATCTTGCCCACCGCCTGCCGGATGATATCGCTGGGTCGCGTGTGCACCTGGATGGAGGTCATCAACGCCTGGTAGAGCCGCAGGTAGATGGTGTAGAACTCCCGCTGGCGGGCTGTGAATCTGCCATTGGCGGGGAAGACGCGGGTCATGTCGGAGGCGTAGTTCTTGTAGTCCGGCGCGTAATCGAGCTGCACCAGGTCGCCATCCTGGAGCCGCGCGGTGTCCTTGTGGTAGTGCGAGTACCAGGTATTGGGGCCGGTGGCAATGAGGGCGAAGTAGGCCGGGCCGTAAGCGCCGAACTTCTTGAAGACGAATTCGCAATCGGCCTGCAGCTCGTATTCGAACATGCCGGGCCGCGCGTCGCGCATGGCTTCGATGATGCCGAGGCCGGCGATGCGCGTGGCTTCCCGGATGATGGCGATTTCGCGCGGGCTTTTGGCGCCGCGCAGCTCGTCGAGGATGGGGTCGAGGTTCTGAATTTCGCTCTTGGGAGCGACGGCTTTGAGGTGCTCGATAAAAGCCTCCTCGCGCGAGGCGCGGCCGTCCCAGGGGTCGTTTTTGGTGGCGCGTGCCAGGGCCGTGGGATCGGAAGAGGAGGCGCTGCCCAGCACTTCGGGCCGGAAACAGGTGAAGATGGGCCGGCCTTGGGCGCCGATGGCGGCCAGGGCGGCGCCGAATTCCTCGCGCGGCAGCACGGCATCCATGCCGGTGGCGCGCGCGGCCTCTTCGCCGGGAGCGAGGCCCGGGCCGAACATCATCTTTTCGCGGCGCTCGTTGCGCGGATTGAGGAACAGGGTGGAGCGGTGGGTCTTGCCATCCACAATCAGGAGCGCCCGCGGCTCGACCACCCCGGTGAGGTAGTGGAACTGGTTGGATTGGCGCAGCGGCTGTTCGCCGGGCCGCTCGGTGGTGCCCTGGAGGATGGCCACGGCATCGCCGATCCTGGCCATCACGCGTGCCCGCCGCGCGGCGTATTCCTCGGGCGGAAAGACGTCGGTGAAGACCGGCTGGGCGAAGAGGGGGATGGAAAGGTAAAGCGCCAGGGTAAGGGGTTTCATGAGTGCTGGGACGAGTTTATGCGGCGGGGAACGGGGGAGTCAAGGACCACCACGGGTACGGGCGGGGACGGCCTCGCCCCGCGCGGCGCCCGGCCGTTCTTTCACCCCGGTGAGCGGCCGCAACCGGCAATTTTGGGCAAAATGCCCAAGCGATTTATTGATTCTAAAAGGGTTACGGGCGTATTTTGGGCAAAATGCCCCAAAATCGCCCTCCTTTCCGCCCTCAAAAGTTAAACCGGTCGATGTTTTCCTTGTTAAAGATCACCGGCTTGCCCAGCAGAATCTGGTCGCCGCGGATCTCGATCGCGCCCAGCCTGCCGGCCTCGAAACCGGTGGCGCCCGGCGGGATCTGGCCCCGCACCAGCAGCGCGGCGGCGTAGACCGTCAGGTAGCCCAGGTCTTTGGTGTTCCACAAAACCACGGCCTGGACGACGCCCTGGTGCACGTAGGGCTTGTTGAGATTGGGCAGCGAGAGGCCCATCACGAACACGTCCTTGCGGCCGGACTGGCGCACGGCTTCGGCGGCTGCGGGGACGGACGATGTGGCGATGCCCATGATGAGCTTCACCTGGGGGTAGACCTTTAGCACGGTCTGAGTTTCGGCGAAGCCCTTATCGCGGTCGTCGTCGCTGGGGCGGATGGTCACCAGCTTCATCCGCGGATACTGCGCCAGGCGTTCCTTGATGAACCCGAGCCAGGCATTCTGGTTGGCGGCGCTGAGCGCCCCGGTGATGATGGCGAACTCGCCTTGCCCGCCCATCAGGCGCGCGGCTTCATCGGTGAGGGTGAAGCCGATGCCCTGCGGGGTGGCCTGATTGACGAAGTAGTCGCGCGCATCCGGCGCGGCGTCGGCATCCCAGGTAAGGACGCGGATGCCGCGCTCGCGCGCCTTGCGCAACACAGTCGAAATGCCAGCCGAGTTTTCCACGCTCACCGCGATGGCGTCCACCCGCCGGGTGATCCAACCCTCCACCACCTCATTTTGCCGGGCCGGGTCGAGGCCGGTGGGGCCATCCCAGATCAGGTCTGCGCCGGTCTCGCGGGCGGCCTCTTCGGCGCCTTCGCGGCAGCTCACAAAATAGGGGTCGCCTTTGGCTTTGGGCATCATCGCTATCACCGGGCGATGGCTCGCGGGAGGCCCGGCGGGCATCAGGGCCGCGCCGGTCACGGCATCCGCGGGGCGCAGCGAATGCACCAGCCAGATATTCGTGCCGGCCACGATCAGCGATCCGGCCAGGACCGCGGCGCACAAAACGGCCAGTTGAGTGTTCCTCATTTCGGGGGCTTCTTCGATGGTAGCGTCAGAGGGGGCCGGCTGTCGCGCCCTCCGGGGTGCCCTTCGGGCCCGCCCCAGCGCGATGGTCAGGACGAGCACCGCGCCGGTGAGCACACCGGTCAGTTCGCTGGGCAAAGCGGCCAGCCGCAGCCCATCCTGCAATACGGAGATCGAAAACAAGCCGGCCAGCGTGCCCCAGATGGTGCCGCGGCCTCCGAATACCGAAGTGCCGCCCAGCACCACGGCGGTGATGGCGGCCAGTTCGTATCCGGTGCCGGCGTCCGACTTGGCCTGACCCAGGTGGGCCACATAAATAATGGCGGCGAGCGACGAGACCAGTCCCGAGAGCACGTAGACCAGCGCCACCGGCCGCTCCACGCGGATGCCGGCATAGCGCGCGCCGGCGGCGCTGAAACCGATGGCGTACAGCTTGCGGCCGAGGGTCGAGCGGTGCTGCAGCAGGGCGTAGCCCGCCACCACCAGCAGAAACAGCGGCAACTGCACCGGCGCCACGCCCCACCAATAGCCCTGGCCCAGGCGCAGGAACGGGGCGGGGAAGCCGGAGTAATTCACCGCGCCGCGGGTGATCCCTTCGGCGATGCCGCGGAACAGGGAGTAGGTTCCCAGGGTGACGATGATGGGCGGGATGCCGAACCGCGTAATCAGCAGCGCGTTGAGCGAGCCTCCCGCGGCGCCCAGCACGAGCGCCGTGGCGGCGGCCGCGGGAATGGAAAAATGGCCGTCGCGCCAGGCGGCGCCGAAGACCACCGCGGCGAGGCCCATCATGGAGCCGACCGAAAGGTCGATGCCGCCGGTCAGGATCACGGGGCTGAGGGCCACCGCCAGCAGCCCCAGTTCCACGCTGAGCCGGATCACTTCGGAGAGATTGGCCCACGTGAAAAAGTTTTTGCCGATGGCCGAGAAGACTGCGATTTCCACGGCCAGGACCACCAGCAGCATCCACTCGCCATTGGGGAACCAGGCCTCGCGCCAGGGCCTACGCTCGCTGAGCATGGTTCTCCAGCGCGGCGGCGTCGGCGCGGCGGAGGGCGCGCGTGGCCTTGCCATGATCCAAAGCCACCGCGGCCAGGATGATGGCGCCCTGAATGGCGCGTTCCCAATAAGCGCTGATGTTCAGGAAGATGAGCGCCGGGCCGATCATCCCCAGCAGGATGACGCCCTCCAGCACCCCGGCCACCGATCCCTGGCCGCCGGTGACGGCCACCCCTCCCACGATCACGGCGGCGATCACTTGCAATTCCAGTCCGAGTCCGGCGTTGGAGGGAATCTGGCTGAAGCGCACCGCGTTGGCGAAGGCCGCCAGTCCGGTGAGCGCGCCGGTGATGGTGAAGGCCGCGAAAACCACGCGGGCCGGATCGATGCCGGCCAGGCGCGCGGCTTCGGGATTGGATCCCGCGGCGTAAAAGGCGCGGCCCGCGGCCAGGTTGCCGAGGCCCCAGGCGAAGGCCGCCACCAGCAGCACTACGGCGCCGAAGGTGAGCGCTTCGCTCGACGCCTGCGATTGACCGAACCACTGGAAGCCGGGCGGCAGGTCCTGCACCCAGGCGCCTTGGGTGACCCAGCGCAGCCCGTCGCGCAGCGCCACCATGGTGGCCAGCGTCACCACGATGGAAGGGATGCGCGCATAGGCCACCAGCGCTCCGTTCAACGCGCCCGCGAGCGCGCCCGCGAGGCAGGTGGCCACGGCAGCCGCGGGGGTGGGCAAACCGGACTTGGCCAACACTCCGGCGGCCACGCTCAGAACGGCGAACTGCGACCCCACCGAGATATCGATCTGCCCGGTGAGGATCACCAGGGTCATCCCCAGGGCCACGATGGCCACCGGCATGTTGGCCATCACCAGGTCGCGCTGGTTTTCGAAGCGGAAGAACCCGGGCGCACCCAGCGCCATGACCGCGGCGACCGCCAGGATGGCCAGCGCCAGCGCCACTTCGCGGCCGCGTCTCATACTGCGCCCGCCGCGCCCAGGGCCATGACCACCGCGACCGCCGGAATCGCCGGCGCCGGAGTCCACGCGCGGCCGCGGAGCCAGTGCGGCGCGCAATCCACTCCGCACCCGCCACGGGCACGGCCAGTACGCCGGCGTTTCATGCCGCGCCCGCCGCGCCCAGGGCCAGCGAAAGGACACGCTCCTGGGTGGCCTCGCCGCGGTTCAGGATGCCGGCCAGCGAGCCGCGGTGCATCACCGCAATACGATCGCTCATCCCCACAATTTCCGGTAAATCCGAAGAGATCATAATCATCGCCACGCCTTGCTTTGCCAGATCGGTCATCAGGGCGTGAATTTCGGATTTCGAGCCGACATCCACGCCCTGGGTCGGCTCATCGAGGATCAACACCGCCGGGCGCGTACCCAGCCAGCGCGCCAGCGCCACCTTCTGCTGATTGCCGCCCGAAAGCGCTCCGGCCGGGGTGTAAAGGGAATCGGTTTTCACGCGCAGGCGCTCGACCAGTCCGCGCGTGAGCGAACGCTCGGCGGCATTATCCAGCCAGCCGTGCCGCGAGACAGCTTCCAGGTGGGCAAGGGTGGTATTGGCGGTGATGGGCATTTCGAGCACCACGCCGTGCCGGCAGCGGTCTTCCGGCAGGTAAGCGATGCGATGGCGATGGATGGCTTCGGAAGGCGAGCCGATCCGCACCGGGCGGCCGCCGAGCAGGATTTCGCCGGCGTCCGCGGGCGTCAGGCCGAACAGCGTTTCGGCGAATTCGGTGCGGCCGGAACCGCCCAATCCGGCCAGGCCCAGGATTTCCCCGGCGCGCACCGAGAGCGACACATCGCGGATTCCGGCGGCGCGCGAGCCCAGCGCGCGGGTCTCCAGCACCACCTCGCCCAGGGGCAGTTCGCACTTGGGGAAAATCGCCGAAATCTCGCGGCCCACCATCAGGCGGATCAGTTCGGCGGGGCCGAATGCGCCGCGGGCGAGGGTAGCCACGGTTTGGCCGTCGCGCAGCACGGTGGCGCGGTCGGCGATGCGCACGATCTCCTCCAGGCGGTGCGAGATATACACGATGCCGGCGCCCGCGGCGCGCAGCGAGTCGATCACTCCGAACAGGCTCTCTGCTTCCCGCGTGCCGAGCGAGGCGGTGGGCTCATCGAGAATCAGCACGCGGCTGCGCGCGCCGATGGCCTTGGCGATTTCCACCAGCTGCTGCTCGGGCATACTCAGCGAGGAAACCAGGCGCCGCGGGTCGATAACGCAGCCGGCGCGGGCCAGCAGTTCGCGCGCGCGCCCGTCCGACGCGCGCCAATCCACGCGCCGCCACAGACCGCGGGAAGGTCCGCCGGATTCGAGCGCCAGGGCGATATTTTCGGCCACCGTAAGATGCGGAAACAGCGCCGGCTGCTGGTAGACCACCGCCACTCCCAGGGCGCGGGCCATGGCCGGAGTGTAGTGCTCCACCAGTTGACCCGCCACCCGCAAACTCCCCGCATCGGCGGTCTGCGCGCCGGCGATGATCTTCACCAGAGTGGATTTACCGGCGCCGTTTTCGCCCACCAGCGCGTGCACTTCGCCAGGGCGGAGGTCGAACGAAACACCCCGCAAGGCGTGCACCCCGGCAAAAGATTTGCGGATTCCGGCGGCTTCCAGGAGCATCTTTCCAGTACCCAGTGTGGCTTCTTGCGCGAGAATTGACAAATGGGAGACTGATGGACATCCGTCAACTGGAGGTTTTCCTGGCGGTGATCGAGTGCGCCAGCGTCACGCGGGCGGCCGAGCGGATTGGGCTTTCCCCCGGGGCGGTGAGCCTGCAACTGCAAAATCTGGCCGGGGAACTGCGCACCGACCTGTTCGTGCGCTCGGGGAAGTATCTATCGCCCACCCCCGCAGCGCTGCGCCTGGTGGAGCAGGCCCGCGGCGTGACGCGGCAAATGCGCCAGATCCAGCAGGAATTCGCCGGGCACCCCTCGGCCGACGCGCGGCCGTTCCATTTCGCCACCGGCGCCACCTCGCTGATCCACCACCTGGGCCAGCCGCTGCGCCTGCTGCGCAAGAAATTTCCGCAATCGCCCATCCAGATCACCGTGCAGCCCACCGAGGAAATGGTGGCGGGCCTGCGCGACCGGCGCTACGACCTGGCCCTGATCTCGCTGCCCTACCCGCACGACGACCTGAACCTGCTGCCGCTGTTCGAGGAGGAGCTGTTGCTGCTGCGCCCGTCCAAAAGCCAGGTGCGCCGCTGGCGCGTGGGGACGCTGGCCGCCCAGGAATTGCAGGGGCAGCCCTTTGTGCTGTATCCCAAGCGCAGCAACATGCGGACCATCATTGAAGCCTTTTTCCGCGAGATGGAAGTGACGCCGCGGGTCATCATGGAAGCGGACGATACCGAGGTGATGAAGAAGCTGGTGGAATCGGGCTTCGGATACTCCATGCTGCCGGAATACGCGCTGCACGCCCGGCCCCGCTATTACCAGATCTTCCGCGCCGCCGGCAAGCGCGTGGCGCGCCAGCAGGCGCTGGCCATGGTGCGGTCGGAATACGCGCGCCCGCTGACGCAATCCATCGCCGAGTTTTTGCAGGCCGCGGTGATCGCGCAGTTGGCGGGGAAGAAGTGAGCGGAATCTCGCCCGCCCGGCGGCGCCGATGCCGTGAATCGCGCCGGCTCGCCGCGGGAAGACGCGAGCGCGGCCGCCCGCGCGGCGGCGCCGATGTCGTGAATCGCGCC
>JASHSS010000036.1 GCA_030038565.1 Bryobacteraceae bacterium
CGATCTGGACAATCCTGAGACTGGCGTCGGCTGATCGGACCGTCTGGGCGTGGTCAAAGAAGGGAGGTGTGTCTATGCAAGCGCGAGCAAGCCCGAGAAAACGGTTCTGAGCAAGTAGATCTCCAAATATCGAGCTAAGCAGACCCTTAATTACCTGTTTAGACAATTTTGGAGCCGAGTTTTGCAAGCCGTTCACAAAGTTCGCCGCAATTCTTCTCAATCGGCTCAACCGTTTGCGGACAACCCTGTCGGCCGCCGCGAAACCCGCGTGCTAGCGTGAGATTGAAGATGGAACTGCTTCTGGTGGAAGCAGTCCTCGCGGAATTGCCTGCCGGAGCCCAACCTAGGGGGCCACCGTAAATCCGGAGCACAGGCATACAACGCTTCCTATATGACCCGCCGAGGGGCGTTACCACCTGCCCTTAGAGGCACGTTCCCTGCGGGGAGCGCTCCCCGTTGAGGGGAGTACGGAACCGGTTCCCAATGTCCGGGCGCGAAAAGCGCCGTTAGAAAGAAACGAACGAAAGAAAGCAACCGAAGAAACCAGGAAACAGCCTCCACTTACCCTTGGATTGCGTTAAGATCGCCACGATTGTCATGGTGGCCGGCTCCGCACGGATTCCCGCCCGCATAGCGCCGCACACGCGTGCCGTTCTCTGGACGCTGGTGGCGATCTACGCCCTGGCCCGCCCGTTGCAACTCTTCCCCGTGCCGCTCCTCCCGATGGTCGTTCTGCACGTTTTCCCGCCGCTCGCGTTCGCGCTCCTCCACGGCTCGCTGGCGTGGCGCGCCCGCGGCGTGCTGCTGTTCGCCGGGATCGGTTTCGTGGTGGGCAATTCCTTCGAGAACCTCAGCATCCTCACCGGCTTCCCGTTCGGACATTATTACTTCACCGGCGTCATGGGGCCCAAACTGTTTCAGGTTCCCGTGACTCTCGGCCTGGCTTACCTGGGAATCGGCTACCTGGCCTTCGTCATCGGCTGCCTGCTGGTCTCGGGCCCCGCCGCGCCGCTTTCGGGCCGCGGGGTGTTTCTGGCGCCGCTGGTCGCCGCCCTGGCCATGGTTGCCTGGGACGCTTCCATGGAGCCGGTCTGGTCCACCGTGCTGCGCTGCTGGGTCTGGCGGGATGGCGGGGTGTATTTCGGCGCGCCCCTCAGTAACTTCTTGGGCTGGTATCTCACGGTATATACCTTCTACCAGTTATTCGCGCTGTATCTGTGGCGCCGCCCGGCCAAACTCGCGGCCCTGCCCCGCGGCTACTGGGGGATGGCGGTGCTGTATTACGCGTTCTGCGCCGCCGGCAACGCTCTCGTCGCGCTCGCGCCCTCCTCCGGCGCCGTAGTCATCGACCCCGCCGGCGTCCCGTGGCGGCTCTCCGCGATCACCCGCGCCTGCGCCTTGGCCTCGTTCGCCGCTATGGGGCCGTTCGTGCTGCTGGGGTGGAGAAAACTACCCGGCCGGCGCAGCGCTTAAACCGGGCGCCACGGGCGCCGCTGGGCCGCCGCCCGTTGAGGGCGTGCTCCCCGCGGCGGGATGCAAGGCCACGCGGGCGGCTCACGCGCGGAAACCGGCGGTCCCGGCCGCCGCCCCTTGAGGGGCGTGCTCCCCGCTACGGGGTGCAAGCCGACACATGCGGATCGCTGCGCGGAAACCGGCGGTCCCGGCCGCCGCCCCTAGGTCACTCACCGCGAAGATTTGTTCCGCCGCCCGCTGACGCGCGCGGCTCCGAATCGCAGCCGAGCCGCAACCGTAAGAAAGCGGACCTCCCGGGCAAAGACCTAGACTAGTTTCGGCTGACCAGCGTTTCCGTGCGCCCGGCCAGCGGCTGTACCGATCCGCCGCCGCACACCGCCACCCCGGTCTTCATCAGGGCCGTCAGAAAGTTGAACAGCAGCGGGTAGAACACCTGCTCGGTGAGCGGCTGTTTGCCGGGCAGCCGGAAGGTCGCCGGCAGCTCCTTGGAAATTCCCAGCAGCACCGAGTTGCGTTGCACCCGGCCGCCCCGGTCGCGCTTGTTGGCCAGCGTCATGGGCGTTTGCATCACCGTCCCCGAGCGCCCGTCCACATAAAAGATGCAGCGCGAAAACCACCCCAGGTTGGCCGGATCGGCGGCGTCGAACAGGCGCAGCGGGGCTTGCCGCTCCGGAGCGCTCAGTTCGAGCTGGATGAACCGCTGCCCGTCCTTGGTCTTGGTTTCGAACCCCGCCTGCCTGGCGATATTCGTCACCATCTCCGGCTGCAGCTCCAGATAGATCAGCTTGTGCGCGCCTGCCTGGAGGACTTGCATTCCGAAGTTATTGTATCTCATGGCGGGTCGCGGCCCGCGCCGCGCGCCCAATCGCGCGCCCCACCGGATGGCGCTTATGGCGCCGATTCGAAGATTCCCGCAGCCCCCTGCCCGCCGCCCACGCACATCGTCACCATCCCGTAGCGCGCCCCGCGCCGCTCCATTTCGCGCAGGATGGTGGCGGTCAGCTTGGCGCCCGTGCAGCCCAGCGGATGCCCCAGCGCGATGGCGCCGCCGTTGAGGTTGACGCGTTCCGGATCGAGTCCCGCCTCGCGGATCACCGCCAGCGCCTGCACCGCGAAGGCCTCGTTCAGCTCGATCACCCCAATTTCCTCCAGTTTCACGCCCGCCCGCGCCAGCGCTCTGGGAATGGCCGCCACCGGGCCGATGCCCATAATTTCCGGCGGCACGCCCGCGGTGGCGAAGCCGGCGAAACGCGCCTTCGGCTTCAGCCCCAGCGCGCGCGCCCGTTCCTCGGACATCACCAGCGCCGCCGCGGCTCCATCGCTGGTTTGCGACGAGTTCCCCGCCGTCACCGTTCCCTTGGCGTGGAAGACCGGCTTTAGTTTGGCGAGCGCCTCCAGGCTGGTATCGGCGCGCGGCCCTTCATCGCGGCGGAAGCCATTCACGGGCGCCAGTTCATCGTCGAAGCGCCCGGCCTGCTGCGCGGCCACGGCTTTCTGGTGGCTACCCAGGGCGAACCGGTCGGCATCCTCCCGCGAAACGCCATACTTGCGCTGCACCCTTTCCGCCGTGAGGCCCATGGTCATGTAAATTTCCGGCCAGTGTTCCACAAACCAGGGGTTGGGCGCCGGCTTGTAACCGCCGCGCGGAATCATGCTCATGGATTCGCTGCCGCCGGCGACCACCACATCCGCGCCGCCCGAGCGAATCCGCTCGGCCGCCAGCGCGATCGCCTGCAATCCCGAGCTGCAAAAGCGGTTGATCGTCATGCCGGGGACCGTATCCGGCAATCCCGCGCGCAGCAGGCACTGGCGCGCCATGTTGTTGCCGGATTCTCCCTCCGGCATGGCGCAGCCGATGATCACGTCTTCCACCTCGCCCGCCGCCGCCGGGTAACGTGCCAGCAACGCGCCAATCGCCAGGGCCCCCAAATCGTCCGGCCGCACATCCCGCAAGCTCCCGCGCGGCGCCTTTCCCACCGGCGTCCGCAGACAATCGATGACTACCGCCTCACGCATATTCCCCCCTCTCCGAACGAAACCGGGTCCCTCACTCTGCCATACCGGCTGCGGAGATCCCCCCGGAGCGGATCTACGGACCTCCGCATCCTCCCGTTCCCTCTTCTTCTCCGTGCTTCCTCGGTGCCCTCCGCGCCTCCGTGTGAAGAGGCGGCGGCGCGTCCACCCCGCCAGCATTATCCCCTCTTGTTCTCCGTGCTTCCTCGGTGCCCTCCGCGCCTCCGTGTGAAGAGCCTGCCGGCGCGTCCTCACTCCGCCAGCATTTTCAAATTCCGGCCGCAGATCCGGCTGCCCTCCAGTTTGTCCCCGCCCGGACCGCCCCAATGCGTTTCCAGGCTGATCCATCCGGCGTAGCCATCGCGGCCGAGCGCTTCCACCTGGCCCACCCAATCCACGCTGCCCTTCCCCAGTTCGCACCACGACGGCGTGTGACCCTCCACCGTGCAATCCTTCGCGTGCACGTGCACGATGCGCGATGGCGGAACTTTCGCGTATCCATCCGGGTAAGGCGTCTCGCCGGCCACCAGGGCGTTGGCCGGATCCCACACCACCTTCAAATTCGGATGGTCGATGGCCTCCAGCAGGGGCGCCGTCTCCGCACCCGTGGATAAGTTGCAGGCGTGTTCGTTCTCCAGGCCGATGGTCACGCCGTGCCCGGCAGCCTGTTCCGCGAGGTGACGCAATGCCTCGACAATTCGCGCCAGGCACGCCTCCGGCCTCACCGTCCGCCAGTAAGAGAATACCCGGATAATGGACGCGCCGGTGCGGTGCGCGATCTCGAAAGCCCGCGCGGCGAGCCGGGGCTGGTCGGCAAAGGTGTGGCGGCTCGCGAACATGTCTTTCTGGAAGCGCGCATCCACTTCGGGAGCATCCGGCAGGACGCACTTCAGCAGCGGCGAGGCGATCGAAATGATGCGCAGGCCGCGGGCGCGTACGATGGCGATGGCGCGATCCAATTCCTCGTCCGTGAGGTCCAGGACGTTCTTGCCGAATACCATGCGCAGTTCCGCGCCGGTCATACCGGTGGCGGCCATGGAATCGACGGCGGTCTGGAGATCGGGGGAGAATTCATCGGTAATGGCGGCAATCGGATAGGGCATGGCAGTTTCATTATAAAAGCCCGAGCAATGCGAGAATAGCAAGGATGCCCCGTGTTGCCAGTTCTGTTGAGAAGGTGCCGTACTCGCGCATCCGCGAGCTGGGGGAGATCGCCCTTTCCATGGACGGCGTTCTCCGCCTGTACTTCGGCGAATCCAATCTGCCCACCCCCGACTACATCAAGCAGGCCGCCATACGCGCGCTCGAGGAAGGCTACACCTACTACACCGAGAACGCCGGATTGCCCTCCCTGCGCCGCGCCATCGCGGAAAACTACCGCCGCCTGCACGCCGTGGACCTGGACCCCACGAGCGAGATCGTGGTGACGGCGTCGGGAGTGCAGGCCCTCAATATGGGAATCCGCTGCGCGCTCGATCCAGGCGATGAAGCCCTGGTGCTGACGCCGGCGTGGCCTAACGGTTCTTCGAGCGTGGTGATGGCCAATGCCTGCGTGCGGCAGATTCCGCAGCCCCTGGTGGGCGACCGGTACACCATCGACTTCGACGCCCTGGAAGACTCCGTCACCCCGCGCACGCGCCTGCTGCTCTACACCTCGCCCTCCAATCCCCTGGGCTGGGTGGCCACCCAGGAGGATCAGCGCCGGCTGCTGGATTTCGCGCGCCGCCACGAGTTGTGGCTGCTGGCCGACGAGGTCTACGACCGCCTGTATTATGCCGGGCGCGAACTGGGCGACCCGGTGCCCTCCATCCTGCGCCAGGCCACCCGCGAGGATGCCGTCATCGTGGTGCACTCGTTTTCCAAGAGCTATTGCATGACCGGCTGGCGCATCGGCTGGCTGGTGGCGCGGCGCGACCTGGCCGCCAAGGCCACCCAGCTCAATGAGTTCGTGATTTCGCACGCGCCCAGCTTTACGCAGAAGGCCGGGGAGACGGCGCTCGCCCAAGGCGAGGACGAGCTGCGCCGGATGCTCGCACGGCTGCGCGAGAACCGCGACCTCTGCCTGGACGCTCTGGCCGGCGCCGCGGGCGTGACGGCGCCCAAACCGGAAGGCGCCTTCTACCTGTTTCCACACATCGAAGGCCTGGAGGATTCTTTTGCTTTCTGCCGCCGTTTGCTGGAAGAGACCCGCGTGGGTCTGGCGCCGGGCGTGGCTTTCGGCGCGGGCGGCGAAGGCTCGATTCGGATTTGTTACGCGGCCGAACGCTCCATTCTGGAACCGGCCATGGAGCGCCTGAACCGCTTTCTGCGCATGGGAGCTTGAAGTACGTATCAAATCAGAGGAGGAGTAAACTGTGAAAGGCTTCAAACAGTTCCTGCTTCGCGGGAACGTACTCGATCTGGCGGTTGCGGTCGTGATGGGCGCAACCTTCGGCGCGGTGGTGACCGCGCTGGTCAAAGATTTGATGAATCCGCTGATCGCGGCGGTGATGGGCAAGCCGGATTTTTCGGCCCTCGCGTTCACCTTAAACAACAGCAAGTTCGGCATCGGCGATTTCATCAACGCGCTGGTCTCGTTCATCCTTAGCGCGGCAACGGTGTATTTCCTGGTGGTCCTGCCGGTGAACACCCTGATAGCCCGCGTCAAGCGTGGGGAGGTGGCGCCCGATCCAACCACCAAGAAATGCCCCGAATGCCTGAGCGACATCCCCATCGCCGCGCGGCGCTGCGCTTTCTGCACCAGTTCGCTGGCGGCCGGGGCGGCGCACTGAGATTCCTGAGAGAATAACTCCAGGAGGTGTCCCATGGCCGCCGCTGGAGCCGCTGCCGCCGCCGCGATCGCACAGGCTATCAAGGCCTCGGGCGTGGTGGTGCGCCTGGAACCCGAGGAGTTTGCCAAACTGTTGGGCCGCATGCCCGCGCCGCTGGTGGTCTCGGCCAAGGGCGGCCTCTTCGGCACCCGCTACCAATACCTCACGTCATACAAAGGTCTGGCTTTCTTCACCGTCTCCCGCCAGCCGCTGCCGCTGCCCGGTGGAGCCGAGTTAATCACCGCCGGACGGAGCTGGATTCCCGGATAAGGGTCGCGGAAACCGCCCTGGTTTGACCTTGCGTCCGATCGCCGCCACCAGGCGGGCGTCATTCACCCGTGCCCGGCGTAGGGAGTCAACCGGCGGCGGTTGGCGCGGTGAAAAGCGGCATCGGGCCGGCGTGCGATTGAAGTTAGAATATGGTTTCGGAGAAACTATGGAATTTCTGTCCGGTAGTCTGCTGGAACTGATTACTCAGACCTCCACCAACCTTCCGCCCGACGTTCGCGCGGCCATGTCACTGGCGGCGGATGCGGAAATGCCTGGGACGCAGTCGTCGCAGGCGCTCGATATCATCCTGTCGAATGTGGATATGGCCGTGGAAGACGAAGGCCCCATCTGCCAGGACACGGGCATGCCGACGTTTGTGGTGCACACGCCGGTAGGTGTAAACCAAATCCGCATTCGCAAGGCGATTCTGGAAGCGGTGGCGGAGGCCACGCGGCGGGGCAAACTGCGGCCCAACTCGGTGGATTCGATCACCGGCCAAAACAGCGGCAACAATCTGGGCGAAGAGACTCCCGTGATTCACTTCGAGCAGTGGGAGGACGACGAGATTGAAGTGAAGCTGATCCTGAAGGGCGGAGGCTGCGAAAACAAGAACATACAGTATTCGGTGCCGTGCGAACTGGACCATCTCGGGCGCGCCGACCGCAACCTGGAAGGCGTGCGCAAATGCATCCTGCATGCGGTGTGGCAGGCGCAGGGGCAGGGTTGCGCGCCGGGCGCGTTGGGGGTGTGCATCGGCAGCGATCGCGCGCACGGGTACGAACTAGCCAAGGCGCAGCTTTTCCGCACGTTGGACGACGTCAATCCGAACCCCACGCTGGCTCGGCTGGAATCCGAAATTATGGAGGAGGCCAACCGGCTGGGAGTGGGCGCCATGGGGTTCGGCGGGAAGGCGTCGTTGATCGGGTGCAAGATCACGGCGGCCAACCGCCTGCCGGCGAGCTTCTTTGTTTCGGTGGCGTACGATTGCTGGGCGTTCCGCAGGCTGGGCGTGCGGCTGGACGCGGCTTCGGGGGCGATCACGGGCTGGCTGTATCGCGACCCGGCGCGAGCCGTGGAGCGCATGGCGCGCGGCGAAGGCTTTCCGCTGACTGGCCGTGAAGTGGTTCTGACGCCGCCCCTGACCGAAGCGCAGATGCGGGCGTTGAAGGTGGGCGACGTAGTGTTGATCGATGGAGAGATGTTCACCGGGCGCGACAATGTACACGCGTATCTGATGAAGAACCCGCCGCCGGTGGACTTGCATGGCGCGGCGCTTTACCATTGTGGCCCGGTGATGCTGAAGGAGGGCGGGAAATGGACGGTGAAGGCCGCCGGACCGACCACCAGCATCCGCGAGGAACCCTACCAGGCGGAGGTGATTCGGCGGTACGGAGTGCGGGCGGTGATCGGCAAAGGCGGCATGGGGAAGAAGACTCTGGCGGCGCTGAAGGACTGCGGCGCGGTTTACCTGAATGGGATAGGCGGCGCGGCGCAATATTACGCGCGGACGGTGGAGCAGGTATTGGGCGTCGACCTGCTGGAATTCGGGGTGCCGGAAGCGATGTGGCACCTGCGGGTAAAGAACTTCGCGGCGATTGTGACGATGGACGCCGAGGGCCGGAGCCTTCACGCCGACGTGGAGCAGGCGACCGCCGCGTCGCTCGCGACACTCGGGACACTCGAAGCTTTCGAGAAGGCATGACTCGGATTTTGCTACACTGAGAGTTCCCCGGCCAGGTAGCTCAGCTGGTAGAGCGCAGCCCTGAAAAGGCTGGCGTCGGCGGTTCGATTCCGTCCCTGGCCACCACCTATATCCCATAGATAATACGCCACTTACGAGCGGTTCAGCGCTTCTTCTGCAGGCCCAAAAACGGATCGCTGGAGTCCAAATGGAGTCCACTTCGGCCTGTTCGCCGCGATCCTTGCGCGGGAGAGTGGACTCCAGCGTCCGGCTAG
>JASHSS010000410.1 GCA_030038565.1 Bryobacteraceae bacterium
ACCGATGGCGTCCATTGGAAGAAGCTGCCCGCGGTATTCAGCGGCGTGCAAGGGTGGGATTCGAAGGTGTTATGCGATCCGAGCGTGATCGTCGAAGGCGCTGCGAATTCGCAGATCCGGGTCTGGTTCGGCGGGGGTGACGTAGCCCGGCCGGATGAGAATGTGCACGGGCGGATCGGGATGGCGATTCTGAAGCCGGTCCTGCGGTAGAACTTTCTAGGGGCGCGATTTACAGGCGAAACGCCAGGCGTGCTCGACAATGCTTTGGAGATCGGCGTATCGGGGAGTCCAACCGAGCCTCGTGCGCAGTTTTTCGGAAGCCGCCACCAGTTCCGGCGGATCGCCCTGGCGGCGGGGACCGATGGTATAAGGAACCTTCCGTCCAGTGACTTCTTCGACCGCGCGAACCATCTCCAGCACGCTGTGGCCGGCTCCGGTGCCTACATTGAACTGGTCGGACGGGCCGCCGGAAAGCAGGTATTCGAGGGCCAGGATGTGGGCCTGCGCCAGGTCGTCCACGTGGATGTAGTCGCGGATGCAGGTGCCGTCGGGGGTATCGTAATCGGTTCCGAAAAGGGTCACCGGCTGGCCGGTCAGAACCGCGCGGAGCAACAGCGGAATCAGGTGCGTCTCCGGTTGGTGCTCTTCGCCGAGGTGCCCCTCGGGGTCCGCGCCGGAGGCATTGAAATAGCGCAGGCAGACGCTGGAAATGTGGTGAATTTCATCGAACCAGCGGAGTAGCGTCTCCACCATCACCTTGGATTCGCCGTAGGGGTTGACGGCATGAATGGGGAAATCCTCGCGAATGGGCGTCTCGTGGGGGGTTCCGTAGACGGCGGCGGTGGAAGAGAAGACCAGGTGCCTGACGCCGGCCTGTAGCATGGCGGTGAGCAGCGAAAGCGAGCCGCCCACATTGTTGGCGAAATAGCGCTCGGGTTCGCGCATCGACTCGCCGACGGCGATGAACGCCGCGAAGTGTACGACGGCCTGGCAGCCGGTCTGTCGAAGCAGTTCGGCCAGAGTGGCGGTCTGGGAAAGGTTTACCTGGCACAGGCGCCCGTCGGGCACGTTGTGGCGGTAACCCTTGGAAAGGTCATCGACCACGGTGACGTCATAGCCTTGCTGTAGCAGCAGGCGGACGGTGTGGGCCCCGATGTAACCGGCGCCGCCGGTCACGAGGATTTTTCGTGGATTCACAGGATCTACAACCGATTGTAGTAGCATGGCGGTTCTATGCCAAACGGAGCGGAGCTGTTCGTGGGCGCGGCGGCACGCCTGGGGATCGATACCATCTTCACCCTGGTGGGGGATCACCTGAACGAAGTGCTGTGGGAGGCGTCGCGCGCGGGCATCAGAATAGTGGATCTGCGGCACGAATCGGCGGTGACCCATGCGGCCGATGCCTGGGCGCGGATTCATCGCCGGCCGGCGCTGTCGCTGGTTACGGGCGGTCCCGGCCACACCAATTCGCTCACCGGGATCGCCACGGCGCAACTGGCGGGGAGCCCCCTGATCGCGGTCAGCGGCGGCCGGCCTTCCGGCATGGGAGGTCGCAACGCATTTCAGGATATCGACCAGCTCGGAATGGTCCGCCCGGTGGTGAAGTGGGCGGGCGAGCCGCCGGACGCCGGCGCCATTCCTGCGTACCTGGAGCGGGCGTGCCGGGAAGCCGGCTCAGGGCGCCAGGGCGCGGTGCACCTCTCGATCCCGGTGAATCTCTTTCTGGAGGCAGCCAACGCGTCGCCAGGCGTGGCTGACCGGACCGCTTACGGCTTTGGTTCCGAGCCGGGTGGGGAACTTCCGCGGGAGCCGCTTTGCCCGCCGGCAGCCTGCCGGGCGGCCTTGGAGTTGCTGCGCGCGGCGGAGCGGCCTGTGGCGATCGCGGGAAGCGGCGTCTGGTGGGGCCGGGCGGAAGAGGCGCTGGCGGAGTTCATCGAACGAACCGGCCTGCCGCTCTATACCATTACGATGGGGCGCGGCGCGGTTTCCGACGATCATCCGCTGGCCATGGGGTACGCCGATCCGGCGCTGAATTACGCGGTCCACACGGCGTTCCGGGAGGCCGATCTGTTTCTGGTGATCGGCAAGCGCATCGATTACCGGCTCGGGATGGGGGGTGCGCGTGTATTCCCGCAGGAGGCCCGCTTCATCCAGGTCGACATCCACCGGCCGGAGTTAGGTCTGAACCGCAAGCTGGATCTGGGGATTTGGGCCGGCGCGCGGGAAACTCTGAAGCAATGGACGGAAGCCGCGGGCAGGCAGAAGTGGCCGGAGCGGGCGTGGATCGACCGGCTGCGCGGTTTGCGGGCGAATTGGCGCGGACAGCTCGATCAGGCGGCCTCCGACGAATCCGCCCCCATGCACCCGGCGGCATTTTTCCGGGAGTTGGGCGAGGCGCTGCCGGACGACGTTCTGTACTCGTGGGATGGCGGCGATTTCGCCCACTGGGGGCGCGCCATGCTGCCGGCGCGGCAGGCGGGCGGGTGGTTGCGCCTGGGACCGCTGGGCGCCATCGGGTCGGCGCTGCCCAACGGGCTGGCCTTGCAGTTGGCGCATCCGGAGCGGAAGGTGGTGGCGATTACCGGCGATGGCGCGTTGGGATTTTACATCGCCGAGATGGACAGCCTGGTCCGCCACCGGCTGCCGCTGGTGCTGCTGGTGGGCAATGATGCCGGTTGGGGCCTGGAACGCGAACTGCAAGCCGCGGCCGCGCGCGATGGGAGGCCCGGGGCAACCGGCCCGGGGACGGTGGCCTGCGAGTTGCGGTCCACGCGGTATGACGTGGTGATGCAAGGATTCGGAGGCGCCGGCGAAACCGTGGAGCGGCGGGACCAGATCCGTCCGGCGATCGAACGCGCCTGGGCGGCGAAGCAGCCTTACTGCATCAATGTGAAGATCCGCGGCGTGCGCTCTCCGTTCACCCGATGGCAAATCGCGGGGAAGGCGGGGGAGCGCGCGGTCCAGCTTTGAGGTTGGAGGGCCTCCGGCTTGCGAAAACCCCTCCGCAGGCTCCGGCTCCCGCAGGCGGTCAGAAGGTAAAACCGAGGCTGACCTCGAGCTGATTGCGGGGAGACACCGTAGACGCGTTGGAGAACGTCGAGCCGCCCCAGCGGGTGTAACGGATCTCGGGGGTGGTCTTGATGTTGAAATCGTCCACGATGCGGAAACCTACACCGATGGTCCCCCCCACCAGCACCCGCTCCGACGGACTCACCACTTGATTGTTGGTGGTGGTGATATCGGAGGGAGAAATCGTCGTCAGGAACGAGCTGACATGGGCGTCCCAGCGCACCGTGGGTCCCGCCGCCACATACAACTTGGAAAAGCGGCCGCCAGGGCGGATCGGGCGGTAGTGGAACAGCACGGGCACATCCATGACGTAGCTCTTGGTGTTTTCGGTGAAGAATTCGTGCTCGCGCTCATCGAAGCTGGTGGCGGGATTATCGATTCCCCAGTAGACATCGGTCTGCATGGTGTAGTTTATGCGGTTGTAGATCGCTTCCACGCTGAGGGTCCAGCGCTCACCGCCGTAATACTCCATGGCCAGGCCGGCTCCCCACGCGGGAGACTTGGTGGCCGTCACATAACTCCAGTCCTTGGGCTCGGGCGGTGGGGCGTAGGTGGTGGTGGTAATCGATTTATTGCCCATGGCGCTGAAATCCTTGATGGGGAAGTCGCGCGCGCGAATGCCGAAAGAGAAGTGCTTCGGCTTGACCTTCTGGGGCGCGGTTTCCGGCGGCACCGGAACGTCCTGCGCGCGGGCGATGGAGGCGCCCGCTTCGAAACACGCCGGCAGGATCAGGGCAGCCCATAGGGCACTGGTGAATGGTCTCATGTAAGTAAACTTTCGGTCACGCCGCGGTGCGGGCCGGGCGGCGAGTGAAGTCACAGCCAGCCGCACTTTCGGTTCCACGGACCGGGCCCCGATCCCCGAGTTTAACATCCCCTGGGGCAGGCCCGGTCGAGCGGCCCTGGATTTGCAGCTTGGGAGGCGCAAAATCCATGCGCGGACTGCTATCTTTAAGGTTTGCCGCAAATCCAAGCAGTTCGCCGATGGCCGTTCCGGATGCCGTTCAAGAGGCCCGGGCGGTGCGGCGGGCGGGCACACCTGGGCGAAATTGGCCCTCTTGTCTTGCGGTATGGGAGTCCACTAATACTGGAACTTAACGGCGGCTGTAGCCGCATCGCGGGCCGAGCCAGAAACTGAATTTAAGGCATCATGCAAGGATCAATGAACCAAGCTTTCATCCCTCGCCAGGCGAAGCGGGCTTGCCTGCTCTCCTTTCTCTCAATTCTTTTTAGCGCCCTGCTGGCGGCCCAGACCGAGACCGCGACCCTTCGTGGCACGGTGAGAGACTCGACCGGGAAAGTGCTGCCGAGAATCGTCCTGGTAATCTTCGAGACGGCCACCAACATGACGGTCCGGATCGTGGAGACGGACTCGAAAGGTGATTACAACGCGGAGTACCTGAGGCCGGGTAATTATAAGATGTCGATTATGCAGAGGGGCTATCAGACCTTTCTGCAGGATGGCATTCAGCTTGGGCCGGCCGAGATCCGCCGCCTCGACCCGGTATTGCCCGCGGGGGAACCGGAGGATACGGCGGCCACCCACGCCCAGCCCGAGCCGCTGGACCACACCACGGGAACCATTCACGATACGATCGACAACGGCGAGCGCTACCCGTCAGCGCCTGAGGTGAACCGCTTCCCCTCGCCCTTTCCCCTGCTGACAACCGCGCCGGGGGTTCAAGCCAACGGAGCGCCGCTGGCGCCGGGCCTGGTGATGAACGGTATCTCCGACCGCAACTTGCAGTCGTACCAAATGGATTCCATCCCGGACGATCTCACGCCCGGCATCTACGCCCACCCGTATTTCTTCGAATTCGTGCAGGCGACCACGGCCGATGCCGGCCTGGACGCGTATCGGCCGACCAGCTTCGACCTGGTTACCAAGCGCGGGTCGGATGGCTTCCACGGATCGGTCTTTGCGCGGCGCGGCGATTCGCGCGCCGATGCGCGTCCGTTCTTCGACCCGCAGAAGGATAGCTACCGGATTTTCGAAGGGGGAGGGGATGCCGGCGGGGTGGTTCTTTCCGAGCGCCTCTATTTCTACGGCGGATGGGTGTTCATGTCGAATGCGGAGTCGGACAATGTCTTCGCCGATGTGCCCACGTTGCAGGAGCGGGTGCGCGACTTTTCGCAATACCTGAATCCGGCCACCAACCCGACCGGGCAGGTGGTGGTGATTCGCGATCCGCGCAACAATGCGCCGTTTCCCGATAACCAGATTCCGTCGAACCGCGTCCTGGCGATTCCCAATAACATCCTCAACGACGGTTACTATCCCACGCCCAACGTGGGCGGTCCGAATCTGTTCTTTCAGAACTATACCTTCGTGCATCCCTTCGGCCCCTATCTCTATCGCGGCAACTGGCCCATCGGCCGGCTGGATATGCGCCTGTCCGACGAGAATCACTTCACCTTCCGCTGGATGCAGTCGATAACCTCCGGCGTGACGGCAGGCACCACCGGCGAGGACCTGGACACTACCCAGGAACACAAGTACGGCGGCATGATGGCCACCGACACCGAAACCGTCACGCCGTACCTGATCAACCACATGATCTTCGGGTACAACACCGACACGGTCTTGCAGGGGCAAGGTGTTGGCCGCGAGACGCCCACCACCGGGGATAGTGCGGTGAACTCGCTGGGGATTCAGGGCACCAACGCGGACGACCATTCGGTACAGGGGTTCCCGAGCATCACGGTGAACGGGTTGACGCCTCTCGAGATGTCCGCGGGCGGAGGCGCCACCAATAACGTGGCGCAGAACGACTCCATCCTGACGTTGCGGGACGACGTGGTGTGGTCGAAGGCCGGCCACGCTTTGACGCTGGGCGGGGATTTCACGCGTATCAATTCGCTGCAGGGGGAAGTACCGCTTTTGAACTATGGCGCCTTCAGCTTTACCGGGCTGTTTACCGGGCTGGGCTTCGCCGATTTTCTGTTGGGCCTGCCCACCACCAGCAGCCGCATCCTGCAACCCAGAGTGGACGAAAAAGTAATCCAGACGCTTGGCGGGGCGTATATCAGCGACAGTTTCCGGGTGACTCCGAAGCTGCATCTGGATTACGGCGTGCGATGGGACTATTTCGGTTCGCCGCGCTACAAAGACGGGTACATGTGGAACTGGAACCCCACCACTGGCGATGTGGTGGTCGCGCCGGGCACTCTGACCTACGTCAACGAGTACTATCCGACCAACATCACGGTGGTGGAAGGAAACACCATACCGCGGGCCAACACGACCAACTTCCGGCCCCGCATTGCGGCGGCCTACCGTCTGAGCGACAACCTCGTCGTGCGCGGCGGGTTTGGCGAATTCACGGACACCGCCGGCTTCGGCGCCAACGGGCGCATCAACGATCCGAACGGCCCGTTCCAGATCACCGAAACGTACTATAACAGCTACACCAACGGGATCGCCGCGTATACCTGGCCGAACGCGTTTCCCACCACGCTTACGTCGGCTCTGATAGGGCCGCAAAACGTCAATGCACTGCCGCCGAGGACCGAGGAGGGGGTGATCCGGCAGTACAACGCGACGGTGGAGCGGGTCTGGGCGGGTGCGGTCCTGCGGGCCTCGGTGATCGGCGCGCGAGGCGTGGGGATGAATTACACCGTGAACGTGAACGAGGCCAAGCCGAGCAAGAGTCCGATTACCCAGGCTCGGCTGCCCATGCCGCAATTCGGCATCGCGGACGATACCTACACGAACGGTTCCTGGCACTACGATTCGGCGCAGGTGCAGGCGCAGAAACGCATGGGAACCCTGTTCTTCGATTCCAGCTTCACCTTTGCCAACAACATCAGCAATTACGCCAACACCTACAACCCGTACGACGTGACGAGCGTCTGGACGCGGGATGCCAACGACCGCCGGCTGGACTTCGTGGGCAGCGCCGGCTGGGCGGTCCCGGTGGGCAAGGGAAAGAAGTTCCTCGGCAATGCCGGGCCGACCGTCAACAAATTCGTGAGCGACTGGACCATCCAGACGATCGTGACTTTAGCGTCGGGGCAGTACTATTCGCCCCTGTTCACCGGCCTGGACCCCGCCAATGCGGTGGTGGGCGAGGTGACCGAGCTGCCCGATTGCGTGGGTAACCCCAACGCCGGGGCGCGCAACCTGAACCTGTGGTTCAACCCCAAGGCATTCGCCATACCGCCGGCCAACGCGGGCCGCTACGGCACTTGCGGCATGAACATTCTGGAAGGCCCCCCGACTCACGTTGCGCACCTGAGCCTGTCCAAACGCATTCCGTTATTCGACTGGCTGACCGGCACCCTCATCATCCAGGCGTCCGACATCACCAACACGCCGCATTTTACGATTCCGCAGAACAACCTCTCGAATCCGGGCGCGGGGATGTTCACCGCGGCCTCGAACGTGGACGCCACCTACCCGGACCGGGACGGATACCGGCAGATCGACGTGAAGATGCGGCTGGTGTGGTAGGAAAACCGCGGATCGGCCGGAAGCCCGGCTT
>JASHSS010000411.1 GCA_030038565.1 Bryobacteraceae bacterium
CCTCGCGAATGCCGCGGGCGATATCGAACACATTATCCGGTTTCACCAGCACAGCCGCGTCGTCCACCACTTCCGGCAGCGAACTCACATTCGAAGTCACCACCGGAGTGCCGCAGGCCATAGCTTCCAGCGGCGGCAGCCCGAAGCCTTCGTGCTGCGACGGGAACACGAACGCCGCCGCCGAAACATAAAAGCAGCGCAGCGTATCGAAGGGCACGAACCCCAGAAACCGGACCATGTGCTCCACGCGGCTCTTGATGACCGCCTGGCGAACGGCGGGATACAGCGAAATCGTGTCGCCGATGATCACCAGGCGCAGGTCCTTGTAAACCGGATGCCCGGCCAGTTGCTCGCGCGCCACGGCGAAGGCTTCCACCAGTCGCGGCACGTTCTTATGCCGGCGGATGGGTCCGGCATACAGCAGAAACGGATAGTTGATCTGGTAGCGTTCCAGAATCCGCCGGTGCTCCTCGACGTTGGTCTGCGATTGTGCCCCCACAAACCCCGGATCGGGCGCGTTGTAGACCCGCCGGATGCGGCTCGGCGGCACGCCCATCGACCGCTCCACGTCGCGCTTGGTGGCTTCCGAAACCGCAATTACGCGGCTGGCCCGCACCAGTCCGCGGCGGAAGCGGTAGCGGCGCAGGCGCATCCGCAGGCTGGTCGGCTCCTCGTAAAGCAGGTTGGCCATGTCGTGAATGGTCACCACGTACGGGCGCAGCATGAAAATCGGCACCCGGTTGAGCGGGATGTGCACCAGGTCCGGCGACAGGGTGCGCAGATACATCGGGAAGGCCACGTGATCCATGTAATCGTGGTCGTTGCGGGCATACACGGCGGAGCGGAAATTCACCGGCAGGCCGGCGAGCGTGCGCACTTCCGCCGGTCCGCTCACCAGGGTGTACTGGTTGACCGAATCGATGGCCCCGAGCGCGTGCACGAGACTGCGGATATGCGTGCCAATTCCGAAGTCCCGGATGCGCCGGGCGTCGATGGCGATGTGCAGCGGCATCTACGCGCGAACCGGATCCAGCTTCCAGTGGTACAGGGGGAAGCGCCGGGTGAGCGCGCCGACCCGCGCGGCCACCGCGGCGATGGCGGATTCGTCGTGGATGTGCGTGAGCACCTCGGCGATCAACCCGCCGACCTGCCGCATTTCGGCTTCGCCAAATCCACGCGTGGTCACCGCCGGAGATCCCAGCCGGATGCCGCTGGGGTTGAGCGGCGGGTTGGTGTCGAAGGGGATGGCGTTTTTGTTGACGGTGATGCGGGCGCGGTCCAGAGCCTGCTCGGCCTCCTTCCCCCGCAGCCCCCTGGAAAACACGTCCAGCAGCAGCAGGTGCGTATCGGTGCCACCCGAAACCACCCGGAAGCCGGCCTGCATCAGGCTTTCGGCGAGCGCCCGGGCATTCGCCACCACCTGCTTCTGGTACTCCACGAATTCCGGCTGCATGGCCTCCTGGAAGCACACCGCCTTGGCGGCGATGATGTGCACCAGCGGCCCGCCCTGGATGCCCGGGAAGACCGTCTTATCGATCTCCTTGGCATATTTTTCGCGCGCCAGAATCAGGCCCGCGCGCGGCCCGCGCAGGGTCTTGTGGGTGGTGGAAGTGACGATATCGGCGTACTGGCAGGGATTCGGATGCAGCCCCGCCGCCACCAGCCCCGAGATGTGCGCCATGTCCACCAGAAACACCGCGCCCACGGCGTCGGCAATCTGGCGGAAGCGCGCGAAATCCAGGATGCGCGGGTAAGCGCTCGCGCCGGCGATGATCATCTTCGGCGAGTGCTCGCGCGCCAGGCGCTCCACTTCGTCGTAGTCGATGCGCTCGTCTTCCTTGCGCACGCTGTAGGGAATCACCTTGTAAGTCTTGCCGGAAAAGTTGAGCTGGTGGCCGTGGGTGAGGTGGCCGCCGTGGGCCAGGTTCAGCCCCATGATGGTGTCGCCCGGCGCGAGCACGGCGGCATAGGCGGCCTGGTTGGCCTGCGATCCCGAGTGCGGCTGGACGTTGGCGTACTCGGCGCCGAACAGCCGGCGGGCCCGCTCGCGGGCCAGGTTTTCCACCACGTCGGTGAACTCGCACCCGCCATAATAGCGCCGCCCGGGGTAGCCTTCGGCGTACTTGTTGGTGAACACGCTGGCGGTGGCTTCCAGCACCGCTTCGCTGGTGAAGTTCTCGCTGGCGATCAACTCCAGTTGCCCATCCTGCCGCTCCACCTCGTGCTGGATGGCCTGGAAGATTTCGGGGTCCACGTCGGCCAACGGCCGTGACATGCGTTCGGTTGCCGTCATTTCGGATCGCTCCTCAGCTTTCTTCCAACTGCGCGATTTTGGCCACCCGCCGGGCGTGGCGTCCGCCCAGAAACCCGGTGTTCAGGAACAGATCCACCAGTCCGGCGGCACGCTGCTCATCCAGGTAGCGCGCGCCCAGGGTGAGCACGTTGGCGTCGTTATGCTCGCGGGTGAGGCGCACTTCGTCTTCCGATTCCGCGGGGGCCGCGCGCACGCCCGCCACTTTGTTGGCCGCGATGGCCATCCCGATTCCCGTGGAGCAGACCAGGATGCCGCGATCCACTCGCGCCTGGGCCACTTCGCGGGCCACCGCCTGGGCGAAGTCCGGATAGTCGCAGGACTCTCCCGAATCGGTGCCGAAGTCCATCACCTCGTGGCCCTCTTCGGCCAGACGCCGCCGTAATTGCTCCTTGAGGGCAAATCCGGCATGGTCCGCGCCCAGCGCAATTTTCATACGAGACTATACCGATTCTAGCAACGATCCGGAGGTCGTTCCAGCAACGATCCGAAGGACGGTCTTCGCCGGCCGCTCAATTCCCGGTCACGGCGATAGTCACTCCCGGCTGCGTGGATACGCCTCCCACCTGGACCGTGACCGGAACACTCCCCGCCGCCAGGCCGGACGGCACCAGGGCGTTGATCTGCATGATGCCGGCAATCGTAAACGGCGCCGCGCCAATATAATTGGTCGTGGTGGCCTTGCCGCCGATGGTTACATTGACACTGGCCAAAGGCGCCGGTAATGCCGCGCCGTTATACCCGCTCACGGCGCCATCCTGCCCCCCGGGGCTGGTTTGGCCCAGGCCCGTCAGGTAGAGCGAAACGTAACCGCCCGCGCTGGCCGGGTGGCTCCCGCCGTTGATGGAACCGTCGGCCGCGTTGATGGCCGCGGCTTGCCCCGTCCCGGAGCTGTTCAGGGTGAACAGCGCCGGGCTGACCGACGAAACCGATGCCGTAAAGGCGCTCGACGTCTGCCCCTGGTACTGCACCAAAATGGTGGCCTGCGATCCGCTCAGCTCGAAAGGCGCGACCACTGCTACCTGGGTGGCGGAGGTGTAGTAGACCGGCGCCGGCACACCGTTGAAAAATACTGCCGTTTGCGCCAGAGTGTCCCCATACACGCCGTTCGCCGGCTGGGCCACCGTCAGGCCGGCCGGGCCGAGCCCCGAGCCGTACAGGGTGACCATTTCTCCCGGCGAAATTACCCCCGGCAAGTTGCTGGCCGCATTCACCAGCGACGAGATGGTGGCTGCCGCTCCGGAGAATTGCAGCTCGCGCACCGCGTTGTTAAAGGTATCCGCAATATAAACGTTGCCGTTGGAATCCACCGCCACGCCGGCGGGACCTTTGAGCTGGCCGCTGGTTCCCAGCCCGCCATCGCCGCTGTAGCCGCTGGATCCGTTTCCGCCGATGGCCGTCACGATCGACGACGAGAAGGGATAGACCTTGTACACCAGCGAGCTGCCGTCGGTTACGTAGAGGGCTCCCAGGGAATCCACGGCGACCGCCACCGGGTTCACGACCAGGGCGATGGTGCCGATGGTTCCCGCCGGCGTCACCATCCGGATGGCATTGTTCCCGGTATCCGCAATGTACAGGTTGCCCGCGCCGTCTACAGCCACTCCCTGGGCCAGATCGATCTCCGCGCTGGTAGCCGGCCCGCCGTCGCCCTGATATCCGCTGGAGCCGTTGCCCGCGACGGTGGAAATGGTTCCCGAAGCCGACACTTCACGGATGCGGTTGTTGCTGAAGTCGGCGATATACAGATTACCGGAACCGTCTACCGCTACCGCCGAGGGGCTGTTGAGTTGGGAGCTGGTAGCCGCGCCGCCGTCGCCTCCGTAACCGGGTGTCCCGTTGCCCGCCACGGTT
>JASHSS010000412.1 GCA_030038565.1 Bryobacteraceae bacterium
CTTCCGCGGTGCGGCCCGAAGGAAAGGAGAGGGTGACGGTTCGCAGCCAGGAAGGGCGCTCCGCGGGCGCCCGCTTCTGATAGAAGGCCTCGCCCTCCGCGCCGTTCACGAAGCGCTTGAGCACCACGGGCCGGTCCGCGATTCCCGCCAGGGCGCCCGAGGTCACCGCCAGGTAGTAATGGACCAGGTCGATTTTCGAGACCTGGATCTGCTTGGAAAAATAAAGCTTCTCCGGGTGGGTTACGCGGACCTCGCGGCCGGCGACTGAGAGCACTTCCCCGGTTTCTTCCCTCTCCACATCCCCAGGTTACCCCGGCGGAGCGCCGGTGTGGCGGAGCCGGGAAGATGGCCGCCGCTCATAGCCGGTGGAATAGCGGGCGCCCGCATCCCTGTGTGGGTCCCGATGGCCGCCGAGATTCGTGCCCGCCGGTATTGGAACTCCCGGCACCGGAACGGCGTTCGCGGCGCACTTCGAGGCCGATTAGGCTGTGCCCGCGGTGATTCCGGCCGCTGCGGAGCCCTTGAGGCCGCCGGCCTCTGGCAGCGCGCCCCGGTCCGCTGGCGATCACCCAGATTCCGCGCGGATTTCGCTCGCCAGCCTTCCTTCTGCCTCCGGCGGACCTTCCTCCCCGCGCGAACAGGCGTCCTCATTGAATCTCATCACCCGAAATTCAGACCGCGAGTGATAAAATGCCCGCATGGATCGCGAAACTGCTCGACGGCTGATCGAGGCGTTGCGGCGCGGCGACAAGCAACTTCTGGCCGACTACTACCTGGCTAAGGCGCAGGAATGGCGGGCCGACTGCCAACACTGCAAACATCGCACGTGGCCGCTTGCCAGGCGCTTCGATTTCGACGCACTGACGGTAAGCTTCGACTGTTCGCTGTGCGGCAAGCGCAGCCAGGTGGCGCTCGCGAAGTGGACCGGCGCGGGGCCCGCGGGGCCCTTGCAACCGCCCCCCGCATCCTAGTATTGTCGATTCGTGACCATTTCTCGACGCACTGTTCTCACCGCCGTGTCCGCGGTTGCCGCGGCGCGCGCCCAGCGGCAACGGCCGCCCAATTGGAAGCCGAAGCTCGGAGTACTCTGCCAGTACACCGACGCCAACCTGGCCTTCGTCAAGGCCCAGGGCTTCACCAGCATGCAGTTGCGGATGAATCCCGACCGGCTGGACGACGCCCAGATCGCCGCCATCAAGGACAAGATCCAGCGCGCCGGCATTTATGTCTCGGCCCTGGCCGTGGACGGCAACCACATCGACCCCGATCCCGCCCGCCGCGAGCGCCAGAACACCTACACCGTGAAGTGCCTGGAACTCTGCGGGAAGATGGGGATTCCCAATATCGGCGGCCAGTCCGGCACCATCAAGGAGCGCCCGCTGGCGCAGCAGGTGGATGAGATCGTCAAGGTCTACACCGAGAAGTATTTTCCGCTGTGCGAGAAGTATAACGTGCGCATCCTGTGGGAGCCGTATGCCGGCGGTCCCAATATCGCCACCGGGCCGGTCGGCTGGGAAGCGCTGTTCAAGGCCTTCAACGACAGCCCTCACGTGGGCCTGCAGTTCGACCCGTCGCACCTGGTGTGGCAGTTTATGGACCCGGTGGCGGCGGCGCGCGAATTCGTCTCCAAGATTTACGACTTCCACCTGAAGGACACCGAAATTCTATGGCACCTGGTGCGGCGCGGCGGCATTCAACCGGTGAACAACCAGCGCTGGTGGCGTTTCCGCGTGCCGGGCTACGGGTCGGTGGATTGGAAGGGCATTTTCTCGGTGTTGGCGGAAGCCGGTTATACCGGCGCGTTGAACATCGAAAATGAAGACCAGTTCTATTACCCGGCCAACGACAGCGAAGGCAATTTCACGGAAAACTACAAGCGCGGGTTCGAGGTGGCGCACGAGTTCTTAAAAACCCTGGTGCCGCCATTGACGGCTTAGAAGGAAACTCCGCGCGCGCCTCCGGGGATCTTCGTGCCGCCCGCGTACGGCCGTGCTCCGAGCCAGCGCTGAAGGCGAAGACTTGAATTTCTGGCTGAGGCTGCACGGCCCGCGCGCGAAGAGCGGTCCTGGTGAAATGGCGCTAGGATCAGGCAGGTGGGAAGTTGTACATGAGAACCGGGAGCAGGACCGCAGGCTCATTCTAACCCAACCTCGCGAATCTGTACGATGCCGTACGCCCGAAAAGTACCGAGCGTACCAAACCGTGCCGCGGCCCGCGTGAGGGCAATCCCGCCAGCCGCCAGGAGCACGAGAAGGGCAGGTGGCGCGCCCGGGCCGGCGGCGTGGACGAGTGGCGGGCCCCGAAAGCGGCCCACTGGCCCGCCACTCCGAAGACCATCAGATCGACGAAACTGGCCAGGGCCGCGTAGGCGTGCAGCTTGCGGAGGAGCGTCATATGCTGGTTTACATGCACGTCTCCGAAATCGATACACCCGCCCTCATCGTCGATCTGGACATCCTGGAGCACAACCTTTGCCGCGTGGCCGGGTATACCAGGGAACACGGGCTGCGCTTGCGCCCGCACACCAAGACGCACAAATCCACCCGCATGGCGCGGCGCCAGTTGGAATCCGGCGCGGCGGGGCTGACCGTGGCCAAGGTTTCGGAGGCCGAAGTGATGCTGGGCGCCGCGCCGGAAGACCTGCTAGTGGCGTACCCGGTGATCGGCCACAGCAAGCTGGCGCGGCTGATCGACGTGGCCCGCCGGACGCGCGTGACGGTAGCCCTCGATAGCACTTTCGCCGCGCGCCAGCTTTCCGATGCCGCGCGGGCGGCGCAGGTGGAAATCGGAGTGCTTGCGGAGGTGGATGTGGGGCTGGGGCGCGTGGGGGTCGCGCCGGGCGAACCGTTGCTGCGGCTGGCCCAAACCATCCTCAAGCTGCCGCACCTGGAATTCGCCGGCATCACCTTTTACCCCGGCCACATCAAGGATCTGGAGGAGCCCGGACGTCTGGCGCTCGCGCAGCTAGGAGAACTGCTACGCGAAATCCTGGCGCAGTTCCGCCGTGCCGGATTGGAAGTGCGCATCGTCAGCGGCGGTTCCACTCCCACTCTCTTTCACTCGCACGAGCTGGAAGGCCTGACGGAAATCCGGCCCGGCACTTACGTCTTCAACGACGTGAACACCGTGCGCAGCGGCGGCTGCCGGCTGGAGGATTGCGCGGCTTCCATCCTGGCCACGGTGGTCTCCACCGCCAGACCGGGGCAGATGATCGTAGACGGGGGATCGAAGACCTTCTCTTCCGACCGTCCGGTGAACTCCGCCGAGGCGACCTTCGGTTATCTGGTGGAAGCGCCCGCGGCGCGCTTCCACAAGATGAACGAGGAGCATGGCTTCATCGACATCGCGCATTGCGGGGCGGAGTTTTCGATCGGCGACCGCGTGCACATCATCCCCAACCACATCTGCGTGGCCGTCAATCTGCACGACCAGGTGTACGGAGTCCGCGGCGATGCCGTGGAGGAGGTGTGGAAAGTGGAGGCGAGGGGAAAGCTGCAATGAGGCGCGACCTGCTTTATGCTCTGCGGGCGATGGGGCGGGCGCCCGGATTCGCGACAGTGGCGGTGGCCACGCTGGCCCTGGGGATCGGCGCCAACACCGCCATTTTCAGCTTGGTGCGGGCGGTGATTCTGAAGCCGCTGCCGTTTCGCGATCCGGCGCGCCTGGTCGCGGTTTGGGACACCTACCTGCCGCAATTTTCGAAGCTGGGCATTTCGCCCGCCGAACTGGCAGCCTGGCAGCAGCAGACCGGACTCTTCACGGGGAGCGCCTGGTACCGCTACGTGCCTCTCAATCTCACCCTGGCCGTGCGGGGCGCGGAAGCCACGCTGGTGCACGCCGTCATGGTTTCACCGGCGCTTGCGCCGCTCGTGGGGGTGGCGCCCGCCATTGGACGCGGCCTGTCCCCGGGCGACCCTCCCAATACCGTGCTGCTCAGCCGGCAGGTGTGGCGCGAGCGCTTCTCGGGCGACCCCGCGGTGGCCGGCAAAACCCTCCGGCTGAACGGGCAGGAATACACCGTTGCGGGCGTGATGCCCGGCGAGGGCGCGTTTCCCGATTGGGCCGAGGTGTGGCTGCCACCCTCGCCATTGATGGGAGACGAATTGACCAACCCGGTACGGCACGCGCTCGGTTTCGTGGCGCGCCTCCGACCGGGGGTGAGCGAAGCGCAGGCGGCGGCGCGGTTGCAAGCCATCGCCCGCCGCCTGGCCGCCGAGCATCCCAAGACCAGCACCGGATGGGGCCTGCGGGTGGCGGGCTTACAAGCGGATTTGACTGCCGCTACCCGGCCGGCGCTGCTCCTGCTGTGGGGTGCGGTGAGCCTGGTCCTGCTGATCGCCTGCGCGAATGTGGCCAACCTGCTGCTCTCGCGTTCCACCGGCCGCAGCCGCGAAATGGCGCTCCGCACGGCTTTGGGCGCCAGCGCCTGGCGCCTGAGCCGGCAGTTGGTGACGGAAAGCCTGCTGCTGGCCGCGGCCGGCGGTTTGGCGGGTCTGTGGCTGGCTCAATGGGCGCTGGCCGCGGTCGGCCCGGAGGCGGTGGCCGCGCCGGTCCACATCGATTGGCCGGTGCTGGCGTTTTTGGCGGCCATCACGGCGGCTACGGGAGCCATCGCCGGCCTGGCGCCGGCGGCGCAGGCATGTCGCGCCGATCTGAACCAGGCGATGAAAGCCGGGTCGCTGGCCGGAGGAGGGTCCGCAGGGGTGCGCAGCGCTCTGGTGGTGGCGGAGATCGCGCTGGCCATGATAGTGGCGACCGGCGCGGGGATCCTGGCGCGCAGTTTCCTGCGGCTGATGAATGTGGACCCGGGCTTCCGGCCGCACGGGCTGCTCACCATGCGGGTGTCATTGCCGCCGTCGCGCAACGCCGTCGAATGGTTCCAGCGCGTTGAGCCGCGGCTGCGCGCGCTGCCGGGCGTGGAATCCGTGGCCGTGGCGAATGCCCTGCCGCTCATGGCCGATCACGCCAATACCTCGCGCTTCTCCGTGCCGGGCAGCCCGCTGATCAACCCCGACGCGCTCCCGGCCGCGCAGATCCGCGGGGTGAGTCCGGATTATTTCCGCACCATGCGGATTCCCCTTCGCTCCGGCCGCGCCTTCACCGAGCGCGACTGGAACGGGGATGCGGTGATCATCAACGAGACCATGGCGCGGCGCTTCTGGCCGGGGCGCGACCCGGTGGGGCTGAAGTTCATCACCGGACCCTGGGGACCCCAGCCGACGTATGGCACGATTGCCGGGGTGGTGGGCGATGTGAAACAGTTCGGCCTGGATTCGGAACCCAGCTTCGACCGGTATTCGCCGTTCCTTGCGCCGGGCTACCTGATCGTCCGCACCACCGGCGACCCCGCCGCGCTGGCAGGCTCGGTGCGCCGCGAGATCCACCAGGCCGATGCCGAAGTGCCCATCACCGAAGTGCGCACGATGGACCAGGTGCTGGCGGAATCGGCGCGCTGGCGGCGCTGGACCATGGCGCTCTTGGTGGCTTTCGCGGCGTTGGCCGTGGCGCTTTCCATGGTGGGGATCTACGGGGTGATGTCCTGGTCGGCGTCGCAGCGTACGCGCGAGATCGGGATTCGCATGGCCCTGGGAGCCGGCCGCGGGAGCGTGTTGGGGCTGGTGATCCGGCAGGGGCTGGCGCTGTGCGGGCTGGGCCTCGCCGCCGGACTGGGCGGAGCCTGGATGTTCCGCCGCGTACTGGCCGGCCTGGTGTTCGAGACCGGCGCCTTCGACCCCGCGGCCTATGTCGCCGCCGCCGGATTGATGGTGGCCGCTGGGATGCTGGCCTGCTACCTGCCGGCGCGCCGGGCCAGCCGGGTGGACCCGCTGGTGGCGCTGCGTTGGGAGTGAGCCGTCCCAGGATGGGACGCTGTTGTCCCACCGGTGAACACAAAGCTCCTCGGGTTACCGCGGCGCCTGAGCCAGCGATCGCGCCGACACCGCGCCGGCGGCCGGCTGGTGTCGGAGGCAGTGGCGTTCCCGCCGACCTGCGCAGCAGCCCAAGTTGCCGCGGCCCCGTTTGTTGACTCCGCGGCCCCAGTTGGCCGCATGCCGCAGTTCGATGGCTGCCGTTTCGGCTGGGCTGGCTCCGGCCCCAGCCCGAGGCTAGCGCGCCCGTGTGCTGCCATCGCGGCCCAGGTTGCCGCGGCCTCAGGTGGCCGCCGGCGCGACCAATACCGGATGGGCCATTCGCCTGCCGCGCAGGCTGCTCCGCGCCATTACCTCACCGCGGTACCTCGCGTGCTCGGCAAGGCCCGGGGAGGTTTCCCATGGCGAAGAAAGAACGGATTCGCGAGGCGCTCACGGAATTGCCGAGCCGCGAATACCTCATGCAGCGGGTGGCGCTGGGGTGGCGTCCGGCGGCCATCGAATGGGAGCGGGAGATCTTGCCGGAAGGGGCCACCGAGCCTTATGCCGAGGAAATCCCGTATGGGCTGCGGGTGGCGCCGGATTGCGGCGGGCTGGTGGAGAACCCGCAGGAGAAGGAAATCATCACCCTGGCGTTGGACATGATCGTGGAGGATTGCCCGCTCTCGCGGGTGGCCGCCGAGCTCAACAAGCGCGGGTATACGACGCGCGCCGCGAAGGCGTGGACGCCCAGCGATCTGTTTACATTGCTGCCGCGCATGATCCAGGTGGGTCCCCGCTTATTTACCAGCGAACAGTGGACCACCCGGCGGCAGCGGCTGCCGCGCGTGGTGTAGGCGCCGGACGCCGCCCGGTCAGGCGGGTGGCCAGCCGCCGGTTGTCCCGCGGGAGACTCACGGTACAATCGCGATTGGCCTATGATCGCCCAGTCTTCGCCGGCGCCGCCGGTGGCGCAGCGCATTCCGAGGGTGGTGCAGGGCGGCCGGGTAGACGAATACGCCTGGCTGTGCGACCGCCACGACCCTGAAACCATTGCCTATCTGGAGGCCGAGAACCGCTACACCGCGGCGGCAATGGGGCCGCTGGCCGCGGCCGAGGAAACGCTCTATCGGGAAATTCGCGGCCGGGTGAAGGAAACCGACCTCTCGGTGCCGGTCGAGCGCGGCGGTTGGCTGTATTACACGCGCACGGAAGAAGGCAAGCAGTATTCCATCCATTGCCGCAAGCGCGACCATCCGGACTCGGCCGAGGAAATCCTGGTGGACGCCAACCAGCTGGCCGAGGGCCACGATTACTTCAGCCTGGGAGCGTTCGAACCCAGCCCCGATCACAACCTGCTGGCCTATGCCGCGGACGTTGCGGGCGACGAGATTTATACCGCGCGCTTCGTGGATCTGCGCACGCGCGAGTTGCTGCCCGACGTGCTGACCGGCGCCAGCGCTTCGCTCGGTTGGGCCAACGATAACCGGACCTGCTTCTACGTCACGCTGGACGAGGCTAAGCGGCCCTACCGCCTGTTCCGCCACCGCCTGGGTGCCGCGCCCGACGATTTGCTCTACCAGGAGGATGACGAGCGCTTCGAGCTGGAAGTGCTGCGAACGAGGAGCGGGGCGTACGTGCTGCTGGAAATCGCCAGCAACGTCACCAGCGAGTACCGCTACTTGCCGGCCGGCGATCCGGGCGGGGATTTTCGCGTGTTGCTCGCGCGGCGCCAGAACGTGGAATACGACGTGGCCCACCACGGCCGCCATTTCTACCTGCGCATCAACGACCAGGGACGCAATTTCCGGCTCTTGCGGATGGAGGCGGAGGGAGCGGCGGTGGAAGCGCGGCCGCATCGCCCCGAGGTGCTGCTGGAGGGCGTGCAGGCGTTCCGCGATCACCTGGTGCTGGTGGAGCGGGAAAACGGACTGCGCCACATCGCCATCGAAAACCTGGCCACGGGCGAGCGCCACCGGGTGGAGTTTCCCGAGCCGGTCTATGCCGTGTGGCCGATGGATAACCCGGAATTCGACACCGCGCGGCTGCGCCTGGGTTACACCTCGCTGGTGACGCCGCTTTCGGTTTTCGATTACGACATGCACACGCGCACGCGCGAACTGCGCAAGCAGAGCCAAGTGGTGGGCGGATACGACCCTGCGCAGTACGCCTCCGAGCGCATTTTCGCCACCGCGGGGGACGGGGCGAGGGTTCCCATTTCGCTGGTGTACCGCAAGGGCCTGGAGCTTAATGGCGAGGCGCCCGCGCTGCTGTACGGTTACGGGGCGTACGGCGCCTCGACCGAGCCGGGATTCTCTTCCGACCGGCTGAGCCTGCTGGACCGCGGCTTTGTGTACGCCATCGCGCACGTCCGCGGAGGCGAGGAGATGGGCCGCGGGTGGTACGAAGAAGGGCGGTTGCTCGCCAAGCGCAACACCTTCACGGATTTCATCGCCTGCGCGGAGCGGCTGGTGGCCGGCGGTTACACCTCGACCGGCCGGCTGGCCATCAGCGGCGGCAGCGCCGGCGGCCTGCTCATCGGCGCGGTGCTGAACCTGCGGCCGGAATTGTGCCACGCGGCGGTGGCCAAGGTGCCTTTCGTGGACGCGCTCAATACCATGCTGGATCCCACCCTGCCGCTGACCGCCATCGAATATGAGGAGTGGGGCAACCCGGAGGAGCAGGCTTACTACGACTACATCCTCAGTTACTCGCCCTACGAGAACGTCACGGCCGCGAATTATCCGCACTTACTGATTACCGCCGGCCTGAACGATCCGCGGGTGGGTTTCTGGGAACCCGCCAAGTGGGCGGCCCGCTTGCGGGCGCGCAAGACGGGCGACCGTCTGCTGCTATTGAAGACCAATATGGGCGCAGGTCATTTCGGCCCTTCGGGCAGGTACCGGAGATTCCGCGAGAC
>JASHSS010000413.1 GCA_030038565.1 Bryobacteraceae bacterium
GAGGGCGCTCCGAATTTCCCTCAACCGGACCGCTTCTGGAGCATCGTCGACCGCCACAAGGTGAACATCTTTTACACCGCTCCCACCGCCATCCGCGCCTTCATGCGGTTCGGAGTGGAATGGCCGGCCAAGCATCCGATGAAGAGCCTGCGACTGCTGGGGACCGTCGGCGAGCCGATCAATCCCGAAGCCTGGATGTGGTATCGCGAAAATATCGGCCACAACCGCTGTCCCATTGTGGACACCTGGTGGCAGACCGAAACCGGCATGATCATGATCGCTCCGCTCCCGGGCGCCGTTCCCACCACGCCGGGATCGGCCACCCGCCCCTTCCCTGGCGTGATTGCCGACGTGGTGACGCGCGAGGGGGACGCGGTCCCCCCCGGCGGCGGAGGGTTCCTGGTGTTGAAGCAGCCCTGGCCCGCCATGCTGCGCACCATCTATGGCGATCCCCAGCGCTATCAGGACCAATACTGGTCGCAGATTCCCGGCATGTACTTCACCGGCGACGGCGCGCGCAAGGACGAACGCGGCTACTTCTGGATCATGGGCCGCATCGATGACGTGATCAACGTTTCCGGCCACCGGCTCAGCACCATGGAAGTGGAATCCGCGCTGGTGGCCCACCACAAGGTTGCCGAGGCTGCCGTGGTTGCCCGCCTGGACGATCTGAAGGGCCAGGCCATCGCCGCGTTCGTGACCCTGAAGGCAGGCAACCCGCCCGGTCCGGAGCTGAAAGAGGAGTTGCGCCAGTGGGTAGCCAGGGAGATCGGTTCACTCGCCAAGCCGGACGATATCCGCTTCACGGATGCCCTGCCCAAAACGCGCAGCGGCAAAATCATGCGCCGCCTGTTGAAGGAGATTGCCGCCGGCGGCGAAGTAAAGGGCGACACTACTACCTTGGAGGATCTCTCGGTGATCTCCAGGTTGAGCCACCAGGAGGATTAGGGGCACGCGCCGGCGGGGCAACCGAACAGCGCATCGCCGGTCTATTGTAGCGGATACCCTCGGATCAGTTTGAACGTCCGGCTCCACCGCGTCTTGGTGAAAAAGTGCGCAATCACGTCCAGAATATGCCCGATCCCGATATTCGGATTGGTCAAATCCTGGGTGCTGGCCTCGAACGACCAGTAAATCACCAGCGGCGTCCCGACAATGTTTTCCCGCGGTACAAATCCCCAGTAGCGGCTGTCCAGCGAATCGTCGCGGTTGTCGCCCATCGCGAAAATGAAGCCCGCCGGCACCACCACTTCGCCGTTCACCACGTGATTCTCCAGCATGTCCACCGCGCTCGAGGGCAGTGACGGATCCGGCGACGCCGGGAAATTGTCGCGGTAGGAATCGATGTACGAGGTCCGGTGGATCACGTAAGGCTCGTTCACCAGGTGCCCGTTAAGCATCAACTGCTTATTCACCAGCCGGATGTGATCGCCGGGCACGCCGATGGCCCGCTTCACGTAGTCTTCCTTGATGTCCCGCGGATAACGGAACACGATAATGTCGCCCCGCTTCACCTCGCGATACGGCAAAACATGCTGCGAAATCGTCCCCGCGGGCGCGAACACCAGCTTGTCCACCAGCACGTGATCCCCGATCAGCAGCGTGTCCTCCATCGAAGCGCTGGGGATCACGAACGCCTGCACCAGTGTGGTGGTGGCAAAAAGCAGCAGAATGATGGTGACCGCCCATTCCGCAACGAACCCGCGATGCACCTCGCGGCTGATCTGGTTCCACCGGGTCCAAAGCCCGGGCTTGGCAGGCTGTTCGATTGTCTCCACTTCAGTCATTGTATCGGATGCGGCACGGCGCTAACCAAGGGTCTGCTACAATCGCCAACAGAGGGGGACATGCTTGTCTAGAGCCACACAGGAATTACCCCGCACTCTCGGCGCACTTCGTCATAGTTCTTTTTCCGAATCCAGGTTGGCCCACCGGCCCGTCAAAAGCGAGCTCCGCGACAACCTGATTTGCAAGCTCCAGCGCGGCGAAACGCTCTTTCCCGGCGTGCTCGGTTTTGAGGACACCGTGGTGCCCCAGGTGGTCAACGCCATCCTGTCGCGCCACAATTTCATTCTGCTCGGATTGCGCGGCCAGGCCAAAACGCGCCTCATCCGCATGCTCACCACGCTCCTCGATGAGTCCACGCCCTATATCGAAGGCTGCGAGATTCACGATCATCCCTACCACCCCATCTGCCGCCGCTGCCGCGACCTGCTGGCCGACTCGGGCGACGAAACACCCATCGCCTGGCTCGGCCGCGACCAGCGTTACGTCGAAAAACTGGCCACGCCCGATGTCACCATCGCCGACATGATCGGCGATATCGACCCCATCAAAGCCGCCCGCCGCGGCCACGACATTTCCAGCGAGCTGACCGTGCACTACGGCCTCCTCCCGCGCGCCAACCGCGGCATCTTCGCCATCAACGAGCTGCCCGATCTGGCCGGCAAAATTCAGGTCGGCCTGTTCAACATCATGCAGGAGGGCGACGTCCAGATCAAAGGCTACCCCGTGCGCCTGCCCCTCGACCTGGCCCTGGTGTTCACCGCCAACCCCGAGGATTACACCGCCCGCGGCAAAATCATCACCCCCCTCAAGGACCGCATCGGCAGCGAAATCCGCACCCACTATCCCGCCACCCTCGAACAGGGCATAGCCATCACCGAGCAGGAAGCCTGGCTCGACCGGCCCTCGCCCGTCGAAGTCCGCGTGCCCGCCTACATCAAGGAAGTGGTGGAGCAACTGGCCTTCCTGGCGCGCGAGGATAAGCGCATCGACAAGCGCTCGGGGGTTTCCCAGCGCCTGCCCATCTCGGTGCTGGAAGATGTCGTGTCGAACGCCGAGCGGCGCGCCCTCAAGGCCCGCGAACTGATGGCCGTGCCGCGGATCCTGGATGTCTACTCGGCCCTCCCGGCCATCACCGGCAAGCTGGAATTGGAATATGAGGGCGAGCTCAAGGGCGGCGATGCCGTGGCGCGCGAAATCGTCCGCACCGCCGTCGGCAAGGTCTACGACCAGTATTTCGAGGGCGTCAACGTCTCGCAGATCGTGCAGTGGTTCGATCTGGGCGGCTCGCTGAAACTCGACGATAGCCTGGACGCCGCCGCCATGGTCAAACAGCTCAACGGCATCCAGGGGCTGATGGAAAAAACCAAGGCGCTCGGTGTCTCCGGCAACGACCCGGATGCCGTGCGCGCCTCGGCCGCCGAATTCATCCTGGATGGCCTGCACGCCCACCGGCGCATCAGCCGCAGCGAGCAGCGCGGCTACACCGCCGAGGAGAACCGCCGCGAACCGCGCGAGGAGTCCAAGGGCAAGGGCGAGCGGCCCAATTTCCGCCGCCAGTTCAACTGAAGGGGGCGCCGTCATGAAATGGGTTCAGTATTCGCGCTACACCGGCGAAGATCTGGGAATCGATGCCGACGAGCTGCTTCAGGCGCTCTCCGATTTTCTGCTCGAAAGCGGCTTCAATACCCAGTACATGCCCTTCAGCGAGTGGAACCAGCACACCCTGGAGGACCTCAAGAAGGCCATCCAGCAGGCCCTCGAACAGGGCAAGCTGTTCGACGAGCAGAGCCTCCAGGAAATGATGGAACGGCTCCAGGCCATGTCCCCCGAGCAGATGGACCAACTCCTCGACCGGCTGGTCCAGAAAATGGTCGATGAAGGCCAGATCACCGTGGACGACCCCGCCGATCAGCCCCGCGGCGGGGCGGGCAACGGCCCCGATTCCAAGGTCAAATTCGAGGTCACCGACAAATCCCTCGATTTCCTGGGCTTCAAAACCCTCAAGGATCTCCTGGGGTCGCTCGGCAAATCCAGCTTCGGTCGCCACGATACCCGCGACCTGGCCACCGGCATCGAGACCTCCGGCGCCTCCAAACGCTACGAATTCGGCGACACTCTCAACCTGGACGTCAGCGAGACGCTCTTTTCCGCCATCCGCCGCGAAGGCGCCAAGGTGCCGCTCGACATGCAGTACGAAGACCTGCACGTCCACCAGTGCGAGTACCAGAGCTCCTGCGCCACCGTCCTGATGCTCGATTGCAGCCACAGCATGATCCTCTACGGCGAGGACCGCTTCACCCCCGCCAAGAAAGTGGCCCTCGCGCTCGCCCACCTCATCCGCACCCAATACCCGGGCGACAGCCTCCGCTGCGTGCTGTTCCACGATTCCGCCGAGGAACTGGCCATCGGCCAACTCGCCCGCGTCCAGGTCGGCCCCTACTACACCAACACCCGCGACGGCCTGATCCTGGCACAGAAGCTGCTCAACCAGGAGCGCAAGGACATGCGCCAGATCGTCATGATCACCGACGGCAAGCCCAGTTGCCTGACCCTCGAAGACGGCCGCATGTACAAGAACGCCTTCGGCCTCGACCCGCTGGTCATCAGCCGCACCCTGGAAGAGGTGAACCGCTGCAAGAAGCAGGGCATCCTGATCAACACCTTCATGCTGGCCAGCGATTTCGGCCTCGTGAACTTCGTCCAGAAGGTCACCGAAATCTGCAAGGGCAAGGCCTACTTCACCACCCCCTTTAACCTGGGCCAGTACCTGTTGATGGATTACATGAACCGCAAGACCCGCACGATCCACTAAGAACCGCCCGTTGCGCGCCGCGGCCGGCGCATGGCTGAATTGCCGGGTGATTGGTTTTCCAGCCAGGCCGGTCTATCCAGCCGATCTCTGCATTCCGTTTACCCGGCCCCCACCCCTCACCCGGTTATAATTCCTTCTTGACACCCCCAACCGCATTCCTCTTCCCCGGACAGGGATCCCAGTTCCCAGGCATGGG